>JBGVQK010000001.1:0-15121 GCA_045127455.1 Eubacteriales bacterium
CTCATACATATTGTATTTTCATTATACACCAACTCTCGCGCGCGGTCAAGAGGATTTGAAAAAATTGAATAGAATTTCTCCAAAATCAAATGCAAAATCTTTTTTACTTTATTTCAAATTTCTTTCATTTCCCTATTGACAAATCTTTAACATTGTGCTATAATTGTCTCATACGATACAAAAGGCGGTGCTTTATGACTTTAACCAAGAAAGAAATTGAAAAAATCTTCCGATCGCCGATCTTTAGCGGCGTGGATCCTTTGCACGCTACCGAGGTTTTTGAGAAGCACGGTTGCCGCGTTGCAGACTTTGAGGACGGCGATCTCATTCTCTCAAAAAACGAGGGATCGCACAATGCAGGCATTTTCCTTTTGGGCGAGGCGGCTGCCACAACGGTTGACGAATCCAAAAACGCCCTTTTGCGTTTCTTTGGAGTGGGTGACTTTTTTGGCATTGCCAATCTTTTCACCAACCAAAACTACGTCAGCTCCATTCGTGCAAAAAAGCGTTGCCGCGTATTCTTTTTCAGCGAGGAAGCCATACGCGAATTGCTTGAAACGGACAAGACCTTTCTTTATAATTACCTCGGCTTTTTGTCGGGTAGAATTTGTTATTTAAACCGCAAAATTCGCTATTTAACAGCAGGGTCTGCCGAAAGACGGCTTGCCTTGTATCTATCTTCATTCGAGAAAGAAACAATCGAACTTGACGCTTCCCTTTCCTCACTTTCGGAGCTGCTGGACATTGGCAGAGCCTCTCTTTACCGCGCGTTTGACACGCTGACCCTTGACGGATATATTCAAAAAGAGGGACGCACCATTCATCTGCTTGACGCGGATGCAATGCTTCAAAATTATCAATAAAATAAATCATATACAGAAAGGAAACAAAATTATGAAAACACGTTTACTCTCCATCGCACTCGTTGCAATTCTCCTCTTCTCTATGGTTTCTTGTGATTTTCTCAAGAACAAAAACGAGGATCCGAATACCGAAACGCCCACCATCAACGTTTATACCCTGAACGGTACCACCGGATTTGGTATGGCAAAACTGATGAATGATGCAAAAGCGAGCACGACCACCGAAAAATACAATTTCTCGGTGCAAACCGACGCTTCTTACGTAACTGCCGCACTCCTGAACGGAAGTGCCGACATCGCTGCCCTGCCCACCAATGCCGCCGCTAACATTTATAACAAATCAGAGGGTGGCGTTGTTGTTCTTGCCGTCAATACGCTCGGTTGCCTCTATCTCTTGACCAATCAAAACGAAACGGTTACTTCTTTTGAGGACCTGCGTGGAAAGACCGTTTACGTTCCCGCACAGAACCCGACCTTTATTTTCACTTACCTTTGCAAGCAAAACGGACTGAAGGTTGGCGAGGATATCACCATTAATTCCTCGACCTACGCACAGCCTGCGGCTCTCAAGGATGCCGTTGCGAGCGGTCTTGTTGACATTGCCGTTCTCCCCGAGCCGATGGTAACCATTGCTACAAACACCGCTAAAAATGCCGAAAACGGACCTACCCTGACAACCGCTATGGATCTGACCGCAGAGTGGAATAAGGTTGCTCCCAAGGATTCTTTGGTGCAAGGCTGCGTCGTTGTTCGCCGCGCATTTTTGGAAAGCTATCCCGAAGCAGTTGAAAACTTCTTGAAGGAATACAAGGCTTCTATCGAATATCTCTCCACCGACCGCGACAGTGCCGCACAAATGATCGTTGACAACGGCATCTTTACAAGCGCTCCCGTAGCGAAAAAGGCTCTCCCCAACTGCAACGTATGCTTCCTTGACGGTGCTGCTATGAAATCTGCTATGCAGACCTACCTTGGCGTTCTCTTTGGTATTGCTCCAGCATCGGTTGGTAACAAGCTGCCCGCAGATGATTTCTATTACGCAAAGTAATTGAGTAACGAAAAATGAAAGCTCTAAAAAAAATAGGCCGCGCACTCCTTGTCGCGGCCTTTTGGCTGGGTGTGTGGGCACTTGCCACACACAGTTTTGGAAAGCCCTTGCTCTTTCCCTCCCCTCTCTCCGTTCTCAAAACCTTGGGGGAACTCTTGCAAACAAAAGAATTCTATATAGCAACCGCAACCTCGCTTGGCAATATTCTTTTGGGAACGCTTAGTGCAATTCTTTTTGCCTGCATTTTAGTGGTAATCACCTCAAAGCTTCGCTTTGTGCGCGACCTGATCTACCCCGTGATGGCAGTTGTAAAGGCAACGCCCGTGGCATCCTTTATTATTTTGATGCTTCTGTTTCTCGGTCCCGTAAAGGTGCCCGCTTTTATTACGTTCTTGATCGTTTTGCCCATTGTTTGGACCAATCTTGACCAAGGTATTGCAAGCATTGATCCCCAACTTGCACAGGTAGCAAAAATGTATCGATTTTCGCTCTCTAAGCGTTTGCGCGTGCTCATTTTTCCCTCTGTTAAGCCATATTTTCTTTCGGCTTGCAAAACCGCTATCGGACTTGCCTGGAAGGCAGGCGTCGCCGCAGAAATTATTGCTATGCCGCCAAGCACCATTGGCACAATGATAGGGGAAGCAAAGCTCTACATTATGAGTGCCGAAATGTTTGCTTGGACCCTGACGGTGGTTCTTTTGAGCCTTGCCATCGAGTTTGGCGTTTCTGCTCTTTTTGCAAAGCTTGCAGGCAATATACCTCAAAAGGAGGTTGCTTGATATGCTGAAAATAACAAACGTTGACTTTGCCTTTGGCAAAAAGACTGTGCTTGAGGATTTCTCCCTTGAACTTAACAAAGGCGAGATCCTTGCCGTAATGGGCCCCTCGGGATGTGGAAAGACCACCCTTTTGAGCCTGATTGCAGGTCTTTACAAGCCGCAAAAGGGCGAAATTGAAAGCACTGCGGAGAAAGTGACTTACGTTTTTCAGGAGCCTCGTCTTTTCCCATGGTTGACAGTAAATGAAAACGTTTCTATTGTAATGGATGAAAAGAACGAAAACATTGAAGAGACCGTTGCAGAATGTCTCTCGCTTGTCGGGCTTTTGGATGCCGCTGACAAATACCCTGCAGAGCTTTCGGGCGGTATGAAGAGCCGCGCCTCGTTGGCGCGTGCGCTTGCCTATGGCGGCGATCTCTTCCTTTTAGACGAGCCATTTGCCGCACTTGACGAGGAGCTGCGCGGCAGCCTTTCTCCCAAAATCAAGGACTATCTAAATGCTCGTGGCGCATCTGCCATTCTTGTAACGCACAGCCGCGAGGACGCCCAAAAAATTGCCGACCGCATCCTCACGCTTCCCTCATCGCAAGCCCAATAATGCGCTGACGGTAACAAATTCGTAGCCCTCGGAAAGCAAAACGGGAATGATCTTTTCGAGCGCCTCGGGCGTTCTGCTGTTGTGCCCAATAAAATCGTGCATCAGGATGATATCCCCCGATTGCACACCATTAAGCACCGTCTTAACAATAGAGGCGGTGCTTTTATTTTCCCAATCGCGCGTATCAAGGCTCCATAAAACGAGGATATAGTCGTCATCCAAAAGGCAGCGCTCAAGGCTTGGCGTGAGCGCCCCTTGCGGTGTGCGCAAAAGATGCGGGCGGTATTCGCAAAGCTCCTCTAAAGCATCCTCACACTTGCCGATCTCGTCAAAAATTGCTTTTTCACTTAAATTGCCGATGTGCGGATGGCTGAAGGTGTGATTGCCTACCTCATGCCCTGCGTCAATAACCGCTTGCGCTGCCTCGGGATAGTTCAAAACGTTCTCACCTACCATAAAAAAGGTGGCTTTTATGCCGTATTCATCGAGAATTTTTAAAATGCGCTGTGTCAGTATCGGGTGCGGGCCATCGTCAAAGGTGAGCGCAATCTGCTTTTTTTCGGTGGGCACAGAGCGGTACACCTTGATTTCTGCCGCACACGAAACCGTTAGCAGGCGAAAAAGAAAAAGCAGAATGAATAAAACGCTTGCAATTCGTTTTGCACTTCTCATTGCACAACCTCTCCCGTTAGCTCATCAAGCGTGCCAAAGCGGTAGCCTTGCGCACGAGCCTCGCGAATAACCTCTGCTAAAATTTGCGCGTTTGTGCTTGAGGTTGGGTGCAAAAGCATCACCTCGCCGTTGTGCAGGTTATCGAGAACGATTTGCTTTGCCTTCTCAGGTGTCATTTGCCGATTATTATCCCAATCTGGATATGCAAAGCTCCAAAAGATGGTTTTGTATCCGTTTTCCGCAGCGCAAGCAAGATTTTCGCGGCTAAAAACACCCTCGGGGGGACGGTAATATTTTGCCATTTCTTCGCCGATCTTCTCTTTGTAAAGAGCCTCGAGCGTGTGCAGCTCTGCAAGAAACGCCTCGTTTGAATACTGCGACATATCCTTGTGTCGCGCGGTATGATTGGCAACGGTGTGCCCCTCGTTTACCATTCGCGCAACGAGATCTTGGCTTTTGTAAAGCATTGTGTCAAGAATAAAAAATGCTGCGGGAACCTCTTCTTCGCGCAAAATATCAAGCGTTTTTTCAATGTTGCCGTTCTCATAGCCTGCATCAAAGGTGAGATAGATAACCTTTTCGTCTGCGTTTGCATCGCTATGGCGACGGTCGATATAGTATGCGTTATGATCCTCGATAAAAGCAAGTCTTTGGTCAAGGATCGGTTGCACGTGATCCTTTGCGTGCTTACAATACCACTGATGGCGCACCGCTTGTGCCTGTGCGGGCAAAGAAAAACACCCCAAAAGAGCTGCAAAAAGCATAAAAAACAACACCGTTTTCTTCATAAAACAGCCTCCTTTTTATCGTTTTGATAAAAGTTTGTGCCGTTTAACGAGAAGAAAACGGTGTAATTTTATGCAGGAACAGCAATTATTCCTGATACGTTTTTTTGATTTAAATTTGTTTATCTTTGATTTCGGTGAAGAAATAATGAAGCGTATGCACAAATTTCTTTTCTTGAAACAAAGTGCGAATTTCGTCGCGATTCATCCATTTTACTTGTGCTACCTCGGCTGTGGTTGCGTTATGTAAATCGACGTCGCCATCGTATTCGAATATCCAAGCATCTAAAATATCTTGGATCCTTACGCCGTCGACTATTCTACCAACGGCAGAATATGCAAGCTTTCCATTTTGGGGCGTAAGCTCTACACCGACCTCTTCCTTGGTTTCCCTCAAGGCGGCAGTCAAGCTATCCTCACCAGTGAGGGCGGCACCGCCAACGCATTCCCACATCAAAGGGAAAACCGGGCGATCAGCGCTGCGCTGTGAGATCAAATACTCTCCGAGGCTGTTTCTAATCCAAACCTGCACGCTGAGATGGAAAAAGCCTTGCGGAACCTCTTGTCCGCGAATCATTGTTTTGCCCACAAGCTCGCGGTTCTCATTATATAAATCCCAAAGTTCCATTATTTGCGCCCCTTTACTTACCACCGCTTCATATTTCTTTCAAACTTTTCGACGTAAGCCTTTTTGAGTTCTTCCTCGGTGATACCGTAGCAAAGCATCACGTCGTTGAAATACATCAGCACGTCTGCCATTTCTTCGATGAGAGCGGAGCGAATTTCGGGATCGGTGCAAGCCTTCTCGCCACCGTTTTTCTTGACTATGTCAATAACTTCGCCAACCTCGCCAATCATCCAAAGGAGCTTGTTTTGCCCGATTTGGGGACAGATCGGCTCCCATTTATCTTTGTATTTTTCCTGAAGAAGTTTTTGCATTTCTTGCATTTCGCTAATTGTAAATTGTTGCATACCGTTTTATCCCCGATTACAAATTTATTTCGTTCTTGTGCTTTCCCACTCGCTGATGGAGATCTCTCCCGTTTGTGTAGTGCGCAGAACAACGCGCATCGGCACTACGGCATCGCTACCAACGTCGCGGCGCAAGGAGCCGTCGTTCTCATAAAGCTTGTAAAAAAGATAATAGGTTGCGATCTTTTCACCGTTTTTGCCGTCTTCAACGCCGGCGAAGCGAATTTCTGCCTCGTAGATCATTTGCTGCGAAAAAGCCTCTTGCTTTTCGTTCTTTTTGTAATAGATCTCATTAAAGCAGTCGTTATATGCATCCACGTCTGCGTGCATCATAATTTGAATAAAATCGCGCAAAAACAATACCTCGGGAGCAAATTCATCCTCTCTTGCGGAATCGATCGATGTGGTGCGACCAAGTCCGTCGGGGTCCTCGCAATAAAGAATGACGTCGGGGCGTTTGTCAAGATAGTCGTCATATTCAAAAATATCGCCCTGGTAGGTCGGGTAAAAATAATCGTCGGGCAAAGAGAATGCACCGTCGTTTTCTTGGCAAGCCTTTACGATCAAAAGCACCGCCACCAAAAGGATAACAACGCCTACCGTTATGCACAGAGCCAGCAAAAGCTTTTTGCGCATCTTTTTGTTCTGTTCGTTTATTTTTTGCAGAGTCTCTTGACTTGTCTTTTGCTCATTCATTTGCAATTCCCTCCTTTGGGGATTTTCACAAGTCATTATACCACACAGGCAGTGCGTTGTCAATTACAAATAGAAAATGTTCTCCAAAAAGGTCGAAATTTATATATTATTTTGTAAAAAATATAATATAGGTTATTGCACTTTTGCAATTTGTGTGGTATAATAGAATGTGAATTTTTTCGCGAAAGGACCCGATTTGTATGAAATATCTTGTCTTGATTCCCGACGGTATGGCGGATGTAAAAATAGAACAGCTCGCAAATAAGACCCCAATGCAGGCGGCAAACAAGCCTACAATGGACGCGCTTGCCCAAAAATCGCTTGTGGGCACCGTTTTAAACGTGCCCGAGGGTATGGTTCCCGAAAGCGACACGGCAAACATGGCGATCCTTTCGTTTGACCCCAAGGTTTACTCCAAGGGTCGTTCCCCTCTTGAGGCGATGAGTATGGGACTTGATATGCAGCCCGATGAAACGGCTTACCGTTGTAACGTTGTAACCCTTACCGATGAGGGTGATTACGATGACAAGATCATCCTTGACCACAGTGCCGACGAGATCACAACCGCCGAGGCGGATGAGCTCATCAAAGCGCTTGAAGCCGAGCTTGGAAACGAATATCGCCACTTTTACACGGGTGTGAGCTACCGCCACTGCCTGCTTTGGAAGAACGGCGACGAGAAATATCCCTTTATGCGCCCCCACGACATTCTTGGCAAGCACATCAAGGATTATCTCCCCAAAGCAGAAAACGGCGGCAGAGAGTTTTACGATTTGATGCGCAAGAGCTATGATATCCTCAATCATCACCCCGTCAATGAGGCACGCCGCGCGCGTGGATTAAAGCCTGCAAACTCCGCTTGGCTCTGGAGCCCCGGCAAAAAGCCGCAGCTCCCCAACTTTCGCGAAAAATGGGGACTTGACGCCGCTGTTATCTCTGCGGTTGACCTCATTAAGGGCATTGGCATTTGCGCAGGTATGAAGTCGATTGACGTTGAGGGTGCTACGGGCAACGTGCACACCAACTACCGCGGCAAAGCGGATGCCGCAATCAAGGCTTTTTCGGACGGTTACGATTACGTTTACATTCACGTAGAAGCGCCCGACGAGTGCGGTCACCGAGCGGAAATAGAAAACAAGGTTCTCGCAATTGAAAAAATTGACGCCGAGATCCTTGCTCCCGTTCTTTCTTATCTCAAGGAATGCGGCGAGGACTATCGCATTATGGTACTTCCCGACCATCCCACGCCCATTGCCCTGCGTACGCACACCTCCGATCCCGTTCCCTTCTTTATTTACGATTCCCAAAAGGATCTTGAAGGCGTATCCGCTTTTGATGAGGATCACGCAACCGCGACGGGATACTACGTTGCCGACGGCTACCGCCTGATGGAGCTTTTGACAAAATAAGCTTGAAAGGATCTTTCCTATGAACAACGAACCCGAATTACAATCTGCTCCCACAAAAAACGAAGACAGGTACGGTTTCTTTTTTGATGCGCTTGAAATGTTTGCGTGGTCCTTGGCTATTCTCTTACTGATCTTCACCTTTGTGCTGCGCCTTTGCCGTGTGGAAGGCGCTTCAATGGAAAATACGCTCTATGACGGCGAAAACCTTTTGCTTTACAGCCTTTTTTACGAGCCCGAGCAGGATGATATCATCGTCTTTCATTTGACTGATGAAGAGCCGAATCTTGAAAAAATGCTTGTCAAGCGCGTGATCGCAACGGGCGGACAAACGGTAGAGATCGACTTTAAAAACAACACAATATTTGTGGATGGCGTTCTTTACGAGGATGAGCACGCGGTGCTCAAGAACAATGCCGACGCGATTATAGACCAATACCTGTATTTCCGCCCCGATTGGAAGTACAACAGTATAACCGACACAATGACGGTAACGGTTCCCGAGGGACAGTTGTTTGTGCTTGGTGACAACCGCAACTTCTCACGCGACAGTCGCGACTCAAGCATTATGTTTGTTGATGAGCGCTGTGTGCTTGGCAAGGTCATTGTGCGCATTGTCCCCTTTACTGTGTTTTCTTAATTTTCACTTCAAAATTTGACTGAAAGCGAGGTGCTCTCATGCCTTCGGAACAAATACAATGGTTCCCCGGTCATATGGCCAAAACGCGCCGTATGATCTCCGAAAACCTCAAAAACGTAGATATCATTATTGAAATTCTCGACGCGCGTATTCCATTTTCCTCGCGCAATCCCGAGATCAAACGCCTGACAGAGGGCAAGCCGACGCTACTTCTGCTCAACAAGGCATCTCTTGCCGACCCCAACCAAAACGCACTTTGGATGAAGCGCTACACAAACGAGACCACAAAGTGCATCCTGACCGACTGTGTAACCGGTGAGGGGCTGAACAAAATGGAAGGCGCCATTAAAGAGATTCTTGCCGATAAGCTGCGCAAGTATGAAGAAAAAGGCATGCACGGCAGACGTGTGCGCGCCATGGTCTTGGGCGTGCCCAACGTTGGCAAATCCTCACTCATCAACCGCATTTGCGGAAACAAGAAGGCAAAGGTTGAGGATCGCCCCGGTGTTACCGTTGATAAGCAGTGGGTCCCCACCAAGATTGGTGTTGACCTACTCGATATGCCGGGTATTCTTTGGCCCAAGTTTGAAGAACGTCGCGTTGGTGAAAATCTTGCCCTGACGGGTGCTATCAAGGATTCCATTCTTGATATTGAAGCTCTCGCTACCGTTCTTTGCAAAAGATTGCGCCTGCTTTATCCCGATATGCTCAGCACGCGCTACAAGCTTGGCGATATGGCGCAATATGCAGAGCTTTCCGACTACGATCTCTTTTTAACCATTGGCAAAAAGCGTGGATTCCTCATCAGCGGCGGCGAGATCAATACCGAGCGCACCGCCATTATGCTACTTGACGAGTTCCGTGCCTGCAAGCTTGGTCGCATTACGCTCGACCGTTACTCCAAGGAGGAGCTTCATGCTTGACTATATCATTGAAAATGAACTGCACCAAGAGGGTTACGCCCTTGTTTGCGGTGTAGACGAAGCCGGTCGCGGTCCCCTTTGCGGTCCCGTGTTTGCCGCCGCTTGTATTCTGCCCGACGGGCTTGTTCTCGAAGGACTTAATGACTCCAAAAAACTCACTCCAAAAAAGAGAGAAAAGCTATTTGACCTGATCTGCGAGAATGCAATCGCTTATTGCATTGCCTCGGCAAGTGTTGAAGAAATTGATGAGCTCAATATCTTAGAGGCTGATCTTTTGGCAATGCGCCGCGCCATTGACGGACTTTCAACAAAGGCAGATTTTGCTCTCATCGACGGCAATATTGCAAGAGATTTTCAAATTCCCGCGCGCGCCATCATCGGCGGAGACGCAAAAAGCCCGAGTATTGCGGCGGCATCTATTCTTGCAAAGGTCGCACGTGACCGCGATTGTTTGGAACTCGACGCACAGTATCCGCAATACGGTATTGCAAAGCATAAGGGATATGGCACAAAGCAGCATATGGATGCACTTCGCACCTACGGTCCTTCACCCATTCACCGCAAGCAATTCATTCGATTTTTAGATAAAGATGCAAACAAATGATACCACAAAAAGTATAGGAGATTTTGGCGAGCGAATGGCTGTGCGCTATTTGCGCCTGCACGGATATACTGTTAAGGAACGCAATTGGCGATCGGGACATATGGAGATCGACGTTATTGCTGCAAACCTTACTACCGTAGCCTTTGTCGAGGTCAAAACACGCACCTATACCAAAGAAACGATCGACACGGCTCCACCCCCGGGCAATGCCGTTAAAAGTGAGAAGCAACGTCTTACGCGCAAAGCCGCAAAGGATTATCTTTGGCAGCACCCCACCAAAAAACAGCCTCGAATGGATGTCATTGAGGTGTGGCTTGTGCGCGACGAGCTGACCGATAAAACAAAGGTTGCCAAAATCAACCACATCAAAGCCGCTTACTAAAGGAGAAAAACATGAAGCTTTCCCTTTTTGATCTGCACGCAGATACCGCTTGGGCGATGTATCGAACCGATGAACCCTTGAGGAGCAATTCCCTTGCCGTCTCCCTCGATAAGGCGCAAGGTTATACGCTCTACATACAAACAATGGCACTTTGGACGTCACCGAATTTGACGAACGAGGAAGGCTATCAACACC
Organism: Eubacteriales bacterium; assembly: GCA_045127455.1. Taxonomy (GTDB): domain Bacteria; phylum Bacillota; class Clostridia; order Oscillospirales; family CAG-272; genus UMGS1865. Next base: position 10,564 of record JBGVQK010000001.1, read on the forward strand.
TTTTGAAGATGGTTGAGAACCTAAAAAACGATCCGTCGATTCTTGACGGTGAAGCGGAGCTTTGCTCATCTTGCCCTTCAAAAGACTCACCAAAAGCCTCGTTGATGCTCTCGGTTGAGGATGCACGTGTGCTTGACGGTCGCATTGAGCGCGTAGCCGAGCTTGCAACGCTTGGTGTTAGAAGTATTATTCCAATGTGGAGCGGCGAGACCTGCATCGGCGGTTCTCACAACACCAATGTAGGACTGACCGACTTTGGCAAGCAAGCCGCAAAGGAAATGCTTGCACACGGTATGATACTTGATATTTCCCACGCCTCAATTGAGTCAAGCAAGGATATTTTCGAGATTTCAGCCGCAAGCGGAAAGCCCGTTATCGCCTCGCACTCCAACGCGCACGCCATTTGCCCCGTTAGCCGCAATCTGCACGATTGGCAAATTGATGCGATCCTTTCGTCGGGCGGCATCATTGGACTGAACCTTTACCACGCATTTTTGGAAAAGGACGTCAGCGCAACGCTTGACAGTATTCGTCGCCACATAGAGCATTTTCTCTCGCGCGGAGCCGAAAACGCACTCTGCCTCGGGTGCGATATGGACGGCGCAGATTTGCTTGACGATATTCCCGACCTTTCTCATTTACACCGTCTTGCCGAGCATCTTTTGGCACACGGATATACGCAAGAGCTTGTTGACGGTCTCTTTTTTGAGAACGCCTATCGCTTTGCACAAACGCATTTTTGATCAATTTGTTTATTTTTCATTTTACCCATAAACAGGAGACACGACCATGTTGTACAAAAGCACAAGAAGTCAAGCGGTAGCAACACATACCGCCGCACAGATCATAAAGCAAGGACTTGCCGAGGACGGCGGTCTGTTTGTACCCGCAGAGATCCCCTCGCTCTCAATGTCTGAGATCGAGGCGCTTTGCAAAGAATCTTACCCTGTAAGAGCGGCAAAGATTCTTGCAAAATTCCTCTCTGACTATACCTATGAGGAGCTCCTTGCAGATTGCGAGGCAGCGTATAGCGAGGCCTCTTTTGTTGGCGGTGCCGCTCCTCTTGTCAACCTTTGCGACAATAAGGAGATCCTTGAGCTTTGGCACGGTCCTACCGCAGCATTCAAGGACATGGCTCTGCAAATTATGCCCCGTCTGCTCTCCCGAGCCTTGACAAAAACGGGCGAAGAGCGCACCGCTCTCATCCTTGTTGCCACCTCGGGCGACACCGGAAAGGCAGCACTTGAAGGATACAAGGATATCGACCGCATCAAGATCATGGTCTTTTATCCCGTCGACGGTGTCAGCCGCGTGCAAAAGCTGCAAATGGCAACACAAACGGGAGATAACGTTAACGTTTGCGCTATCGAAGGAAACTTCGATGATGCACAAACCGGTGTAAAGGTCATTTTCGGTGATGAAACAATGGCGCAAAAGCTCAATGAAAACGGTTATTTCTTCTCTTCTGCCAACTCCATTAACTGGGGACGTCTCGCTCCGCAGATCGTTTATTACGTATCCGCCTATTGCGACCTGCTTTCCGCAGGTAAATGCCATGCGGGTGACCCCTTTAACGTTTGCGTGCCCACGGGCAACTTTGGCAACATCTTTGCCGCTTATATTGCAAAATTGATGGGACTTCCCATCAACAAACTGATCTGCGCTTCCAATGCAAACAATATCCTCACCGATTTTTTGCGCACCGGAACCTATGACCGCAACCGCGACTTCTATTTGACAATGTCTCCCTCGATGGATATTCTCATTTCCAGCAATCTCGAGCGCTTGCTCTACTTTACTGCAGGCAGTGAAAAGACCGCTGACTATATGAAGCAGCTCAACGCCACCGGTGCTTACAGTGTGGATGCCGAAGTTTTTGCAAAGATCACCGAAAACTTTGTAGGTTATTTTGCCGATGAAAAAACAACGGCTGATACCATTCGCGCTTGTTGGGATAAATACGGCTATCTTGCCGACACACACACCGCAGTTGCCATCTCTGCTGCAGAGCAGTATTTCTGCGAGAGCGGTGACACGATCCCGATGGTCATCGACTCCACCGCAAGCCCGTATAAGTTTGCGAACAACGTTTACCGCGCCGTTACCTCTGAAGAGCCCGAGAGTGATCTTGCCGCTCTTGATGCACTTTCCAAAGCTACCAAAACCGAAATCCCCTATCCGCTTGCAGGATTGGCACAACGAAAGGTTCGCTTTGAAAAGGTAGTTGACAAAAAGGATATGGCAAAAGCCGTTCTCGAATATCTTAACATTCAATAAAAAAAGACGGCACCGCAGTTGCAATGCCGCCCCTTGTGGGATTTTTTAGAACTCCTTGGGCTTAAAGGTTGCGCAGAGTGTATCGCCCGATGTGGATGCGTTGCTGGGACCTACGGCAATCTCGTTTGCCGTGCAATGGGTATCACAATCGTGATAGTAGCAGTTTTGCACGTTGCACTTAATGCCCTTGATGTGCTTGCTGCAGCATTCCTCGCGTTTCTTCATTTCCATTTTTCTTTCCCCCTTGTGGTTTTTGCAAAAGCAATTGCGCTTTGCTACCGTTAGTTTCCCCCTATTTTACTTTGTTATGCACTATGAAAGGAGGTCCGCGATGGCACTTTTCGTTATAGCCGATCTGCATCTATCGTCAGACGGCACAAAATCAATGGAAAAATTCGGCTCTCGCTGGGCCGACTATATGCAGCGTCTCAAAAAGAATTGGCAGGCAGTTGTTCACCCCGAGGATACCGTTATCATTCCCGGTGATATTTCGTGGAGCTTGAAGCTGGAAGAATCTCTTGAAGATTTCCGCTTTTTGAACGCTTTGCCCGGCAAAAAGCTCATTGGCAAAGGCAATCACGATTTTTGGTGGTCCACTGCCAGCAAAATGAAAGCATTTTTTGCCGAAAACGAATTTGAAACAATTAATATTCTTTATAACAACGCTCACGATATGGGTTCGTGCATTGTTTGCGGAACACGCGGCTGGTTTGTGGAGGAATCGCAACAGAACACGGTTGGAACGGTTGATTACAATCGCATTGTAAACCGCGAGATCATTCGTTTGCGTATGAGTCTTGACGAAGCCGTTAAGCTGCGTGGCGATAGTGATAAACCCATTTTGCTCTTTTTCCACTTCCCACCCGTTTGGTGTGATTTTGTTTGCCGCGAGATAGTTGACGTGCTGCACGAGTACAACATCAAAACCTGCTATCACGGGCATATTCACGGTATGTACGGCGTGCCGAGAAAAACACAGTTTGAAGGAATTGATTTTATTATGTGCGCCGCCGACCACCTTCTTTTCTCCCCTTTGCCCGTTTTTGTAGAATAAAAATATGGTTTTGCACCTAAAATTTTGCAAAATCTATTGACAAAATGCAAAAAAAATTATAAAATATAATTTGTATGTAAAAAAATTACCATAAACCTTTGGAGGACATTTGAAAATGAGTTTGATCAAATCCACAAAAGCCGAAAAGAGCACCTATAAGTTGGAGTTCTCGGTAGATAAGGCTACCTTTGATAAGGCAGTATCCAATGTTTACCGCAAGCAGGTCGGCAAAATTGCAGTTCCCGGCTTCCGCAAAGGCAAGGCTCCCCGCTCCGTAATTGAAAAGATGTACGGCAAGGGATTCTTCTATGAGGACGCTATCAATGAGGTTCTTCCCGATGCTTTTGACGAAGCACTGAAGGAATCCAAGCTCGATATGGTTGGCCAACCCGAGTTCGATATCGTTTCTATTGATGATAACGGTGTTGTTCTTTCTGCAGTTGTTGCAGTTAAGCCCAACGTAAAGATCGCTGACTACCTCGGCATCACCGCCGAAAAGAAGGTTGCTGAAGTTACCGACGAAGAAGTTGAAAACGAGATCAATACCGTTCGCGAGCGCAACTCTCGCGAGATCGAGGTTACCGACGCTGCAGCAGTTATGGGCGACGTTTGCCACATCAACTACGAAGGCTTTGTTGACGGCGTTGCATTTGAAGGCGGCAAGGGTGAGGACTATCCCCTCAAGCTCGGTTCCGGCAACTTTATTCCCGGTTTTGAAGAAGAGATCGTTGGCCACAAGGTTGGCGAGGATTTTGACGTAAACGTTACCTTCCCCACCGAGTACCACGCAAAGGAGCTTGCCGGCAAGTCCGCTGTATTCAAGACCACCATTCTCAAGATCAAGCACATCGAACTCCCCGAGCTCGATGACGACTTTGCAAAAGACGTTTCGGAATTTGACACAATGGATGAATATCGTGCCGACGTAAAGGCAAAAATTGCTAAGAGACACGAAGCCGAAGCAGAAAACCGCTTTGAATCCGCTATTCTTGACACCCTGATCGAAAAGCTCGAGGCTGACATTCCCGAGGCAATGTTTGTAGCTGAAACCGAGAACTTTGTTCGCGACTATGACAACCGCCTTCGTATGCAAGGCCTTGACCTCAAGACTTACTTCCAATACACCGGCATGAACCTTGATCAGCTCCGCGAGTCTCTCAGACCCCAGGCTGAAAAGCAGGTTAAGCTCCGCCTCGCTCTTGAAAAGATCGCTAAGACCGAAAAGCT
>JBGVQK010000002.1:0-40445 GCA_045127455.1 Eubacteriales bacterium
TTGGGCATTTTACCTGCGGAGTTTACCGGGGCTCTAATTGTGAGATTGTAGAGACCGAAAAGTTCTCACTTGTGATTTATTGCTCGTCAGACAAAAACATTTTGGGTGCGAAGCTTTATCGTGGCTACGAAAATAAAAAACATCTTGTTGCAATTTGCGAAAGAGACCTTGTAAGCGAAAAAACAGAATATGCATATTTTGTTGAAGATAGTGATCCTCACACGGCAATTTGTAATAGTGAATTGGCATCGGGATTGGGGGCAGCCTATGACCCGAATTTGAAGAAATCAATGCGACGTTTGGAAACCTTTGTGGTCGATCATAGTGGTACACCGCTGCCAACTGTAAAAGAAGTCGGAATACCCAAATGCCTTACTTTGTGGAGAATGGCAGACAGCTATCATGCGACACATGATGATTTTAACTTTTTCTTATGTATGGGTAAGACAGAGTACATTTTCTCGATAAAAGCGGAGAATACTAATATTTATTGTGGAGCGTCGTACAATATCGTTTTTGATCTCGGCTTGTTTAGCGGTGGGCAGTTCTTCAGAATACGAAATTATAAGGATAATAGTGAGAAATGGTGTCGATTCCATTGCGATTTTTCTTATGAGGCAAGGGACATAAAAATTCCGACCGAGCAATGTGAGCTTGGAAAGTGCCTTATGACAACAAAAGGTCTTATGTGGTGTGTTAAACGCTATACAGATGATGAGATTGTTTTGCAGGGATGCGGTGACGATGAATATACCTATCGCCGCACCGATAAAAGAACGGAGCAGTTTTCTACTATATAAAATAAAACACAGGGGTTCCAAATTGTTGGAATAACTCAAAACCAAAGGAGTCCAAACGGACTCCTTTTGATTTTGCTTCTTTTTTCTACCCCCCGCCCACTCCCCCGTCCGCGATCGCGCGGCCTTCTCGCTGCGGCTCGGTCACGCTCGTGTTCTAACAGTCCACCGGACTGTTATTCATTACACTCGCGCCGCTTCGCTACCCTCGCACCCCCGAGGGGGAATAACGGAGTATTCCAACCTTTTGCAACATTCCCTCTCTTAAAAAATCACCTTTCTGCGTTTTTGTTTTCTTGCGGCATTTGAAAACTCAACGTTTCGATGATATTACAACAACAAATTGGTAATTGACGCGGCTTTGCTTTTGTTATATAATAAGATTACACCGGTGAAATCAAAGCAGCGAGGTTTTTTATGAACGTAAAGATAGGAAAACAAATCAAAGCATTGCGAAATCGTGATGGTGTAACACAAGATCGTCTTGCAGATGCGCTTGGTGTTACAAGTCAGGCAATTTCAAAATGGGAAAACGAAATTGGGTATCCTGATATCGAGTATATTGTTCCAATTGCAAACTTTTTCAATGTTACAATTGATGCACTTTTTGAGCACGACAGAAGCGAAAGCGAAAACAAGATCAATCAATATTGCGAAAAGCTTGATGAAATGCATCGCAGTTGGGAGGATGTGAATGCTCGCATTGATCTTGCGCGACAAGCGCTTGCAGAATTTCCTGCAGAAGAAAAATTACTTGTTCGATTGGCAACCGCTTTGTGGGAAAAATGGAGCGACGAGGCATCCAACGGTTGCTGTTTGGTTGTGGATGGAAGAACTGTATATAATTTTGAAAAGGTAAGAGCAACCAACGGTTGGGAAGAACCTGCTCAAATTATGGAAAATCTCCTTGCCACATCTGTTGACGACAAAATCAGAAGCGAGTGTCGAGATATTCTTATAAGATTGTATGGGGATATTGGAGAAAAGGAAAAAGTATATCGGCTTGCAGAATACTGCCCCGATTGCAAGGCAGCCAATTTATTTGCTGCGTTTAACGGAAAATACGATAACGAAGCAAAAAATAACAGCCAAATCCTCTTGCAAGGCGGACTTTTCCGCTTGCGTGTGCATCTGCCGCGACAAACAAAAAATCCATCTTTAAGAGCAAAAGCTTTTGAAAAGTTGATAGATTTGTATGCCTTTATATTTGATGACGGAAACTATGCGTTCTGTCACTGTAAAGTGGAAGAGTTGTATATTGATTACGCGGATGCTTTAATTGGGCAAGAGCGCTTCGACGAGGCAATTTTTGCTCTTGAAAAAGCATACGAGCACGCCAAAGGTTTTGATGCTTATCTCGATCAACTTCGCGAGAATGGCGAGTTTTGTTATACGTCAACCTTTACAGATACTCTCAAAGATCTTTCTGTGGATGTCTATGCCGCAAAGGCAGTTCCGGAATTGTTGAACAAAGTGCTTATGGATAAGCGGGATACTTTCTATAAAAAACTGCATAAAGAGGAGAGATTTATCAATCTTGTGAAGAAAATCGAAAGTGATGTTGGCACATCTGCAAATTGATTGTTATAGCAAAAAGCGTATTTACCACGGCTCGAAGGAGCCGTGGTTTTTCTTTTCCCAAAGGATGGCTTTCTTTTATCTCCCCTTCAATTTATTTATCTCAAAATAAGTTTTTTGTTATCTGTACTTGTAAAGGGTGGGGAGATATGCTATAATAAAAACAGAACAACAGTGTATTTCGATTTTTTTCGAAAGGGATGGCGAGTCGTCATCTTTTCACCCATAGTTTAGCGTATTCGCTGCACAAGCCCTACAAAAGTCTCTCCGACGCGCGAGCACATCGGGACTTTTGATACGGTCTTGCTTCGCTCAGTCGAAATGCTCGACGAAGTGATACAAGGCTCTGCCTTGTAGTACTACGTCTGCGCGTTTCGCCATACAAATTGGTGTTGTTCTAATCATCGGGAAAGGAGTTGCTATATGATCGTTTACAAAGAGCTTGCTTCGATCGAGCGAGATCTGGGCTTTTCGGCAAAGACCCTTTACGGGCTCAGCAACAATCTTGAAAAGCACTATCACAACGTTCTCATTCCAAAGCGTGACGGCAGTAAACGAAAGCTCTCCGTTCCCGATTTGATTTTAAAAAGCGTGCAAAAATCCATTGCGGATAACATCTTATCGCAATATCCCGTCTCAAGCTACGCAAAAGCGTATAAAGTCGGGAGCAACGTTCAGCGCAACGCGCAGCCCCACGTTGGAAAGAAGAAGATTTTGAAGCTTGACATAGAAGGCTTTTTTGATCATATTCTGTATTCTCAGGTCAAAAATATCGTTTTTTGCGAAGAGAAATTTGCAGAGCCCATTCGCGTTCTTTTAACGATGCTTTGTTATTACAAGGAGTCGCTTCCGCAAGGCGCGCCCACCTCGCCTGCCATTACAAACATCATTATGTATGATTTTGATGAAGCCGTCGGCTCGTTTTGCAACGAGAAAAAGATCGCGTACACGAGATACTGCGACGATATGACTTTTTCGGGTGATTTTGACGAGAAGGAAGTCATTGATTTTGTAAAAGGGGAGCTTTGCAAGCTTGGTCTGTTTTTGAAAAATCGCAAAACAGCGGTCATTCCCGCAAGCAAGCGCCAAACGGTGACGGGAATTGTCGTGAATGAAAAAATGAATATTACAAAAGAATATAAAAAGAAAATCCGCCAAGAGATGCACTACATTCAAAAATTCGGGTTGGATGAGCACATAAAAAGATGCAAAATAGCGGACAAGCAGCAATACGTTTTGTCGCTGCGCGGAAGGATCGCGTTTGTGCTGCAAACCACCCCAAACGACGGCGAGTTTTTGGAATACAAAAAAATCCTTGCCGAAAAACGGTTATAAAAAGAAAGCCACGCGACTATCGCGTGGCTTTTGCTTTGTATAAAACAATAATTCAAATGTCGATCTTACAAAATCACCGTCATCATCGAGTGAGGTTGCATCGTGAGCTTGGTGCAAACGTCGTTGTGTCTAATAACGGCGGGGAGCTCGCGGTGAGAGGTGCTCATCATCACAAGGACAATGCTGCCGTCGGGGTTTTTGAAAGCAACGGTGTAGATGTTCTCACTATAACGGGTGGTAGCAATTCGCTTTGCACCGCGTTGCACGAACTTGGAAAAATGCCCGATGTAATAGTAAATGGGTGTGAAAACAAGCTCTTTTGTTTCGGTGTTGTAAAGGATGGGCGCGTGGCAGCCTGCCGCCTTGTCCTCAAAAACGATTCCCGCAACCGCGGTTGTGCCTGCGGAACGGTTGTGGAAGGGGCCGCCTTTTTCGCTCAGGAGCAAGTTCCAATCGCAAAGCCCTGCGGTAAAGTTGTTAAAGTCGCCAACAAGTTCTTTGCCGTATCGTTCGGCAAGGCTGATGGGGTCCTCGTTAATAGAGCCGCAGTTTTCGGTGCTGAGCAAAACCTTGCCGAACTTTTCGTGCACGAGTCTCATGCCGTCAAAGTGGTTGCCCGAATACCAGTGGTGACCAACCGCCCAAACGCGATCCTCAACCGCCTTGGAAGAGAAGATCTTTTTGGTACGGTCGTAAACGCGCTCTTTGTTGTGGTCCCAAATGATGATCTTGATGTGGGAAAGTCCCTCGTCATCGAGAACGGGGGAGAGATATTTTTCAATGAACTCGCGCTCATCGTCGGGGGAGTAATAGCAGCTCTCCCATGATTGGCGCGCGATGGGCTCGTTTTGAATGGAAATAGCGGAAATGGCAACGCCCTCTTCTGCCATCGCCTTGATGTACTTTGCATAATATCTCGCCCAGCACTCCTTGTATTCTTCCTTCAAAGAACCACCGCGGAATACGCTTTCGTTATCCTTCATAAATGCAGGGGGACTCCAAGGGGATGCGAACAGAATGAGCTCATCTTGGCAATATTGCATAGCATCCTTGATAAAAGGAATGATGTATTTTTTGTCGCGCTCAAGCGAGAAGGTTTTCAGCTCCTTGTCGCCGCTTTCGATATAAGCGTAAACATCGAGAGAGAAGTCGCAGGAGTTGATGTGCGTTCTGCCAAAGTTGTAGCCGATGCCGTTTTCGCGCGAGAAATAACGCTCCAAAAAGAGCTTTTTCTGCTCGTCGGTAAGCTGCGCATAGTTGTAAGCCGCCGACTCGGTAAAAGCACCGCCAAAGCCCAAAATGCTTTGATATTCAAACTCGTCAAACACGTTGATAACGCCCATTTCGGTTCTTTCGGGGGCGTTGCCTGCCTCAACGGTCGTCTCCTGAAAATAAAGGTTTTCGGACGGAACGGATGTAAAAATCTTCATACGGTTGCTCCTTTTGCGGTTGTTTTTGATATCTTCATATTATCATATATAGAAGAAAAAGTCAAGATGAAAGCGCAAATTTGTTGCAAAGCCGTAACTATTTGCGCCGGCCTATCCGCTCAGGATGACATACAGAGTTTTTGTTTATTTGCATGTGTTAGAAGCAGCGTTGGTTGTGAGCAAGCTTCTTTGGCGAACAATGTTGAAACAAAAGTGACTTTCCTTTTGCAAATATTTCCTTCAACCTTGACACCCCCCTTGATTTATGCTATAATAAACGAAAGAAAGGCGGTGCGAAATGAGAAACATTCTTGACAAACTGTTTGAAAACAAAAAGCTATCTATGCTTATTCCAATTATTGCGGCGGCAGTGGTTTATTTGCTGTTTGTCCTTTTTGGAAAAGGCGAGGATAAGTGGGAGTTGGTTATCATCACGCCAATCATTTGTGCTTTTTGGTATTTTGGTGTATTTTTTATTGTTTTTATGCAAGTAAAAAATCCAATGTGTCCCGAAGGTTTTTTGAATTTTGCAGAATTGCTGTTTGTTTTTTGTTTTACAGCTTATTCAATTATTGGAACGGTAGGGTTTGTTTTGGGCGGTTGTCAATCTTCCATCGCGACGGTGATTTGTGCCGCGGCAGTTTCTTACAGTTCCATTTCATGGGCGCACAGCAAGAGAAAAAGTAACAGATAAAGAATAACAGATAAATAATAGGAGAAAAAATGATGAGCAACATTCCAAGATGTGAGCATCCCCGTCCCGACAGATTGCGTCAAGATTGGCTGAATCTCAACGGCGTATGGGATTTTGAAATTGATAACGCCAAGGTTGGTCTTGAAAAGAATTTTCACAAGAGAGACAGTCTCTCTCAAAAAATAAACGTGCCCTTCTCGCCCGAAACGGTTCTTTCGGGCATTGGACACACCGATTTTATGAATGCGGTTTGGTATCGCAGAAATGTTGACATTCCCGCAGAGTGGGCTGGCAAGCGTGTGATTTTACACATCGACGCAAGTGATCACACCACGCGCGTGTTTGTCAACGGCAAATCGGTGGGATCGCCGCACAAGGGTGGCTACACGTCCTTCTCTTACGACATCACCGACGCGCTTGGCGAAAAGGACAACTACATCACTGTTTATGCTGAGGATGATATTCTTTCGGGCAAGCAATTTGCGGGCAAGCAGTCCACAAAGCTGAACTCCTACGGCTGCTTCTACACGCGCACCACGGGCATTTGGCAAACCGTTTGGCTCGAGGCTGTTGAGGCGGCACACGTTGTCTCTTACAAGGTTTATCCCAATATTTCAAAGCCCTCCGTTGTCATCGAAACCACAACCGTTGGCACGCAAAGCGACGACACGTTGTGCATAAAAGCCTATTTTGAGGGCAAATTGATGGGTTCTGCCACCACCAAAATGGCATCTGCCACCACCGTTATGGAAATTGAGCTTGCCGAGGCGCACCTTTGGGAGTGTGGCAACGGCAGACTTTACGACCTTGTTTTCGAGCTGACGTCGGGTGAGGCGGTAGACGTAATGAACGGCTACTTCGGCTTGCGCGAGGTCAAATTGACAAAAGAGAAGGGGCTTGAGATCAACGGCAAGACTGTTTTCGGTCGTTTTGTTCTCGACCAAGGCTTCAATCCCGAGGGCGTCATTACCGCGCCCACCGATGAAGCACTCAAATTCGACATTGAAGCTTCGATGGCTTGCGGATTTAACGGCGCACGCCTGCACCAAAAGGTGTTTGAGCCTCGCTTCCTTTACCACGCCGACAAGCTTGGCTACATGGTTTGGGCGGAGGCAGGCAACTGGGGCTTCGACCACACCAACTTTGCCAACCTCGAAAACTTCCTCTGTGAGTGGCTTGAAGAAATGGAGCGCGATTTCTCGCACCCGTCCATCATTGGTTGGTGTCCTTTTAACGAGACTTGGGAGAGAAACGGTCTTCCGCAGAGCATCTCGCTCATTGATGCCGTTTACGATATTACCAAGGCGATCGACACCACGCGCCCTGTTGTTGCAACCAGCGGCTCGTTCCCGACGACGCGTACCGACGTGCACGACGTGCACGACTACGAGCAAGATCCCGCGCTGTTCCGTTCTTATTATGCCGAAATGGACAAGGGCATCGCGCGCGATCAGCTTTACAGATTGAATTCGCATCGTCAGGTCTACAAAACCGAGCTGCCCGTATTTATGAGCGAATACGGCGGCATTCGTTGGGTAATGGACCAAGACAATGCAGGTTGGGGCTACGGTGCATCCGTGCTCAGCGAGGACGAATTCTTCACGCGTCTTGAGGGGCTCACCGATGCCATCCTCGAAAATCCGCACTTCTTCGCCTTCTGCTACACCCAGCTCACCGACGTGGAACAAGAACAAAACGGTCTGCTTACCTACGACCGCCGCTTCAAATTCCCCGCCGAAAAGTTCGCGAGAATATTTGGAAAGAAATCTGTAATTGAAAAGTAAGAGACGTGGGGTAACTTTTTGAAAAAAGTTCCCCCACACCCCTTCAAAAACTTCCTAACAAAAATGATCTAAAAAGAGCTGTTAGCGCACCAACGGACAGTCAGCGCGAACGCAAGGTTCGCTTTTGCTATCGCAATTTTGTAGGGGCCACCGAGACCCTACAAAATAAGAAGATTGTTTTACATTGGTGAGGGGGCGAGTGGAGTGCAGAGTGCAGAGTTATAAAAAATCTTGTAGGGGCGATTCACGAATCGCCCGCTTTAACAGCAAAAACAAAGCGGCGATATATTCTTCATTTATCAACACTAAATTTTCTTTTCTCTTGATTTCTTCGCCAATATGTGCTATAATAAAACAAAGAATTTTAACCGACAAGAAAGCGAAACAAAATGAAGCTGATACAAAATCAAACCTTTGATGCCGAGCGTGCGTTTTACGGTGTCGAGGACGTGCGTTTGGAAAACTGCTCCTTTGACGGCCCTGCCGATGGCGAGAGCGCATTCAAGGAGTGCCGCAACGTTGAGGTTGGGGGCTGCTATTTCAATCTGCGCTATCCTTTTTGGCACGACGTGTGTGCAAAAATCGAAAAAAGCGAAATGACTCCTCTCTGTCGTGCGGCTCTTTGGTATAGCGAAAATATCGAGATCAATAATAGCAAGCTTCACGGCACCAAGGCTCTGCGTGAATGCGCGGACGTCTCTATCACCGATTGCGATATCATTTCTGCCGAATTCGGCTGGATGGTTCGCGGCATTGAAATGACAAATTCTTCTGCCGTAGGCGAATATTTTATGATGCGCTCCGAGGGCTTGCGCTTCAAGGGCGTCAAGCTCACGGGCAAATACTCCTTCCAATACATCACAAACTCCTATTTTGAGGACTGCTGTTTTGACACCAAGGATGCCTTTTGGCACGCCAAAAACGTGGTTCTGCGCAACTGCACAATCAAGGGCGAATACCTTGCGTGGTATTGCGAGGACGTGACCTTTATTAACTGCAAGATCATTGGCACGCAACCGCTTTGCTATTGCAAGGGGCTCAAGCTGATTGACTGCGAAATGCTGGATGCCGACCTCTGTTTTGAGAGAAGCGAAGTCGAGGCAACTCTGACCGCACCCGTTATCAGCATCAAGAATCCGCGTGCGGGAACGATTACTCTCCCCGCTTGTGGCGAGCAAATTTGGGATGACCCAAAAGCCGCGGGGGTTGTAACTATTCAAAAATAACACAAAGATTTTATGTGGGCGACCTTGGTCGCCCTTTTCTTTTTTAGAATTCGATTGACATTTCCTTTATGGATATGGTATAATAAACACAAAGAAAAAAGGAGGAAATCTGCAATGCTGCTTTCTCAAAAATTCAGATCCTTTACCAGAAAAACCTGTCGTTTGAACGATTGGGTCGCTGCGCCCTACGTGCGCCGCGATTTCAAGCTTTCAACGCTTCCCGAGAGGGCAGAGCTGACCGTTTGCGCGCTTGGCTTTTACGAGCTCTACGTCAACGGCAAAAAGATTACAAAAGGGCATCTTTCCCCCTACATCGTCAACTCCGATCAGGTGTTGCCTTACGACACCTACGACGTTTCCACTCTGCTTTGCAAGGGCGATAACGTTCTTGCGTTCATTCTCGGCAACGGTATGCAAAACGGCTTTGGCGGATTTATTTGGGATTTTGACAAAACGCCTTTCCTCTCCGCGCCCAAGCTTGCTTTTGCGCTTGAGCTTATCAACGGTGACGAAAAAACGGTGATCGAAGCCGACGAAAATCTGATCGGCCACCCCTCTCCCATTGTGTTTGACGATTTGCGTTACGGTGAAAAATACGACGCGAACAAAGAGGTTGCAAACTGGAATTTGCCCGACTGTGATCTTTCGGATTGGACGCCCACTATGCACCGCTCCACCAACCGCGGCGAGGCAATTCTTTGCAACAATCGCCCAATCGTTAAAACGGGTGAATTAAAAGCAGTCTCCATCACGCCCGTTGACGGCGGCTATCTCTATGATTTTGGCATCAACATCGTAGGGCTTACGCGACTTTCTGTTCGCGGCCAAGCGGGGCAGCACATCGTTATCGACCACAGCGAATTGGTCAAGGATGGCAAAATCTGCTTTGAAAGCATTATGTTCGACCGTCCGCATCTTGCGCACCTCAACCCTTACGTGCAACGCACCGAATACACCTGCCGCGGCGAGGGGATTGAGGAATACACGCCTCACTTTACCTATTACGGCTTCCGCTATGCTTTTGTTACGGGAGTGGATGAAGCACAAGCCACGCCCGAGTTCCTTACAGCTGTTGTAATGAACACCGATCTTGGCGACAGAGGCGATTTTTCTTGCTCGAATGAAATTCTCAACAAGCTGCAAGAAATGACACGTCGCTCCACGCTTGGCAACTTCCAGCATTTTCCCAACGACTGCCCCCACCGCGAAAAGAACGGTTGGACGGCGGATGCGGCACTTTCTGCCGAGCAGACGTTGCTCAATTTTGAGCCCGAGGACAACTACCTGATGTGGGAAAAGTGCATCGTGCGCGCTATGAACGACGAAGGCGCGCTCCCCGGCATTGTGCCCACGGGCGGATGGGGCTTCCATTGGGGTAACGGCCCCGCGTGGGATAGCATTCTTGTTTATCTGCCTTACTTCTGTGCGGTTCTGCGCGATGATCTGCGCGTTGCCGAGGCGGCAAAGGCGGCAATGGTGCGCTATTTCCGCTACCTTGAGACCCGTCGCGACGAGCGCGGACTGCTTGCCATCGGTCTTGGCGACTGGTGCCCCGCAAATCCAAATTACGAAACGCCTCTCATTTTTACCGATAGCACCATTTCCTACGACCTTGCCGTCAAGGCGGCATATCTCTATGACCGTATGCAAATGCCCGAGGCTGCGGCCTACTGCCGCAATTTTGCAAATGAAATGCGTTCTGCCATTCGTGCACATCTGTTAGAGGATGCCAACACGATGCGCTTTATCGAGGGGCGTCAATCGGTGCAAGCAATGGCGATCTTCTACGGCCTTTGCGATAGCGAAGAGGAAAAGCAAAAGGCACTTGACATTCTCTTGGACGAGATCCACGCGCAGGACGACCACATGGCGGTTGGTGTTCTAGGCGGACGTGTGATCTTCCGCGTGCTTTGCGACTACGGCTATGAGGATCTTGCCATCAAGATGATCGCGCGCCTCGATCCGCCCTCTTACGGTGTGATGATCGCCGATGGGCTGACAACGCTTGCCGAAAACGTACGAGAACCCTACGGCTCGCGCAACCACCATTTCTGGGGTGATATTTCGGCACTGTTCATCGAACATTTCGCAGGCATTAGGGTCAATCCCACCCTGAAAAATGCCGCAAATATTGATATACGTCCTGTATTTTCCACCGATATGCAGCACGCAAAGGCGTATCACAACGCCGTTCCCGGTCGCGTTGAGGTCGCGTGGCAAAGGGAAGGGGAGCGTGTGGTTCTCAATTTGACCTATCCCGCGAAGGCGAACGGCTTTGTTTGGGCGCCGCGCGGCTACACTGTAAACGGCAAAGCAAAGGTGCGCGCCACGAGCGGAACCTTTGTGTTTGTAAAAGAATAACAGAATTTGACGTGGGGGATTTCTTTCGGGAAGTTCCCCCTTTCACGTCAATGGATTTTATCGTTTTTTGTAGAGGGGGCGAACTGTGTTCGCCTCCCGCCCTTGTTTGCGGTAATCGCTTGTTTTCGGGATGCCGAGGTTCTCGTTGCGACTCGGTCACGCTCGCGTTTTGACAGTCCACCGGACTGTCATTCATTTCGCTCGCGCCGCTTCGCTACGTCATCCCCTACAATAGATTTTAAAATTCACCGTAGGGGCGATTCACGAATCGCCCATTTTTGTTTGCGATATGTGTTTGTTTTTACGGACCGTCGGGGACGCCGGTCCCTACAAAAGTTGTTTTGAATCGCTCGCGCGAGATTTTGCGGTTTTTGATTGAACAAAAAACGCGTGGCTTTTTTATTCTTTGTAGGGGACGACCTCCCGGGCGTCCCGCCATTGTGTGCGGTAATCGCTTGTTTTCGAGATGCCGAGGACGTCATCCCCTACAGGGCATCCCCAACTCTTCACTCTGCATTCTGCACTCTCTCGCCTCTCCCTTTTCCTTTTTTGAACAAACCGTAAAAAACCTATGGTTTTTTAATAAAAAGAATTGACAAAAATGTGGGCTGGGTGCTATAATAAGGCATACCCTACGCACAATAGGGAAGTTTTCGGAAAGGAAAGAATCCAAATGAAAAGATTTCTTGCACTGTTTCTGACAATTGTTATGCTTTTGGCGATGTTTGCCTCCTGCAAACCCGAGACTCCTGAGGAGACCACGCCCGAAGTCACTACACCCGAGGTAACCACTCCCGAGGCAACCACGCCCGAGGAGACCACGCCCGATGAAGGCGGTCAAATTATACCGCCCAAAAAGCTTTCGGCATTGGAAATTCTCGAAACACTCAACCCCGCGCAGCAATTTGAGGCGACCTTTGATTGCCAAGAGGCGATCATCAAGGACGTTGCATCGATTGATGCACTTCGCGGTGCGTTTACAAACGAGGGCTTTACAAAGCTCGAGGTCAATATGGTTGAAGGCGCAAAGTTTGAGACCATTCTTTTGACAAGAGACGACGAGCTCGTTACCATCTATTGGATTCCTGCCGACAAAGAGGCACGCGTTATGATCGAAAAGGCAGACGCGGATGCACTCTCTGTTCTGCAAAAGAACTCCTCTACCGATGGCGGTACCCTAACTATGGTACAGATCGGTGTTGCAAGAGGCGAGGCTGTTGACAACCCGATGATCGGTATGTGTTACGTATTCAAGCTTTCCAACGGCAACGCAATGGTTATTGACGGCGGTTATTACTACGATGACTGCGCTCACAACCTCTACAAAGCGTTTGCAAAATTGGATATTGCCAAGACTGAGGATGAAAAATACATCATTGAGGCTTGGATCTTTACGCACGGTCACGGAGACCACAACGGCGTTCTCAACAACTTTGTTCCGCTTTACGGCGACAAGGTCGACGTAAAATACTTCCTCTATCAATTGCCCACAAACAATAAGATCTCTGCAACCGGTGGTGGATTGGCAGGCGAGGCAGCCTTCCACGAGCTCTGTCAAACCGCTTACCCCAATGCCACCATCATCAATCCCCACGTAGGTTTGAACTACTATTTCGGCAACGCAACCGTTAGCATGCTCTACACCCCCGACGTGCTTTGGGCAACCGACAACAAGCTCACCTATTACAACAACACCAGCTTGATCTTCAAGGTCGGTGGCGGCGGAACGAGCTTCCTTTGCATGGGTGACGCAGGCGAAAAGGCCGCTGCACGCAGCTGGAAGCTGTTTGAAACAACCGCTTTTGAAAGCGGAATTTCCCAACTTTCTCACCACGGCATGAGCACCGGCGAAGGCAATGAATCATGGGTTTGGGATAATCTCAAAAAGATCTACGAGGCATCCGGTGCTACAATGGTAGCGCTTCCCTTGGGTACCCGTACCGAGGATCCCACCGATTTTAAGGCTTATAACGGACGTTGGAACATTCTCTTTGATTACCCCTACAACAAGAACAATCAAATGTCTTATATCGTTCGCAGAGGTGATGCACCTACCTCAAACGGTTACTTTAACCGTGAGTTGCTCAACCGCTTGGTTGCAACCGCCGAGACGGGACACAACTACCTTGTTGAAATGTCTCCCGCATACGGCGGTGTAACAAGCCTGCACGGCTATAACGGCATCAATATGATTGATAACGGTGCCGGAATTATTACCTACATCTCCTGTGCCGACCACGACGAAATGGCAACCGTATTCCTCTTTGCCAATGGCGACGTTACTGTTAAAAAGAACGAAAAGCTTAGCGAGTGGCTCAAGCTTCCCGAGTTTAACACATCCGACGTTGTTGCCAACATCGATGCAAATGCGAAATTCTTTGAAAGCACCTTTGGAACGCAAGAGGTTGTTCTTAAGAATATTACCGATAAAGAGGCTCTTGTTTCGGCATTTACAACGCGCGGTTTTGAGCGTGTTCCCACAACTCTCGTGGCAGGATCTAAGTTTGAGACAATGCTCTTCACCAACGGTATAGAGCTTGCAACCGTTTATTGGAAGCCCACAGAGAGCGAAGCACGTATCCTCTTTGAAAAGTTGGAGGAGAACGTTCTGCCCATGCTTGTTCCCAACAGCGCAACGGGCACCGGAGAGCTGACGTTTGTTCAAATCGGTGTTGAAAGAGTTAACGAAACGGATAACCCGATGATCGGTCTGTGCTACATTGTAAAGCTTTCCAACGGTCATGCAATCGTTATTGACGGTGGCGCAAACAATGAAAAATGTGCAGAAAACGTTTATAGAACACTTTCCAAGCTGAACGTAGCAAGAAACGAAAAAGGACAGTATATTGTTGATGCCTGGATCTTTACCCACGGTCACAGTGACCACAACGGTGTGATGAATGCGTTTGCAGAATCTTACACCAAAAAGGTAGACGTTCTCAGCTTTATGTATCAACTGCCCTCCAACAATGATGTTTCCGCCACAGGTGCAGGTGTTGCGGGTGAGGAAGCATTCTTCGAACTTTGTAAGGTTGCATATCCCAACGCGATTTATATCAACCCCAAGATGGGAATAAATTACTATTTTGATAACGCAACCATCAATATGCTCTACACCCCCGATATGCTGTGGTCGCTTGAAAAGAAAATCACTTATTACAACGATACCAGTTTGATCTTCAGCGTTCGCGGTGGCGGCACAGGCTTCCTCTGCTTTGGCGACGCAGGCGAAGAGGCTGCAAAGACCTCTTGGAACCTGTTTGAAGAATCCACCTTTAAGAACGGACTCCTCCAAATTACCCACCACGGCTTGACCACCCAAGATGGCGCAACCGGAAACGAGTGGGAATACGTAGGTAACATCTACGAGGCAACCGGAACCAACTTGGTGGTTCTCCCCATGGGCGAAACCAACGAAAAGGATAACCGAAACGGTCGTTATTCCGTGCTTTTCCAATACCCGCATAGCGGCTATCACATGAGCTTTGTTGTCAACAAGGAGAATGCGCCTTTCTCGACTAAATACTTCAACGCAGATGTTTTCAACTGCTTTATTACGGATGTTGAAACCGGTTCTAACTTAATGGCAACCAAGTACAATCTTGGCGACTATAAGACGCTCTACGGCTACAACGGCATCAATATGATCGATAACGGCGCGGGACGCATTACCTACATCTCCTCTCGCGATAAGGCTCCCATGGTAACGGTATTCTCCTTTGCAGGTGGAGAGGTTACTGTTGTCGAAAACAAAGAGCTTTACGATTGGCTTGCAGAGCCCACAAAGGTCGACTCCTTTGAGAGCACTTTTAACTCCGATATGGAGATTTATACCAATGTAAACAGCAGTTCGATTTTTGTAGATCCTCTTGTAGCAGACGGCTACACGGTTCTTGATGTCGATATGATCGAAGGTGCAAAATTCGAAACCATTCTGCTCCAAAAGGGCACGAGCCTTGTTTCGCTTTATTGGTTTGCAGAGTCCGGAGATCTCCGCATTGCTTATGACACCATTCAAGAGAGTGCAACCGCACCTCTCGCTCCCAATGAAGAAACCGGCAATGGCGAAGTAATTGTTGCACAGGTTGGTGTTGACGTTAAGGAACCCGGCAACCAAAGCAGTACCGAAAACAACCCCAACATTGGTTTGTGCTACATCTTCAAGCTCTCCAACGGTCACGCAATCATCATCGATGGCGGTTACTATTACCAAAGCAACGCCGACAACATTTACAAATCCTTGGTTTCCTTGGATATTGCAAAGGATGCCAACGGCAAGTACGTAGTTGAGGCTTGGATCTTTACGCACGGTCACGGTGACCACAACGGTGCTACTGCATTCTTCTTCCCGTCCTACAGCGAAAAAGTAGACGTTAAGAACTTTGTATATCAGTTGCCCATCAACAAGGAGCTCTCTCCCACAGGTGCAGGTTACGCAGGCGAGGAAGCATTCCACGAGCTGTGCAAAACCACCTATCCCAACGCAAATTACATCAATCCTCGTGCAGGCCTTACTTATTACTTTGGCAACGCAGAGGTTGATATGTTCCACACTCCCGACTTTATTTGGTCTCACACAGATCCTATTCCGGATTATAACGACTCCGGTATTATCTTCAGAGTGACCGGTGGCGGAGTAGAGGGTGCAATCTTTATGGGTGACTCGGGCGAGCATCCTTCTACCGCAACCGTTAAGAATTACGACGTATCTGCGTTTAATTCCAACATTGTTCAAATTTCTCACCACGGTCTCAATACACAAATCAACGAGGGTCACGAGTGGAGAAACATGAAGGTCATTTACGAGGGTGCAACCGCCGAGTATGCATTCCTGCCCATGGGCGTTGCAAAACCGGGTGGAAGAAGCGGACGTTGGTCTGTTCTTTGCGGCTGGGGTTACACCGGCAAGCAAGCATCCTTTGTTATCAACGCCGATGATGATGATCGCGGTGTCGATATGGCAGCATGGGATAAGTTTGTTGCAGGCATTCTTGACGGAAGCCTTGAGGGAGAAACCCTTCTTGGTTATAACGGTCACAATATCATCGACAATGGTCAAGGACGTATTACCTACATCCATTGCAGTGAAACCGATCCTATGGTAACCATTATGTCCTTTAAGGATGGCGAGATTACCGTACAACTCAACGAAGAACTTTACTATTGGTTTGCTACAACCAAATAAAACAAACGGAGCCGTCCGAAAGGACGGCTCCTCTTTTGATATTGGAATAATGGGTGAAGTGCAGAATGACATACAGAGAGTTTATTTATTGATTTATGTTAGCCTATATAGGGGGCGCCCGGGAGGTCGACTCCTACAAACAAAAAAGACAGACGGTGTCTGTCTTTTTTTGTTATAATATCATCAATACCGATAATCAAACCAATGGTCGGGGGAGAGGGAGAGGTCGGTGGCGTCCTCAACCTCGTATTTGCGCTCGAGCCAAAGAATGTTGCGGCTCTTAACGTCGTGAACAAGCTTTTTGGAGCCCTCAAGGCTGGGGTGCAGCATCAGCTTGAGGTACTGCCATTGCAGAGCGGAACGGCGAACGTTCTCTACGCGCTCCTCGTCGGCAAGCTCTTCGGCTTTTGCCCAAAGCTCGTCAAAGGATTCCTCGTTCTCGGCGTATTCCTCGCGCGTGATGGCGGTAAAGGGATTTTCGTAAATGTTCATACATCCGCTTGCTGCCAATTCGGTGGTCTTGTCGATGTACTTGCGAATGTAGGTCCACCCCTCACCGTAGTAAGCCTCGAGGAACTCGTCCATATGCGTGTAGTATTCTTCTTCGCTCATATAGGGGTCCCACATCAGCTTGGCAAGCAGATAGGCGCGAAGCTCACCAAACTCGCCCGAAACCGATTGGCTGTTGCCCTGCGGGAACATTCCGCGCACGTGGTTGTCAACATAGAAGCGCATATTCTCGCGCAGCGCGCCAAAGTTTGCATAGGTGGGAACGTAGAACTTGAAGTTTGTGGTGTAATCCCAAATGTAGATGCGGTTGCAGATCTTGCCCCACTCTACAAGGTCGCGCACCAGTGCGGGGGTCTTTGTCCAAACGCTCTTGTTGGGGCACTTGGTCAAGGGGTGCATAAAGCAGCAACGAATGGAGCAAAGGCGCACGCAAACGTTGGGCAGGGGCTTTGTGATGCGCGGAGCGGCTTGCGTGTAGTTGTAAGCAAGCGTATCGACCACCACGTGGGGATAATCCTCGGCAATGGCGGCAGCAATGGCGTTGACAAAGCGGAGCATATTGCCCGAGGGGCTGCCTTCCTCGGCATCGACTGCCTGGCACTTTTCGCACTTGCAGTAGTTGTTGTTGTCGTTTTGAGAAACGGATACGATATCGGTATTGGGATTTGCCTCAAGAGCGGCTCTTACGTTTTTGATCGCCTTTTTGAGGTTTTCGGGGTCGCAAAGGCAGGGGTTGGCTTCAGCCCATTTGCCGGTCTCGGTCAAAATACCAAGGGTGTGCACAAACAGGCCGCCATAGCTCCACTTGCCGCCAAATTTGCCGCTCATATCAGCGTCACAGTTGTTAATGCCTTGCTTGGTGCACCATTCTGCACTATCTCTAACGGCATTCCAGTTGATCTGGCGAGACTCGAAAATGGGTGCGAAATCAATGAGGACGCCTTCCTCAAACGTGATGTCGCCTGCGGGGATCTTTTCAAGACCGGGCAAAAAGTAGCGAACGCCTGCGTATTTTTCCAAAAACTTATAAACACCGTAAAGAATTGCGTGCTCGGTGCCGCCCGCGATGGTCATACCGTCCTCGGTGGCGCTGACGCGAAAGCCGTCGTTGCGGGAAAGGGTGCTGTCATAGGTGATGGTGATTGGGTAACCACCTTCGCCAACGCTCACGCCCTTGGCTTCCAAGTATTTTTGCAATTCCTCTTTTGCATACACCTCGGTCTCGGTGTTGCCTGTGATGATAGAAACTTGCTTGAGTGTGATCTTCATTTTGCTACCTCCTTTGGGGTACTGTTGCCGGTGAAATAAAACTATAAGTATATCATACCAAAAACGCACCGTAAAAGCAAGACATATAAGGATTTGTTTACAAAAAAGAAAAAAAAGAAAAATCCACCCGCATAGCGGGTGGTATTTCATTTTCGGGCATAGCCCTAATAATATAGGCAGCGCACAAGTACGCCGAGTATTGGCCTGCCAGCCATGCATTTGTTACCGTCTACCCGTAAACGGGCGAATTTATTCGGCCTCCCTCCGGGAGGGAGGTGGCATTTTCGCAAGAAAATGACGGAAGGAGCCTGCGGCATTCACGCATACCACTCGCCACAGAAAAAGTACTTTTCTTTCGTACACGCGGGCTCCTCCCACCGCTATCGCGGTCCCCCCTCCTCCCGGAGGAGGGCTCTTTCCCAAAAACATCCATCGTTAACTTTGGGTTCACCTTCTACTCATCGGCATAGCCTTTTTTCAACCACGCGACTATCGCGTGGTTTTCGCTTTATAAGAAGATCCCCACGGCGAGAACCGTGGGGATGAACGGTTATTGTTATGCCTGAGGTTGCAGATCGGGGTAAAGGTCCTTAAAGGGAGCCATTTGGTAAATCGGGATATTGTTGTTGTTGCCCTCTGCCCAACGAACGCCGTAGAAAGCAACGTCAGCGGCAAAATCAAGTGCTGCTTTATTGTCGGGATGGAGCAAAATTTGAATGCAACGCCATTGCAAACGGGAGCGCTTAACGTATTCTACGCGGTCGCCTGCAATTGTCTCTGCCTTGCTCCACCAGGTCTCAAAATCGGTTTCGTTAGCAAGGTATTCTTCCTTGGTGATGGATTGCAGAGGCTCCTCGTAAATGTTGATGCAGCTGTTGTCGTTGGCAACAAGCTCGGTGGTCTTATCGATGAACATACGAATGTACAACCAGCCTGCACCGTAGTAGGCTTGCAGGAACTCATCCATGTGTCTGCTGTATTCTTCCTCGCTCATGTAGGGGTTCCACATCAGCTTTGCCAACAGGTAAGTGCGGAGCTCGCCAAACTCACCGGAAATAGATTGGCTGTTGCCCTGCGGGAACATTCCGCGTACGCCGTTTTCGTGATAAAACTTCATATTCTCGCGCATTGCGCCAAAGTTGGAGAAGGGAGCGATGTAGTAACGGAAGTTTGTGGTGTAATCCCAAACGTGAATGTTGTCACAGATCTTGCCCCAGTTGATAAAGTCGGTGCGGAAGAGAGCGGTTCTGGTCCATTGAACATTGTTGGGACCCTTGTGCTCGGGGCACTCGGTCATGGGGTGCATAAAGCAAACGCGAATAGAGCATACGCGAACGCAAACGTTATCACGGGGAACGATGTTCTTGGGAGGTGCTTGGGTGTAGTTATATGCAAGGGTGTCAACGGTGAGGTCGGGGTAATCCTTTTCGAGCTCCTCGGCAACCTTGTTGACAAACGCAAGCATATTGCCTGCGGTGCCGCCCTTTTCGCAGTTAGAGGGGTCGTTGGTGTAAAGTGCGTAGGATTTTACGCAGTATTCGCAAGTGCAGTAAGTGTTGTTATCGTTTTGCGAAACCGAAACGATGTTGATGGTGGGGTCTGCTTCAAGCGCTGCGCGCAGCTTGGTGATAACCTTTTGATAGTTTGCCTGACCCTCGGGAGAATCCAAGGAGAGACAAGGGTTAGCCGATGCGCCGCCACCGGTTTCGGTCAGGGCACCAAGCGTGTGTACAAACAAACCGCTACCGTAAACGACCTTACCACCGTAAATGGCGTCATTTACGCCATCGTGTGCGTTTACACCGTTTTTGAGACACCAATCACTGCTGGTGCCTGCACCGTGCCAGCTCAAGCGACGCATTTCAAAGTAAGGAGTGTATTCAAGAACAACGCCTTCCTTCAAAACGATGTCACCTGCGGGAACAGTTTCCAGATCAGGAGTAAAGAAGCGAACGCCGCCAAGCTCTTCAAGGAACTTATAAACGCCGTAAAGAACGCCGCGCTCATTGCCGCCAACAATGGACATACCCTTGTTGGCGCCCGAAAGGGTTGCGGTAATTTTGAATGCATCATTGCCGAGTGTGCTGTCAATCGAGAGTGTGATGGGGAAGCCGTTTTCCTGTACATAAACACCCTTTTTGATCAGGTATTTTGCAAGTTCCTCACCTGCATATACCTCGCTTTCGCTCGCACCTGTAGAAATGGTAGCGCATTTGAGGGCGTTGTTATCGGAGAGAACAGGTCCTTCGTAAGGGGGATCCACGGGAGGATCGTCATTGGAAGGAGTGGTCTCTTCGGGAGTGGTTTCTTCGGGCGTGGTCTCCTCGGGAGTTGTCGTCTCGGGAGCTGCCGAATCGGGAGTTGTGTTTTCGGAGGGAGAGGGGTTGCAGCTTGCAAATACGCAAGGCAAGAGAATTGCTGCGACCAGCAGAATAATCAATGATCTTTTCATGTTTTGTCTCCTTTATTATGTGGGGGATTTTATTTGCCGTATTTCCAAAAATAAGGACTTTGTGTTAGATCGGATTCGGGTTGAACGTTGAGCAAGCCTTCCTTCCAAACAACACCCGCAGCCTTTGCATCGTCGATCAATTGCTGTGCCTTTTCGGCATCGGGATGGAGGAAGAGCTTTGTCAAGCGCCATTGCATCATCGAGCGTTTGACGTATTCAAGGCGGTCGCCCGCAAGTGCTTCGGCATCCTGCCAAAGCTTTTCAAAGAGAGCCTCGTTGTCAAGATATTTCTGTCTTGTAATAGCGGTCAGGGGGTGACCGTAAATGCCTTGGCCGCAAACGGGAGCACCCTCGGTCTCATCCTTGTTGATGCTAAAGCCGCCGTTTGCCGCAAGCGCGGTCGTTTTGTCAATAAAGGTGCGAATGTTCTTCCAGCCCGCCCCGTAGTAAGCGGCAAGGAATTCATCCATGTGCGTGTAGTATTCTTCGTCGCTCATATAGGGGTTCCACATCAGCTTTGCAAGCAGGTAAGCGCGCAGCTCGCCAAACTCGCCCGATTTGCCTTGGCCGTTGCCCTGCGGGAACATAGAAACCACGTTGTTTTCGGCAAAGAATTTCATATTCTTGTGAATAACGCCGAAGTTGGGGAAGGTGGAGATATAATAATGGAAGTTTGTGGTGTAATCCCAAATGTGGAGCTTATCGCAGATCTTGCCCCAGCCGACGATATCGTCGTAAAATGTTTTGCTCTTGGGGCAATCCTTGTTATCAAGCGGATGCGTAAAGCAGCAGTTGATGGAGCAAAGACGAATGCACACGTTGCGGTGCGGCTTTGTAACCTTGGGTGTTTTTTGCGTATATTTGTAAGCCAAGGTGTCAATTGTGAGGTTGGGATAATCCTTTTCAAGATCCTCTGCCACGCGGTTGACAAAGCGAAGGAACGGGCCTGCGGGGCTGCCGTCTTCCTCTTCTATCTTTTTGCAGTTGGGGCATTGGCAATGTCCCTCAAAGTCGTTTTGCGAGATCGACACGATGTTGGCGTCGGGGGTTTCGGCAAGAGACTTGCGCACGTTTTTGATGACCTTTTCCAAAATTTCGGGGTCGGTCATACAGGGGTTGGTACCGTACGGAGGGTAGGGGTATTTTGTTTCACGAAGAATGTTGATGGTGTGCACAAACAGCTTGCCGTAGTTGAGGCGTTGACCGCCAAGCTCCTCGGTGAGCGGAGCATCACAGTTGTTAACACCGTTTTTAACACACCAATCGGCATCGTGCGTGCAATGCCAAGTCAGGCGGCGCGCCTTCATTTTGGGTGCGTATTCCATCACAAGCCCGAGCGGAACGGTGACCTCGCCCGCCTCGCAGACCTCCAAATCGGGGGTAAAGAAGCGAACGCCCGCGTGCTTTTCAAGAAAATTGTAAACACCGTAAAGCACGCCCGTGTTGTCGCCTGTAATGCACAGGGAATTCTCATCGGCTTTGATCTTGTAGCCGTCTTGCTCAAGTGCCGCATCCACCGTAACCGAGATGGGGTAGCCATCCTTGCAGATGGCAACACCCTTCTTTTGCAAGTATTTTGCAAGCTCCTCGGCTGCGTGGCGTGCCGTAGGCTCAGCGCTCGACGTGATAAAAACAGAGGTTAGAGTTTTTGTAATTTGGGATTTCATATCTTTTTTCCTTTATCGTGTAAAAAGCGTAGAAGTCATTAGCTGCCGTACGACCAGTAGTAGGGGCTCTTGGAGAGATCGGAGCTCGACTGAACGTTGAGTTGACCTTCCTTCCAAACAACGCCGGCAGCCTTTGCATCTGCAATCAGAGCAGCGGCTTCCTCTGCGTTGGGGTGCAGGTAAAGCTTTGTCAAGCGCCATTGCATCTTAGAGCGCTTTACGTTTTCTACGCGGTCGCCTGCTAAAAGCTCTGCCTTTGTCCACAGCTCGTCAAAGAGCTCTTCATTGGCAAGATACTCGCTTCTTGTAATAACCGTCAAGGGGTGACCGTAAATGCCTTGACCGCAAACTGCCTTGCCTTCGCTCTCGTCGCCTTGAATTTCAAAGCCGCCGTTGGCAGCAAGCTCGGTGGTCTTATCAATAAATTGACGAATGTACATCCAACCGTCACCGTAGTAAGCCTTGAGGAATTCATCCATGTGTGCGTAGTATTCTTCTTCGGTCATGTAAGGATCAAGCATCAGCTTGCAAAGCAGATAGGTGCGGAGCTCGCCAAACTCACCGGACTTACCTTGGCTGTTACCCTGCGGGAACATAGAAACTACGTTGTTTTCAGCGTAGAACTGCATATTCGCGCGAATAACGCCCAGGTTTGCAAAGGTGGAGATGTAGTAATGGAAGTTTGTGGTGTAATCCCAAACGTGAACGTTATCGCAGATCTTGCCCCAGCCGACAAGGTCGTCGTGGAACTTTTTGTTCTTGGGGCAGTTGGGATCATCCAGCGGATGGGTAAAGCAGCAGGTGATGGAGCACAAACGAACACAAACGTTTTTGTGGGGCTTGATGTTCTTGGGAGGGGTTTGCGTGTTTTTGTATGCCAAGGTGTCGATGATCAAATCGGGATAATCCTCTGCAAGCGCTTCTGCAATGCGGTTAACAAATTGGATCCAAACACCGGAGTAGGAGCCTTCTTCCTCTGCAATCTTTGCACAGTTGGGGCAGTAGCAGGATTGCTCGTAGTCGGTTTGAGAAACGGACACGATATTCATGTTGGGATTCTTTTCAAGCTCCTTGCGCAAATTGGCAAGAACCGTGTTAAAGATCTCGGGGTCGGTCAAGCAGGGGTTGGTTGCATATGTGGGGTAAGGATACTTGGTGCCGAACAGAGGAGCAATCGTATGAACGAACAAGCTGCCGTAGTCAAGGCTTTGACCGCCAAGGTTTTCGGGCAAAGAAATACCAAAGTTAACGCCAAGCTTTACAGCCCATTCCATGCTGGAGTAAATGCTGTGCCAGGTCAAGCGACGGAAAGCGATCGCGGGGTCGTGCTCCATAACGATGCCTTCGGGAATGACAACGTCATCCTCTGTGTAGGTTTCCAAGTCGGGGGTAAAGTAACGGAAGCCTGCGTACTCTTCCAAAAACTGATAAACGGCATAAAGAATGCCGCGCTTATCGCCGCCTTGAATGGTCATGCCGGGATTCTCGCTTAAGGATGCTTCGATTTTAAAGCAGTCAGACCCCAATTCGGGGTTGATGCTCAGATAGATCGGGAAGCCGTCGGAGGTAATGGTAATGCCTTTTTTTGTCAAATAGAAAAGCAGTTCAGCACCGGCATACGCCTCGCTTTTGTCCGTTCCCGTGACGATCTTAACCGATGTCAGCTTCATCGTCAGCGGTTCCGGGGGGACTTCAATAGTCGTGTCCGGGGTGGTTTGCTCGGGAGTCGTTGCCTCAGGTGTCGTTGTTTGTTCGGGGGTGGTTACTTCGGGCGTCTTTGGGGTGCAAGCACAGAACAAGCACGGCAAAAGAAGCACGGTGGCCAAGAGTAAGGTCAACAGTTTTTTCATTGTTTTTCTCCTTTTTTAGTTCATCAAGGATAATTTGGAATGTAAATATATTCCTTCACTCTACATCATACCAAAAAAAGTGCAAGAATGCAAGAGTATTCTTGATTTGTTTACAAAATTTATTTATATAACAATATAAATAAAAAGGCAAGCGGCAATTTTGCCGCTTGCTGTGTGTGAAATTACGACTTGTAGACCCACTCGGAGGGAGCGAGATTGAGATTGGATCTTGCGGTATCAACGTTCCATTGCTTGTCGCGCCAAGCAACTCTTTGACCGCCTGCGGCATCGGTGATGAGTGCCTGCGCATCAGTTGCGTTGGGATGCAAGCAGAGCTTGATGTAGCGCCATTGATAACGTGCGCGCTTTACAAACTCGGCACGGTCGCCCGCATTTTTCTCTGCTTCGTTCCACCAGGAATCAAAGATCGCCTCATAAGAGCGATATTCGTCTTCGGTGATCGCGAGGAAGGGGCTATCCTTTTTGGTTTGGTGACCGTCGGCTGCAAACTCGGTGGTCTTGTCGATGAATTTGCGAATGTTCTTCCAACCCGCACCATAGAAAGCTTCGAGGAAGGAATCCATATATCCGTAGTATTCTTCTTCGCTCATCAAGGGATTTTGAATCAGCTTGGAGAGCAGATAAACGCGCAATTCACCAAATTCGCCGGTGGGGCAAACGATGTTACCGGTAAAGCGAATGCTGCCAACCCGGCTTTCGGCAAAGAAGCGCATATCCGCGCGCAGAGTGCCGAGGTTTGCAAAAACGGGAATGAAGTCCTTAGATGCCGTCAGGGCGTATTCTACGTAAACGTTATCGCAGAAGGTGCCCCAGCTGTTCAAGCTTTCGGCAAATGCAACTGCCTCGGGGCAGGTGGTATCGGTCAAGGGGTGAGAGATGTGGCATTGGTCTGTATCAAAACGAATCAGAATACCGTCAACAGGTTTTGTAACGGCAGGCGCTTTTTTCATATAAGCGCGAGGGGTGATCTCAAACTTGAGGTCGGGATAATCAACAACAAGTGCCGCGTGGAGTTTGTTGAGGAAGCGGATGTAGTTGCCCGAGGGCTCGATCTCTTCGGCGTGAACAGCTGCGCACTTTTCACAGGTGCAGTAGAGGTCGTAGTCGGTAACGGGGGAGAAGCGAATGGCGTCTACCTTGCCGCCGCTCAGCTGCGCTCTCATCTTTTCAAGTGCCTGGTCAAAGATCTTTGGATCACTCAAGCAGGTGGTGGCATAGCCGGTTCCCGCAATGGTGTTCAAGTTGATAATTTTGGTGCTGCCAGTTTCGGCGGTGTTGCCGCCGTCCTTTTCGGCAAGCTTTTCAATAGGCTGCCAGGGGTTGCGCAAAACCTCAAACGCGGGCTCAAAAACCTCAAGCACACCGCCGCCGATCATTACGTCGTTTTTGTCAACAACAACGGTATCGGGGGAGTAGAAGTGAACACCGACGTACTTTTCGAGAAAATCGTAAATACCGTAAGCAAGACCGCGGTTGTTGCCGCCCGCAATTGTCAAGCTGTCCTCAGTGGCAACGATCGTGTAGCCGTCCTTTACGACCTCGGAGTCGATCACAATGGAGATGTGATAGCCGTCATCCGAGAGGGGAAGGTTCTTTTCTTTAAGATACCATTTGAGCTCGGTAGCGGCAAAGTTTTCAACAGCGCTCTTGCCACAAGTGACCTTAAAGCTCGTGATCTTTTTGGGGGGCGTTGTGGGAAATTCGGGCTCTGTGGGGGTGGTTACCTCGGGAGTGGTATCCTCGGGGTTAGTGGGGTCTGTTTTTTCAGGGTCCTTCGGCTTGTTACAAGCGGCAAGGGTGCAAACCAGCATAGCAACAGTCAAAAGGAGGGCGAATATTCTTTTCATCATACTCATTTTCATAAATTCCTTTCCTAAAAATCAAATTGCATAGTTGGCTTTTTTACCATCTGGTGTTGTGTTGGTTTCCTTCACTCCACCAAACGCCAAGATCCGCTACTTCTTGAATGAATGCGGGCTGCAGGTCTTTATCAAGTTTTGCAACAAACCAACGCCATTGCAGGCTGGAGCGGCGAACGTTTGCCTTGTGGTCCTCGTCGGCAAGCGTCTCGGCTTTGTTCCACCAATCGTTGAATACCTGTTGCATTTCGATAAATCTTTCGGCAGGCAGTCTGTTAAACGGATGCATATACATGTTTCCGCAGCCTACCTGATACATTTCGGAGGTCTTGTCGATGTACATACGAATGTAAGCCCAGCCCTCACCGTAATAAGCTTCGAGGAACTCATCCATCAAGCGATAGTATTCATCCTCGCCCATATAGGGGTCCATCATCAGCTTGGAGAGCAGGTAAGCGCGCAGCTCGCCAAACTCACCCGAGGGGCCGTTGCGGTTGCCCTGCGGGAACATACCCTTTGCGTTGTGCTCGGCAAAGAATTGCATATTGGCTTGCAGAACGTGCAGGTTTGCATAGGTGGGGATATAGTAAGCAAAGTTTGTGGTGTAGTCCCAGATGTGAATATTGTCACAGATCTTGCTCCACTCCTCAAGATCCTTGCAGAATCTTGCGTTTTCCGCACAGGTGGGGTCGTTGAGCGGATGTGTGAAGTGGCAGTGGAAGGTGCAAAGACGGATGCAAACGTTTTCGGCAGGCTTTGTTACCTTGGGAGCGGTTTGCGTGTAGTCGTAAGCGAGCGTGTCGATAATAACGTTGGGGTAATCCTTTGCGATATCGTTTGCAATGGCATTGACAAAGCGAAGGAGCGTGCCTGCGGGGCTGCCCTCTTCGGCATCAATGGCTGCGCAGTTCGCGCAGGTGCAACGCGCATCGGTATCGTTTTGCGAAACCGAGAGAATGGTTGTGCTGGGTCTTGCCGCAAGGCGTTCGCGAACAGCCGCAATTGCGCGGTTGAGGTTGTTTTGATCGGTCAAGCAGGGGTTCTTTGAGGTGCCGCCGCCGGTGCCGGTCAAACCGCCAATGGTGTGAACAAAGAGTCCGCCGTAGTCCCAAGCGCCGCCCCACATGCCGGTGTCCTTATCCCAAGGCTCCCACCAGCCGTCAATCATGTTGACGCCGTTTTTTACGCACCAAGCATAGGTTTCGGGGTTGCCGACTGCCCAACGATACCAGTCGTTAACGCGCATTTCAAACACAGGATGGAACTCAAGAAGCGTGCCCTCGCCAATGGTGATGTCGCCCTCGGTGGGGTAGACCTCAAGCGTGGGGGTGTAGGCGCGCAGACCTGCGTATTCTTCAAGGAATCCGTAAACGCCGTAAAGAACACCACGGCCGTTGCCGCCCTGAATGGTCATGCCGGGGGTGCCGTTTTCGATAACCGCTTCAACGATGTAAGCATCGTCCTCCAGCTCATCGGTAATAGAAAGTGTGATGGGGAAGCCGCCCTCGGAAACGGTGATAGAGCGTTTTGTAAGATACTCTGTCAGCTCCGCAACAGCGGTCTCTTCGGCAGGAGTGTCACCTGCGGTGATGGTTACGTGTGTTAATTTCATTGTAACGGGGGAAACAACGTCGTCCTCTTGAGGCGTGGTCGTTTCGGGGGTTGTGACCTCGGGGGTAGTCGTTTCCGGCGTTGTCTGCTCGGGTGTCGGTTGGTTACAGCCAAACAGCAAGCAGGGCAACAAGATAGCTAAAATAAGAAATCTTTTTGCTTTCATCTTCATACGTTCCTTTCAAGAGTATTTTTGAATAAAAGAGTATAGTTTATTATAACACAGAGCTTTTGCAAATGTCAACCGTTTTTGCCGATTTCTTGCACAAAAGAACAAAAAACCGCCCGACTAAAGTCGGGCGGCAAGAGATTCAAGGTGTTAAGAGTAATCCCATTGGTCGGGGGGAAGAGTGAGGTCGGAGGAGTCGTTTACGTTCCAATATCCTTCTCTCCAAGCAAGCTTTACTTCCTTAGCATCGGCAATAAGCTGCCGTGCATCCTCTTCGTTCGGGTGCAGATAAAGCATCAAATAGCGCAGCTGCCAGCGTGAACGCTGAACGTATTCGAGACGGTCGCCCGCGGCAGCCTCGGCAGCATCCCACCAAGCGTTAAAATCGTTCTCATAAAGAGCGACTGTTTTTTGGGGGACCAAAAGGAATGGATAGCTGTAAATGCCGATATGCTTTTCGGATAGCTGTGCAAATCGGGTAAAGGTGTTAATGTATTTGCGAATATACGACCATCCTTCGCCGTAGTAAGCGGCAAGAAACTCGTCCATGTGCGTGTAATATTCTTCCGAACTCATATAAGGATTCATCATCAGCTTTGCAAGCAAATAAGCGCGCAATTCGCCAAACTCACCCGAAACCGATTGGCCGTTTCCTTGCTCAAAAACGCCTTTTACGTTATTGTCGGCAAAAAACTTCATGTTTGCGCGCAGAACGTGCAGGTTTGGAAAGGTGGAAAGATAATAGCGGAAGTTTGTGGTGTAATCCCAAATGTAGATGTTGTTGCAAATTTCGCCCCAACCCACAAGGTCATTGCGAAAAGCGGCACACGTGTCGCAAGACATGGTTGTTAAGGGGTGGCTGAAATGACATTCGATGCTGCAAAGACGCACGCAAACGTTGGGCGCGGGTTTTGTAATTTTGGGAGGCTTGCGCGTGTATTTGTAAGCCAGCGTATCAACGGTTACGTTGGGGTAATCCTCTGCAATATTTTCAGCAACGGCATTTACAAAACGGAGCAGCGTGCCTGCGGGGCTGCCTTCTTCTTCGTCAATGGCGGCACAGTTTTCGCAGTGGCAGTATTCTTCTTTGTCGTTTTGGGAGACCGAGATAATGTTTACGGTGGGGTCCTTTTCAAGAGCCGCGCGCACGTTTTTGATAACGGTAGCAAGAACCGCAGGGTCGGTCAGGCAGGGATTGGGGGCGTACCCAGGGTAGGGATAGGTTGTTTCACTCAACACACCAAAGGTGTGAACGCCAAGACCTGCGGCATAGCTCAAATGTCCGCCCATCTCCTCGGTAATGCCGCCGTGATTGCCGTTCATTCCGCTCTTTACACAAAACAGGGGGTCGCGAGCCATTGCGTTCCAGCTGGTGTAACGGTATTCAAAAACAGGCTGATATTCGATCAAAACAGACGCGGGAACGGTTACGGGATCGGCGGTGTGCGTTTCCAGTTCGTAGGTAAAAAAGCGCGTGCCTGCGTATTCCTCTAAAAAGCGGATCACGCCATAAAACACACCGCGGCCGTTGCCGCCTGTAATGCTGATGTATTCTGCGTTGTTTTGCTCCTCTGTAACGTTTGCCGCACCTTGAATGCGATAGCAATCGTCGCCAAGGGTGGGGTCGATCGAAAGGGAGATGGGGAATCCGCCCGCGTCAATGCGAACGCCCTTGATCTCCAAATGCTTCTTCAGCTCGGCAGCGGCAAGACGCTCGGTGTCGCTCTCGCCTGAGGTGATCGAAACCGAGGAAAGCGTTTTGGTGGTGGGGAGCTCAATATCCGTGCCCGGGGTGGTCTCCTCGGGGGCGGTGTCCTCCGGTGCGGTGTTGGGGAAGGGGGTCTCTTCGGGAGAGGTGTTTTCGGTGTTGTTGACGGGTGTGCAGCCTGCAAGCACGCAGGAGAGCAGCAAGAGCATCGCCAACACAAACGAGAATAAATTTCTCATAACAGGGGTAAGGTCCTTTCTGTTTTTTTGCACAGAGGAGATGAAATGATAAGGGTCTGTTTGTTATTTTGTGGGGTCTGTAAACCACTTGTCGGGCTCAAGAGCCAACAGGTCGTATTCGTAGGCGTACCACAACAGCTTGGGGTTGCGCTCGCTCCATTTTGTTCCTGCTCCCTCAACCTCGGCAGCAAATTTTGTGGCGGTTTCCAGATCGGGGTGGATGTAAAGCAGCAGATAGCGCAGCTGCCAACGGGAGCGCTGTACGTATTCGAGGCGGTCGCCTGCGGCAGCCTCGGCAGCATCCCACCAACCGTTAAAGGTCTCCTCAAGAGACTCTAACGAGGTTTTTGAAAGGACGCCAAAGGGATAGTTGTAAAGGGTCATTCCACCGGGTGCAGTAGTGGCGAATCTCGTATACGCGTCGATGTATTTGCGAATATATTCCCATCCGTCGCCGTAGTAAGCAGCAAGGAATTCATCCATGTGCGTGTAATATTCGTCCTTGCTCATATAGGGGTCCATCAGGAGCTTGGAAATAAGGTAAGCGCGCAGCTCGCCAAACTCGCCCGAGGGGCCGGAGGCATTACCTTGCTCGTAAACGCCCTTGACGTTGTGATCGGCAAAGTATTTCATATTTTCACGCAGAACATGGAAGTTGGGGAAGGTTGCAAGGTAATAAGCGTAGTTTGTGGTGTAATCCCAAATGTAAATATTATCACAGATTGCGCTCCATTTTTCAAGTGCTACGCGGAAGTTGGCGCAAGTGGAGCAGCCGCTTTTTGTAATGGGGTGCGTAAGGTGGCAGGAGATGGTGGAAAGACGGATACAAACATTGGGAGCGGGCTTTGTTACCTTGGGGGCGTTAAGCGTATATTTGTAAGCCAGGGTATCAACGGTAACGTTTGGATAGTCGGCAGCGATATCGTTGGCAATTCTGTTTACAAAGCGCAGCAGTGTGCCTGCGGGGCTACCCTCTTCGGCATCAATGGCTGCACAGTTTGTGCAATGGCAGCGCGCCTCGGTGTCGTTTTGAGAGATTGAAAAGATCCTTGTGTTCGGGTCCTCGGCCAATATCTTGCGCACGTTGGCAAGAACGGTGTTATAAATGCTCTCATCGGTGAGGCAGGGGTTTGCTGAGGTTCCACCGCCCGTTTCGCTCAGCTTGCCAAGGGTGTGCACGAACATACTGGGAGCGTAGGAGAGGCTGCCGCCAAGGGATTCATCCCAAGAGCGCTTCCAGCCGCTCATAATGTTAACGCCGACCTTAGCCGCCCAGGTGTGGCGTTGGGTCTCGTCCATCCAGTTATACCAGTCGGTTTGGCGCATTTCCAAAACGGGCGTGTGGTTCAAAAGAACGCCGTCGGGGAAGGCGACCTCGCCTGCCTCGCAAACCTCAAAGGTGGGGGTAAAAAAGCGTACGTCTGCGTATTTTTCAAGGAATTGGTATACGCCGTAAAGCACACCGCGGCCGTTTCCGCCAACGATCGCAAGGCTTTCTTCCTTGCCCTCGCCTACAACGGCGGTCACGCAAAAGGCATCGTCGCCAAGGCTTGTATCGATCGAGAGTGTGATCGGGAATTCGCCGTCAGCAGCAACCGCAACGCCCTTTTGTGTCAGATATTTCGTCAAGTCGCTCACGGCAGTCAACTCGGTAGGGGAGCTGCCCGCTGTGATGCTGACCGATGTCAAGGTCTTTTGAACGATCACGGGGGGCACATCGGTGCCGGGAGTGGTCTCCTCAGGTGTCGTTGTTTCGGGGGTGCTTTCCTCCGGGGTGGTCACCTCGGGGTCGTTTTCCTTGCATCCTGTCAAAAAGCAGGGAACCAGAATTAGCGCAACGAGTAACAGTGATAAGATCCGTTTCATAAAATACTCCTTTTTATTTTCGGGGTTTTACAATATTTTATATGATATGGCTCTAAAAGGCAAGAGGGTGCGCCGTTTATTTACAAAAAAGTTAATAATGCGCCAAGGCAACCAAAATTTTTATTGACAAAGCTTTGAAATTATGGTATTCTAATGTATATAGAAACGATAAATCACGGGAGACGCCTTATGAAAACGGCATTTTCAAGAAAAAGCTACGATAAAGTAGCAGCAATGCCCCGCGCCCCGCACAAAAAGCCTAAAAAGCCCAATATTTTCTTCCGCACGCTCATTCGCGTGCTGTCGGCTATTGACCTCATCCCTCTCAAATTTTCCTGCGTGAAAAAGGATATCGAAAGAGCGGGAGAGGGACCGTACCTGATACTGATGAATCACTCCTGCTTTTTGGATCTTGAAATTGCATCCGCAATTTTTTATCCCATGCCCTACGGAATCGTTGCTACGTCCGACGGCTTTGTTGGCAAGGCGTGGTTGATGCGACAGATCGGCTGCATTCCCACGCAAAAATTTGTCAGCGACCTCACACTCGTGCGCGATATCGACTATCTGCTCAAAAAGAAAAAGACAAGCGTTTTGATGTATCCCGAGGCAGGGTATAGCCTTGACGGCCGTGCTACCATTCTGCCACGCAAAATGGGTGGGCTACTCAAGCTGCTGAAGGTGCCGGTCCTTTTCGTGCACGTAAACGGCGCATTTCTGCGCACACCGCTCTACAACGAGCTCAAAAACCGCAAGGTGCCCATCAGTGCCGAGGTCAAGTGCCTTCTCACCGCTGATGAGATCTGCGATAAGAGCGTAGAGGAGCTTGACGCCATTTTGGATGATGCCTTTGATTTTGACCACTTCAAGTGGCAAAAGGAAAACAATATCCGCATTACCGAGCCCTACCGCGCAAACGGACTTGAGCGCTTGCTTTACAAGTGCCCCCATTGCCAAACGGAAAGAAAAATGAAGGGCGAGGGAGAGCGCTTGACCTGCCACGCCTGCGGCAAAGTTTGGCGACTCACCGAGCTGGGTGAGCTGGAAGCGCTTGACGGCAAAACCGAGATCTCGCACATTCCCGCGTGGTTTGATTGGGAGCGCGAATGCGTCCGCCGCGAGATTGAGGAAGGGACCTATGCGCTTGAAGCCGAGGTTGAGGTCGGTATGCTTGTTGATCACAAGGCGATCTATCTGGTGGGCGACGGACATCTTTTGCACACCAAAGAGGGCTTTGCCCTTACGGGATGCGAGGGCAAGCTGGAATATTTCCAGAAGCCCCGTGCGTCCTACACAGTCAATTCCGATTATTACTTTTATGAACGCGGCGATATTATTTCCATCGGCAACCGCGATTGTCTCTATTATTGCTTCATCAAGGATGACACACCCGTAGCCAAAGCAAGACTTGCAACCGAGGAGCTGTTCAAGCTCAGCGTTCCCGAGTCTCGCCGAAAGCAATAAAACCGTTGCCCGCAAAAAGGGCAAGCAATCCACAACGGAGGTTCTGTTATGAAAAACGTTCAAAAAAGAGTGCTTGTATGTCTTTTAACGCTTGCAATGCTCATTCCAATGCTGAGCACTGCGGTCGGCCCTGCGCTGGCTGCAACCACCAGCGGCTACATCGGCAATATGGACGCAAGCTTGACAAAAAACCTGATCGCTCCCGCAGAGGAAGCAACTCTCAATATGGATAACGGCGGCGGTATTCGCTTTGCCACCAACATCAACCTTGAAAAATACGCAGAGCTCAAGCAGTTCTGCAAGCAAAGAAGAATAAAGGGCGTTTCGGTGGGAACGCTTATCGCTCCTCTCGATTACGTAAAAGAGGCGGGCGAGTTCAGCACCATGGCGCTCGGCTTTTTGGATTACAAAACGCCCTATCTTGACGTAAGAGCCAATTCCGAGGATTTTTACGACGGTGAAAAGACGGTAGCCGAGGGCTACGACGAGCAGTTCGTAGGCTCCATCGTCAACATTAAGCTTGAGAACCGCGACCGCAAGTTTGCGGCAATCGGTTATATTCAGCTCACCCTTGTCAGCGGTGATTTCTTCACTATTTACAGCTACGATAATCAAAATATGTCGTTGGTTGAAAAATACGCTACCACACTTGCCGGGGTTGCCGCAAAGGCACTCCAAAAGGATGATTGGAGCGCCGAGGAAAGAGCAAAGATCGAGGATCTTGCCGACGCCACCCCCGAAAAGGTAGCTGTTGGCAGCACAGTAGTAACCGATTTTCGTTACACGCGCAGCCAGGTCTATTTCACTTACAAAAAAGGAACCCAGCTCTTCTACAACCGCATCACCTACAACGGTGCTAACGGTTGGAGATTGCAGACCAACACAGAGAGCTACAATCACTTTAAGGATATCGGAGCGGGACAATCTCTCGCACTGTATCTTGACGAAGGCTTCAACGACGTTGAAACTCCCCTGCGCGTTGTAGCAACCGAGGATATCCCCACAAGCAGCATCACCATTTATGCCGAGGGCTACGAGGGCTCGTCTGTCAAGCTCTCCTGCAACTATTTCAGCCTCGACTTCAAAAACGGCAACGAGGCACTCTATAACGTAAATGAAATGTCTCTTTCGAGCAAGGGAGAGATCGTTCTCAAGGGTCAAATGAACGCAACCGATGCCGTTTACGGCGGTGGTGAACGCTTTGACTCTGCCAATAAGCGCGGCAAAACGCTCAGTCTTTACATCTCCGACTCTTACGATACCAAAAACGGCAACGGCTCTTACGTAGCCATTCCGCTCTTTAGCACCTCTCGCGGCGGCGGTATGTTCGTCAACCGCTACGAGCCTATGAGCATTTCCTTCCCCAAAAAGGGCGAGGCAGGTCAGTGGTCGCTGACCATCGGCACCGAGATCGTGGACTGCTACTTCTATGCAACGGGCAACATTGCCGACGTACTGCGCGCATACACCGATATGACCGGTCACGCCTCACTTCCCGAGGAGTGGGCACAAGGCTACCTTGTTTGCCGCTTCCAGCCCGATTTTACAAGCCTTGGCGGTCTTACCGGAGAGGCGAACGGTGTAACCTGGTATTATAACACCACGGATATTCCCAACTATAACACCTTCTACTATTCTGCCACCGTATACGAGCCCTTGGGATCCGACACATCGCTTGAGCCCGGCGCGGTTATTACCACCTCTAACGGAAACGTTACTTTGTATACCTATATTGAGGATGGCGGACAGTGCTATTTCGAATCTCCCAACGGCACGCGTTACAGCAGCTACAATGACCTTCCTGATGCCGATCTTTGTCACTACCAAACAAAGGCGTCCATTCCGCTCACCGCAGATGCAAAGCTTCCGCACAAAAAGGCGCTCACAAAGGGCAGCACAATTTATTATCACTACATCATTGAGGACGGCACACAAGACTTTAACTACAACGGTATTCTGAACGAATCCTACTATCTGCGCACAAGCACCAAGGGCGGCACCGCGGGTGCAGGCGTTACCTATATCGTGCAAAGCCTGATAGATGCAGGCATGAAGCCCAACGGCGTTATTTTGGAGGGCGTCTCATGGTACAACATGGCAAAGGATGCCGTACAATGGGCAAACCTGAAAAAGTTTGTTGACTATTTGGATAGCCAAGGCATTAAAACGCTCGTTTACTCCTATATGGCATACATGACGGGCGGCGCAATGGAAAAGAATTTTAAGAGCGAATACCAGCTCAAGGTCAACATCTATAAATATGATGAAGTCAAGGGAATTCAGGAAAAGATCAAGACCACCACAAGTATTCCCAAGAGCGACAAGACCGACAACCCCGACACCGTAAGCGACGGCGTGCAAACCTATTTGGATATCACCAATCCCGCAGCTGTTAAGTGGTATATGGACAAAGTTTGGAATGAAATGATGGAGCTTGGCATCGACGGTGTCAAGGTCGACTTCTGCGAATCCTTCCCCAATGAGGGTGTTTACAAAAACATGAAGGTCGATGGCGTTCTTTATCCGCAGGTTTATATGGAATTCGAATGGACCGATCCTACTATGTTTGAGGATGCCGAGCCCCACCACGCATACCCCTCTTACTTTGTTTCCGCCTTCTATAAGGCAATGGAAGAAAAAGCCGCACAAAGAGATGGCGACACAGGCTTTGTTCTCATCACCCGTGGCGGCGGCATTGGCGCACAACGCAACCCCTATTTGTGGGCAGGCGACCAAACGCGCAGATTTGCCAACCTCAGAACCCAGCTTGCCGCTGTTGTAAACTCGGGTCTTTCGGGCATTCCCTTTATGACCTACGATATGGCGGGCTACGCATATCACGGAACGACCTATCACTTCTATGGCGGTCAGTCGCAAACCCTTCCCGAGGAAAACGGCAAGCTCTCGCTGCCCAACCTTCAGGCGGCAGAGGAATACGAATCCGAGATCTTCGTTCGTTCGCTGCAATATACCGTATTCGGTAACTTGATCCAAACACACGGTGACGTTCGTCACATCTATCAAATGACCGATGAGGCACAGGAGCTTGCCGAGCTTTACAACGCTCTGCACGAGGACCTTGCGGCATATCTGCAAAAGATGTCCAAGATTGCTTGCGATACAGGCATGCCGATGGTTCGCCATATGGTCCTTGAATATCAAAACGACTCCAAGGTGGCCGACATCGACGATCAGTTTATGTACGGTGACGCCCTGCTCGTAGCCCCCATTTTAACCTGTAACGTCAAGGCCCAAAACGGTCAATTGGTGCTTGACTACGCCTCCACCGTTACCCGTGAGGTCTACCTGCCCGCAGGTGAGTGGATCGACCTCAACACAGGTGAAAAGATCACCTCTGTCGGTCAAACCGTTACGGTAGATGCAAACCTTGCAAAGATCCCCGTATATCTCAACACCGCATCCGAATACGCAGAAGAACTGCAAACTGTTTTTGCAGGCGAGGCTTGGACGACTATCAAGGCGCTTGCCAACGCACAGTAATTGCCCCTCTGATGCTTGAAAAAAGAAGATAGAGGAAAAGATGATTATGAAACAACGGATCAGGAGGGTGTTTGCGTGTCTTTTGACACTTGCGATGCTTCTTCCCACGCTGAGTGCCGCCACGTTTTCTGCTGTGGCGGCTACCACCAGCGGCTACATCGGCAATATGAATGCCGATCTTGTAAAGCAATTGATTGCCCCCGCAGAGCCTACCGTCAATATGGAAAACTCCGGCGGCATTCGCTTTGCCACCAACATCAACCTTGAAAAATACGCAGCGCTCAAGCAGTTCTGCAAGCAGAGAAGAATTAAAGGGGTTACCCTCGGTACCCTTATCGCACCTCTTGAGTATGTTCTGGAGGCAGGCGAATTCAGCACGATGGCACTTGGCTTTTTGGAATATAAGACACCGTATGTAGATATTCTTTCCAACACCGAAGATTTTTACGACGGTGAAAAGGTTGTGGCTGACGGCTACGACGAACAGTTTGTGGC
Source organism: Eubacteriales bacterium (assembly GCA_045127455.1). Lineage (GTDB taxonomy): Bacteria > Bacillota > Clostridia > Oscillospirales > CAG-272 > UMGS1865. The sequence goes on from JBGVQK010000002.1 coordinate 37,072, forward strand.
ATCCTTGGTGAACATCAAGCTTGAAAACCGCACACGCAAATTTGCGGCTATCGGTTATATTCAGCTTGCTCTGTCGGGTGGGGACACCTACACCATTTACAGCTACGACAATCAAAATATGAACTTGGTTCAACAGTATGCTGCAAGCATTGCCGATGTTGCCCAAAAGGCTCTTAAAAAAGAGAGTTGGAGCGAGGAAGAGCGTGCAAAGATTGCCGACCTCGCTGCCGAGGAACAAAAGCTGAGCATTGACACCGAAACGGTCAAGGATATTCGCATCAAACGCAACCAAGTATATTTCACCTACGTTAACAACGGCGTGAGCTTCTACAACCGCATCACTTACAATGGTGCCAACGGTTGGAGATTGCAAACAAACGTCAAAAGCTACAACCACTTCAAGGACGTTGGCGCAGGTCAATCGTTGGCACTGTATCTTGACGAGGGCTTCCACGACGTCACCGTTCCCCTGAGCGTTACTCAAAAGGATGGCGAGCTGATGATTTCGGCGCAGGGAACAGACGCAAGCATACGCTTTTTCTATAACACCTTTTCATTGGATGTTTGCGCTGCCGACGGCTCATCGCTTTATAACGTAAACGGAATGTCGCTCTCGGATAAGGGAGAGGTCATTCTTACGGGCAAAATGAACGCCACCGATGCCATTTACGGCGGCGGTGAACGCTTTGACGACTCTAACAACCGCGGCAAAACAATGAACCTTTACACCTCCGACTCGTACGACACAAAAAACGGCGAAGGCACCTATGTTGTTGTTCCGCTTTTCAGTACGTCTCGCGGCGGCGGTATGTTTATCAATCGCTACGAGCCGATGACAGTCTCCTTCCCCGAAAAGGGCAAGGAGGGGCAGTGGTCACTGACCATTGGCACAAGATTTTTAGATTGCTACTTCTTTGCAACGGGTAACATCGCCGACGTTTTGCGTGCCTACACCGATATGACCGGTCACGCAACGCTCCCCGAGGAGTGGGCACAAGGGTATATCGTTTGCCGATTCCAGCCTGACTTTACCACGCTTGAGGGTGAGACGGGCGAGAGCAACGGCAGAACTTGGTATTACAAGGTGGAGGACATTCCCAACTACAAAAATCACCAATATACCGTTACAAAGAACGGGCAAACGCAAACTCTGTATTTGTCTCCCAACGCGGTTCTTTCTCACAAGGACAGAATAACGCTGAACGGCGTTGCACAGTATCACTATATTGTTGAGGACGGAACCCAAGATTTTAACTACAACGGCATTTTAAACGAATCTTATTTCTTGCGCACAAGCCCCAAAAACGGGCAAGCGGGCGCGGGACTGACCTATATTGTCAACAGCCTTATAGAGTCGGGAATGAAGCCCACCGCCGTTGTTTTAGAGGGCATAACCTGGTATAACATGGGCACCAGCGGTGCACAGTGGGCAACGGTTAAAAAGTTTGTTGATTATTTGGATAGTCAAGGCATTAAAGCAATGGCTTATACCGCGCTGGGACACCTGACCGGCTCGGCAATGGGCTCCGGCTTTAAAGATGAGTACGTGCTCAGCGTCGATATGTACGAATACAGCGACGAGAACGGCATTGGCAAAAAACTGCAGACTACCACGCGCATTCCCAAGAGTGATAAGACCGACAACCCCGACACCGTAAGCGATGGTGTGCAGACCTATCTCGATATCTCCCATTCAAGTGCCGTTAAGTGGTATATGAATAACGTATGGGATGCAATGATGGATCTTGGCATTGACGGACTGAAGGTCGACTTTAGCGAGTCTCTCCCCAACGAGGGCGTTTATCGCGACATCAAGATCAACGGCGTGGTTTATCCGCAGGTATACATCAAGCTCAATTGGCACGATCCTTCTATGTTTGAGGCAACCGAGCCTCACCACGCATACGCTTCCTACTTTGTTTCTGCGGTGAACAAGATCATGAACGAAAAAGCAGATCTTCGCGTGGACGACGATGGCTTTATTGTTTTGGCGCGCGGCGGCGGTATTGGCTTGCAGCGCAACCCCTATATGCTCGCAGGCGACCAGACGCGCAGATTTGCTAATCTTTCCACGCAGCTAGCAGCGGTTATCAACTCGGGTATTTCGGGCATCCCCTTTGTCACCTACGATATGGGCGGCTATGCTTACCACGCAACCTCTTATCACTACTATGGCGGACAGCCGCAGCTGCTTCCCGAAAGCAGCGGAAACATTCTTTTGCCCGATTTTGAGGCGGCAGAGGAATACGAATCTGAAATTTTCATTCGCTCTATGCAGTATACGGTGTTCGGCAACGTTATCAAGACCCACGGTGACGTTCGTCACGTTTATCAAATGACCGATGAGGTACAAGAGCTTGCCGCACTTTATATGGCGCTTCACGATGATCTTGCTTGGTACCTGCGTGAGCTTTCAGAAGAGGCTTGCGAAACGGGTATGCCGATGGTGAGACATATGATCCTTGAGTATCAGGACGATTCCAAGGTGGTTGATATAGACGACCAATATATGTATGGTGATGCTTTGCTGATAGCGCCTATTCTCACCTGCAACACAAAAATCAGCGGCGACAACTACTTGCTCAACTACGCATCCGTTGCCACGCGCAAGGTCTATCTTCCCGCCGGCGAATGGATTGATTTGAATACGGGAAAGACCATTGTTTCCACGGGGCTGACGATTCCGGTAAATGCAAATCTTGCAAAAATTCCCGTATATCTTAACACATCATCCGAATATGCCGAAGAGCTGCAAGCCGTTTTTGAAGGCGAAGCTTGGAGCGCCATTAAGGAACTTGCCAATCGACAATAAGGATTGGACCAAAAATTGAAAAGGAGAATGATTTTTATGACTGCTAATTTCAAAAAATACGTCAGTATCATTTTGGTTTTGTGCCTTGCAATGGTGCTGGGGTCTTTGGTAGCGTGCAAGGAAAAAGATCCCCAAACCACAACCCCCGGAGAGCAGATCTCGACCACCACGCCAGGTGTGACCACGCCCGAGGTAACCACGCCCGAGAAAACGACACCCGAGGTCACAACGCCCGACACGCCCACCGAAACAGTGACCTTCCCCTCCGACGAGGATGATGATCCTAAGCAAGAAGACAACTTCTTCGAATAACTCGGGCAGCACATCTTGCGCAGAACAAAAGCCACACTGAAGAGAGTGGTTCGAATTTAGTTAAAATTTCAAACACACCTAAAAAGGTTGAAAACCGCCGAAGTAGTTTCGGCGGTTTTCTGCATTTATGGTAGCTAAAGCGAGGTTATACCTCGCACCGACTGTCTGTTCGCGTGCTAAAGGCTCTGTTTTGTTCTTTGTTGTTAGAGAGTTCTTGAAAGGGGTGTGGGGGAAACATCTTCCCAACAAG
>JBGVQK010000003.1:0-23613 GCA_045127455.1 Eubacteriales bacterium
GTGGTCAACATTCGCGTGGTAGATGGCAGTATTGCCGCAGGCGACAAGATCCGCCTGATGAGCACGGGTGCCGTGTTTGACATCGTTGAGGTTGGCACAATGGAGCCCTTTGGACTTAAGAAATGCGAACGCCTTTCGGCAGGCGAGGTTGGTTACTTTACCGCCTCTATCAAAAGCGTTAGCGACACGCGCGTGGGCGACACCGTTACTTTGGCGGCAACGCCTACCGAAAAGCCTCTGCCCGGCTTTAAAGCCGTACAGTCGATGGTTTATGCGGGTATTTATCCTGCCGACGGCGCGCGCTATGGTGACCTTCGCGATGCGCTTGAAAAGTTGCAGCTCAACGATGCGGCTCTCGTGTTTGAGCCCGAGACCTCGATCGCTCTCGGCTTTGGCTTCCGTTGCGGATTTTTGGGTCTTCTCCACATGGAAATCATTGAGGAAAGACTTGAGCGCGAGTTCAACCTTGACCTCATCACCACCGCTCCCAGCGTTATTTATGAGATCAAGCTCAAGGGCGGCGACATCGTGCGCATTGATAACCCCACGAACTTCCCCACCCCCGACAATATTGAGGTGGCTTATGAGCCGCTCGTTAAGGCGAACATCATCACACCTGTTGACTATGTGGGCGGACTGATGGAGCTTTGCCAAAATCGCCGCGGCATATTCATTGATATGAAATATCTCGACCCCACGCGTGTGGAATTGCACTACAATCTGCCGCTCAACGAGATCATTTACGACTTCTTTGATGCGCTTAAGAGCCGCTCTCGCGGATATGCATCTCTTGACTACGAGCTGCTTGGTTATGAGCCGAGTAAGCTCGTCAAGCTCGATTTCCTGCTCAACGGCGAGCAGGTGGATGCACTCTCCTTTATCGTGCACGAGGAAAAGGCATACGGCCGCGCACGCAAGCTTGCCGAAAAGCTCAAGGAGAACATTCCGCGTCAGCTCTTTGAAGTTCCGATTCAAGCAGCTATCGGCACAAAGATCATTGCGCGTGAGACCGTTAAGGCAATGCGCAAGGACGTGCTTGCCAAGTGCTATGGCGGTGACATTACCCGTAAAAAGAAACTCTTGGAAAAGCAAAAAGAAGGCAAAAAGAAGATGCGTCAGCTCGGCTCTGTTCAAGTCTCCCCTGAGGCATTTATGGCAGTGCTCAAGCTCGACGACGAGCAATAAAAAAGAAAGAGCAAACACGGTTGTGTTTGCTCTTTTTGTTTATTCTTCAGTTGTCTCGGTGGGGGTTGGCTCTTCTTCAAGCGCGTCGAAATAGGTTTGAATGCCGTCATAAATTCCGCGCGCAAAGAGCTCGGGAGATTCATCAAGCAATTTTGCTTCGTCGTCGTTGCTGATAAAGCCCATTTCCACAAGAATTGCGGGCATTTTTGCATTTTTGAGAACGCGCAAATGGTCTCCGTTCTTCATTCCGCGGTTACGCAATTCGGTGGACTCAAGCAGTCCGCCCAAGACCTCTTCGCCAAGTGCGTATCCCTTGGTGTCCCCTGTGGCGGTGTAGACCTCAAGTCCTTTTGCCGAGGAATCGGTGTAGGAATTTGTGTGAAGGCTGATGAAATAATCCGCCCCCCACACTGCGGCATCGTTTACACGGTAATCAAGTGCGGAATCGTTGTCGGTGCCAAGAATCGTTTCTGCCGTGGGGCGAGAGAGGCGAACCTCAAAGCGTTCATCCTCGGCAAGCAGCTCTGAGAGAAGGATGCCGATCTTGTAGGTGATATCCTGCTCATACAAGCCAAGCGACTCGTTGGATGCACCCGTGTTCCAGGACGGCGGATGCGTGGGCGAGAAAGGATTGTGACCTTGGTCGATGTAAATTTTGATTTTTTCAACCGGCGGCTTGGGGGGCTCGGGCGGTTGTGTTGTAGTGACCTGCTCGGTGGTCGTTTCCACAGGAGTTGTCACCAACGGCGTCGTTTCGGTAACGGGCTCCTCGGTGGTGGTCTCTTGCGGTGTGGTCGGTTCGGGCGTAGTCTCTTCGGGTGTGGTCTCTTCGGGCGTGGTTGAAATGGTTATCTCCGGTGACGGAATCGTTGTTTCATCAATCGGTGTAGTGCGAAAATCGCCCGGGATCGGGTGAATGCAGCTTCCCAAGAGCGCGGCACAAACCGTAAGCAGCAGAGCGTACAAAAGGGCTCTTTTTGTATATTGGTTCATAGTGTCTCCGTTCTTTTGTTCTTCCCTTTTATTTTACCAAAAAAGCGGCTTTTTGTCAAGGTGTTTTTATCGCTTTATGCGAAAAATCAGCCGGAAAAATAGTTCTCGATGCCTTGGTAAATGCCTTGGGCAAAAAGTCGGGGATTTTCGTTCATTAGGGCGGCGTCCCCCGGGTTGGTGATAAAGCCGAGCTCTACAAGAACGGCAGGCATTGCCGTGCGGCGCAGGACGTAGAGCCCCGGGCGGACCTTCATTCCGCGGTTGCGTAGCCCTGTGACGTTGACTATCCCTTGGACGATATCCTCACCAAGCGAGAACGCGCGCGAGGGCTGGGCATAGGCAAATGCCTCGGTGCCGCTTGAATCGGGATTTGACGAGGCGTTGGTATGAATACTGATAAAATAATCCGCTCCCCACGCGTTGGCATCGTCTACGCGTGCGCGCAGACTCGTGGAGTTACTTGAGCCGAGTGACGTTGTGGGTGTGGGGCGCGAAAGGCGCACCTCATAGTCGGGGTCTGTCCTGAGAAGCGTGGCAAGCTCTTGCCCCACGCGATAGGTGATATCCTGCTCGCGCAATCCGTTGCCAACTGCCCCTGCATTCGGGTTTTCGGGATTGTGCCCTTGGTCGATGTATATCTTGATTGCCATAGTATCCTCCCCTTTGTTTGTTCTTTATAGTGTATGCACATTGCGAGAAAATTGATAAAGGGGGTTGCAATAGCGAAAAAATTATGATAAAATAAATAAAAAACAGGACAACAACTTTCTTAGCGGATGGGGTCTTGATAGGTCTCGCTGTGGCTCGGTTTCGCTCGCGTCGACTCTCTATCCGTTTGTAACGAATTTGTTTTTGAAAATATGTTAGGAAAGTTTTTGGAGGTGTCGGAATCGAAATATTTCGTTTGCGAAATATTTCCGTAGCAACGGAACGTTGCGATGTTTTTCTCAAAAAAGGTTCTGACAAAAAAGAAAGGACACTTATGAGTTCTATAAAAAATCTTGAAGACCGTGCAAAAGAAAAAAATCGCGTGCTTGCGGGCACGCTTTATCTGGTTGCCACACCGATTGGAAATTTGGCAGACCTTTCGGAGCGAGCCATCAAGGTGCTCTCCGAGGTGGATTTTATTGCCGCTGAGGATACACGCAATTCGATGCGACTGCTCACGCATTTGGGCATTTCCAAGCCCATGGTCTCCTATTTTGAGCACAACAAGCGCGAGAGAGGCGAGCAGATCGCCGCGCGCCTTGAAGGTGGCGAGAGCTGTGCGCTCATCACCGATGCAGGCACGCCTGCCATCAGCGACCCCGGCGAGGATATGGTGGCTCTTTGCGCCGCGCGCGGCATTCCCGTAACCTCGGTTCCCGGTCCCGTTGCATCTATTACGGCACTTACCCTTTCGGGTCTGCCTACGGGCAGATTTACCTTTGAGGGCTTTCTTTCGGTGAACAAGGTGGAAAGACGTGCGCATCTTTCCTCGCTTGCGAATGAGGCAAGAACGATGCTCTTTCACGAAGCTCCCCATAAGCTACAAGCAACGCTTGACGATCTTTGTCGCACCTTTGGTGAAGGTCGTCGCATTGCCATTTGCCGCGAGCTGACCAAGGCGCACGAGGAAATTTTGCGCTTGACTATTGGTGAAGCGGTTGCCTATTACAAGGAGCAAAGCCCGCGCGGTGAATACGTGCTTGTAGTAGAAGGCGCAAAGGATGCCGTTACCTCAAACTTTTGGGATGCAATGGACGTGCCCTCTCACGTTCAGCATTATATTGACAGCGGTATGGCAAAAATGGATGCCATCAAGCAGGTCGCGCGCGACAGAGGCGTGGCGAAAAATGAAATTTATAAACAAGTTGTTGACTGATAAAAAAAGAACCTATCTCGGTGTGAGATAGGTTCTTTTTTGTTATTTTCGTAAATCAATCGAGATTTTCCCTTCCTTGGCGGGGGTAACGGTCTCAATGATAATGTGAACGGTGTGTCCGCTCTCAATGTAGCCGAGGCGTTCGTCAATGCTCTCTCCTGCCTTGAGGTTGAAGAGCAGTTCCTTTGTGCCAAGCCAATCGTAATATACGTTGATCTCGCCCTCGGTAAGTGATGCCTTGCAGTGGATGTCTCCCTCTTGCCCCTCGCCTTTCATTTTCAGCTTCATAACGTAGGTGCCTTCAAATCCCGAAAAGCTGATGCTGGCGTGGTCGCCGCGCTCCTCGCGTACAAACATAAACGCCTTGTAGCCGCTAACATAACCCGAGCAAGCGGTGACGGAAAGCAGAAGTGCGATGCATAAAACAATTAAAAGTGCTTTTTTCATACGGTTTCCTCCTCGTTTTTGAACAGAATATCGACTACGTGTTGCATATTTGCGGGCATAGGGGCGGTAAAGTGCATTTCCTCGCCTGTGCGAGGATGCGTCAGGTGAAGCTCGCCTGCGTGCAGGCACTGCCCCACGATGGATGCGCGGTGCTTGGCTTCAAAGCGCGTGTTTGCGCCACCGTAAACGGCATCTCCCAAGAGGGGGTGGCCAACAGATGCCATATGCACGCGAATTTGATGCGTGCGTCCTGTTTCGAGTTGGCAACGCAAGAGCGTAAAGGAATTGCCGTCTGCCTCTCCGCGTGCAACAACCGACCAATGCGTGATTGCCTCGCGCGAGCGCAGGTCACTGTTATGGATAACTGCCATCTTTTTGCGGTCGATGGGGTGACGCCCGATGGGGGCATTGACGGTTCCCTCTTCCTCGCGGAAGTTCCCTACCGCGATCGCGGTATAAATGCGGCTGACGTGGTGCTCTTTAAGCTGTGCCGAGAGGTTTAGGTGTGCTTCATCGTTTTTGGCAACTACCAAAAGGCCGCTCGTATCCTTATCAATGCGGTGCACGATGCCGGGGCGAATAACACCACCCACGCCCGACAAGGACGCTCCGCAATGATACAGAAGTGCATTGACGAGCGTTCCCGTAGGATTGCCCGCGGCGGGGTGCACGACCATGCCGACCGGCTTATTGATGACGATGATGTCACCGTCTTCATATACGATATCCAATGGGATATTTTCGGGCAGTGCCTCGGCAGCCTCGGGCTCGGGGAGTGCAATTTCGATGGCATCGCCCTTGCAGACCTTGTAGTTTTTGGCTACCGCTTTGCCGTTTGCGCTCACGCTTCCCTCTTCGATCAGGCGCGCCGCGGCAGAACGTGTTACGTCTGCACATTTCGCCACAAATTGGTCAAGGCGTGTGCCTACGTCCTCGGGTTGTACCTCGCAATACACGAGGGTCCCTTCTTCGCTATTATTCCACATCGGTGTCATTTTTGGTCTTTGCCTCGGCTTTTTTTGCCTTTTCAAGCTTGATCTCGCGGATCAAGTCAATTACAAGATAGCCGATCATCATTCCCGCGCCAATGCAAACAAAGGAGTCTGCCACGTTGAAAATAGCAAAATTGATGAGCGTAAAGTCGATAAAATCAATTACGTATCCCAAAATGATGCGGTCGATCATATTACCAATGCCGCCGCCGATGATGAATGCCAAGGAGACCTGAAGCCAGCGGCTTTCGGGGCGGAAGCGGAAAAGATAGATGGCAAGTGCCACGATGGCAACGGTGGAAAATACCATAAACACCCAACGGTGATCCTTCAGCATTCCAAACGCCATACCCGTATTTTCGGTGTAGGTAAAGTGCAAGACCTCACGCAAAAGCGGAAAGGACGGCTCGCCTTGCAGATAAACGACGGCCAACCATTTGGTGAGCTGGTCAAGGCCTATAACACCTGCAATAATGGCAATTAAGATAATTGTCATAAAAATTCTCCTTTCGTATTTATGGAGAGTAATTAGGGATAGGGACGCTTTGGCAAGCGTCCCTTCCCCATAGATGTCAGATTATTTCAAAATATCGCGGCAACGAGCGCAGATAAAGCCGCCCTCGCCATCGTCCTCGCCCTCGGTGGAGAAGCTCCAGCAGCGGTCACACTTGCAACCGTCGGCAGGCTCAACCAGCACGCCAAGGTTGCTCTCTTCACCAACGAATACGCCCTCGGGAGCGTTGGTGCTCTCTACCTTAACGCCCGAAACGATAAATACGGTGGTGAGCTCCTTGCCAAAGGAGTTGAGCAGGTCAAGTACCTCGGCATCGGTTGTGTAAACGGTGATCTTTGCCTCGAGAGACTTACCAACCAGCTTTTCGGCACGTGCGATCTCAAGTGCCTTCATAACGTCGTCGCGAAGCTCAAAGAGCTTGTTCCACTTTTCGGCTACATCGGAGAAGCAGAGTGCTTCGTCATATACGGGCATATCGTTGAGGAATACGCTCTCGCACTTGTCGCTTGCCTTGTGAGGAATTGCCTGCCACATCTCTTCGGCGGTGAAGGAGATGATGGGAGCAAGCAGACGAACGAGTCCCGACAGAACGAAATACATTGCAGTTTGTGCGCTGCGGCGGGGGGTTCCGTCCTTTTTGCCGGTGTAAACGCGATCCTTGGTAATATCAACGTAGAGCTTGGAAAGCTCGGTGGTGCAGAAGTTGTTGACTGCGTGATATGCTACGTGGAATTCGTAGGTATCGTATGCGGTCTTAACGGTTTTGGTAAGATCGTTCATTGCGGAAATGACCCAACGGTCGATCTCATAGAGCTCGTCGAATGCAACGGCATCGGTATCGGGATTATAGTCGTTGAGGTTTGCAATGAGGATACGAACGGTGTTACGGATCTTGCGGTAAGCATCGGAGAGCTGCTTGAAGATGACGTCGGAAACGCGAACGTCTACGCGGTAATCGGAGGATGCTACCCAAAGGCGAACCAGGTCAGAGCCGTACTTTGCAACGATATCCGAGGGAACGATAACGTTACCCAAGGACTTGTGCATTGCCTTGCCTTCACCGTCAACGACCCAACCGTGGGTCAGAACGGTGTTGTAGGGTGCTTGTGCCACACCGGTAGAGCCGACAGCGGTGAGCAGCGAGGATTGGAACCAACCTCTGTATTGGTCTGCACCCTCAAGATACATATCTGCGGGCCAACGCTGCTCGGGGTTGTTCTCCATGACTGCAAAGTGAGAAGAGCCGGAATCGAACCAACCGTCAAGGGTGTCGGTCTCGGTGGTAAAGGTCTTGCCACCGCACTCGGGGCATACAAATCCCTCGGGCAGAAGCTCCGCGGCACTCTTTTCGTACCAAATGTTAGAGCCGTTCTCGGCAAACAGGGTTGCTACACGCTCGATGGTCTCATCGTTGCAGATGGGCTTTTTGCAGCAGTCGCAATAGAATACGGGAATGGGCAGACCCCAATGGCGTTGACGGGAGATGCACCAATCGGCTCTCTCGCGCACCATTTGCTTAATGCGGTCTCCGCCCCACTCGGGCAGCCACTCTACCTTTTCGCAAGCCGTGACGGCTGCATCCTTAAAGGCATCTACCGAGCAGAACCACTGAGGAGTTGCGCGGAAGATGATGGGATTTTTACATCTCCAGCAGTGAGGATATTCGTGCTCGATCTCGGCGGATGCGAAGAGAGCGCCGGTTTCCTTCATATCTGCAAGAATTGCTTCGTTGGATTTGTCATAACGCAAGCCTGCAAACTTGCCGGCTTCCTCGGTTTGGTATCCGCGGTCGTCTACGGGAACGAGAGGAGGCAGACCGTAACGACGGCAGGTGACGTTATCGTCGGCACCAAAGCCGCCTGCGGTGTGTACACAACCGGTACCGCTTTCCATCGTAACGTAATCTGCAACGACTACAAGGCTGTCACGGTCGAGGAAAGGATGCTGTGCGGTCATATATTCGAACTCCTTACCCGCGCGGCGGTCAAGGATCTCGTAATTTTCAATGCCACCCTCGAGCATAGTCTTGCCGCAAAGGGCTTCGGCTACGATGTAGCACTCGCCGTTGTCGGCTTTGACGATAACGTAGCTTTCCTCGGGGTTGAGGGCGATCGCCTGGTTACCGGGGAGGGTCCAAGTGGTGGTCGTCCAGATGATGAAATAGGTCTTGGCAGTATCGCAGATGCCTGCAAGCTTGCCCCCATCGTCCTTTACTTGGAATTTGACATAGATAGAGGTGCAGGGGTCGGTTTGATACTCGATCTCTGCTTCTGCCAATGCGGTCTCATCGTTGGGGCACCAATAAACGGGCTTGAGTCCCTTGTAGATGTAGCCCTTTTTATACATTTCTCCAAACACGCGGATCTCGCGCGCCTCGAAGGATTTATCCATTGTCAGATAGGGACGTTCCCAATCGGCAACGACGCCAAGACGAATGAATTGCTCCATTTGCTTGTCGACAAAATCCTGCGCGAATTTGTGGCAGGCGTTGCGGAATTCGGGAATAGACATGCTCTTGCGGTTGAGCTTGTTCTGCTTGATGATGGCAGACTCAATGGGCATACCGTGGTTATCCCAACCGGGAGTAAAGGGTACGCGATAGCCCGACATTGCGTGGGACTTGTTGATAAAATCCTTGAGGATCTTATTCAGGGCGTGGCCCATGTGGATATTGCCGTTGGAGAAAGGAGGGCCGTCGTGCAGAATGTAGAGCGGCTTATCCTTTGCGTTTTCCTGCATTTTGTTATACAGGTCGATATTTGCCCAATATTTTACCGTTTCGGGCTCGCGTTGCGGCAGCCCCGCACGCATGGGAAATTCGGTTGTGGGCAGATTGAGTGTGCTTGTGTAATCCTTTGCCATTTTAATCACTCCATATTTTCTATCCTTGCGGATTGTTTTACTGTTTTGCGCTATGGAAACAAAAAACGCCCCACAGCAGCTGCTGTGAGACGGAAAGCTCCGCGGTACCACTCACCTTCGCCATTTGGCGCACCTCTTGGGACAAATAATCCCCAAGCCCTTAACGCGGGCAGACGGATGCAGCTACGCAGAGAGGCTTTCCCCTTCGCCGCACCGACTCAAAAGCGATCCCCTATAGCCTACTCTCTATGTGCTCGCACCAACCGCACACTCTCTGCAAGAATTTCTGCTACGGAGTTCTTTGTCATCGTCATTCCTGTGTAGTATATCATACTTTTTGGGGTTTGTCAACTGCCTTTGAAAAGTTTTTCTTCAAAATCTTATTAAAATAAGGATGCCACCGAGGTGGCATCCAAGAAAAGAAATTGTTATTGCGTTACGGGAACGTCCTCGGGGGGATAGAATTGCAGTCTTTCATCGTTTAACAATCTCGTTCACAAAATCTTCAATCGAAATCACCCCATAAACAGTGGTTCTCCCATTGTTATCGATAACATTATGCTTTTCAATATCTATTACACTCACAATAACATCGTAATATGCTTCAAACTTATTTTTGAAATAATCATTATCAAGACCATTTGGGCGGCTGAGACTTCCACCAGCGTTAATATTATACAAGTATAGGGAAAGATAATACTTTCCATCAAGCTCCACGCAAGAGATAGATTCATTTTCGTGATAATACCAGTCTGTAGAATGATACATCATATCGTCCTTGAAGCGGCTTGAGGTGTTGCCTATGACGTATGGAAATTCATCTAAAAAAATGAAGGTTTTATCAAACACCGCAGGAGCACTAACGTTAATTCCGTTTTCAAACTCTGGTTTGTACATTTGAAAATGCTCCATATTGAGAGAGGCTGCATTCGGATCAAGAAGATTGGTTACGGTTATTGCTTTGTTCATTTGAAATACCACAACGCACCGCATTTCATTTAGGTATTCCTGAATTTCGTTTTCACTTTTATATCCAACCCAAGTATATTCGGGAGCACAACAATAAAGATACTCGTCGTGTTCATTTGGAACATTATAATAGCCGCACACAAAATAGTAATCGGATGGAGAAAATGCTACGTGAATGGGTTGCGCGCCATTTTTAATACCATTGATTTTATCGGAAAAAGAAACATCCATTATCGAATATTGTACCCCATATTGCTCCAAATAAGTAAGTAAGTTCACAATCAAATCGCTACTCTCATCTATAAAACCTGTGGGAATTGGGGTTTCGGGAGCAGGTTTTAGTTCTATTTCTTGGGTAGTAATAACGGGCGTCGTGCTTTCGGTTATATCTTGTGGTGTCGTTTGCTCGTTTTTGTTATTTTGCAAGCAGCTTGTTACTGTTAGCAACAAAAGCGAGCAGACTAAAATAAGCAAAATCAGTTTTTTCATAGTAACCTCCTAATGTTGAATTTATAAAACTAAAAAGAGCGCACAAATAGGCTATTACAGCTCTACCTCTACGCTCTTAAATGACGATTTTGTGTTGTCCTTTTCGGTAGTGGCATAAGGCTGAACTGCGTTTGTGCATTGTGGTTCATTGGTATGTCACCTTCATTTGCTATTTGGTACATTTACAGAATAGCATATCTTGGAATGTTTGTCAACCGCCTTTGAAAAGTTTTTTATTATATTTTATATCTTTACTCTATTGACACACCCTCGCAAAAGTGCTATAATGAACAAAAAAGCATAGGAGGACAACGTTATGTTGATTAGTGTTAGCACGGGCAGCCTTGAAGCTCGTTTTGGTACAAAAAAGACCTTTGAGATGATGCGCGACGCCGGTATTCTTGCCGCAGATTACGGCATTGACGATTGGATTGGAAACCGCGAGCAGATCGATGCGCGCCCCAACTCCCGTCGCACAGAGGAAGAGGTGGTTGCCTACTACACCGAGATCCGCCGCCTTGCCGACGAAGCAGGCATTACCATTGGGCAGACCCACGCCGCGTTTGGTCCTATCTCCGTATTTGACGGAGAGCTGCGTGCGGATGCTATGAAGATGCTTATCAATGCCATTATTGCAACAAGCGTGCTGGGCGCTCCCTACATCGTTATCCACCCCCTCAATACACGCAACCGCATTTTTGACAAAGAGGTCGAATTTTGCCGTCAATACAATGCCGAGTTCTTTGGCGAGTTGCTCCCCTACCTCAAAAAGTACAATGTGAAAATTGGCATGGAAAATATGTGGACTTTTGATGACAAACAAATCATTCGCCCCTGCGTATGCTCTCGCCCCGAAGAGATACTTGACTACATCAACCTTGTTGACCCCGATTATTTTTGCGCTTGCCCCGACCTCGGTCACTTCATTTTGACGGGTGGCGACACAAACGATACTCCCGCAGGTGCTTTGCGTAAGCTCGGCAGTCAAGTCAAGCTCATCCACGCGCACGAGGTAGACGGTGTGCACGATAACCACTCCGCTCCCTATGACTTTAATGAGCCGATGGATTGGAACAGCATTGCCGATGCCCTGCGTGATATTCACTATGAGGGCACACTCAACTTTGAAATTGGCGGATACTTTTATTATCGCTTCCCCGACAGTCTCGTTCCCGAGGCTCTCCGCCACGTTGCCGCAATCGGCAAACAAATGATTGCAAGAATTGAAGGATAATTCCGTTTGAAAGGTCTTTGATATGAAAAAACAACTTATTTTGCGCATTTTTGCGGCATTTTTGCTGATTGCGGCATTGCTTGCAACCGCTTCTTGCGCAGCAACCGAGGATACACTCATTCCCGAGGGAATGCAAAGCGCTACCGCTTACGGTGCAACCTATCGCCTTTACGTTCCCACAACGTGGAGCCTTAAAATTTTGCCCGGCATTTCGGGTGCTTACTACAACGTGATAGATCAATCCTCTGTCAGCGTTGCGGAATACTTCATTGATGCGGCACTTGCCGCAGAATTGGCGGCTCTTGACGAGGGTGCAAGCCGCGCAGGCTTTTACTTTGAAAAAACGATCCTGACACAAATTAAGCTGCTGGCTGTGGGTGACGTTCACCTTTACGATGAGGATTGTATTGCCACCACCCTTGGCGGTGCAAATGCGCGTCAGTATCACGCATCCGCTACTGTTGCAAGCGAGGTTACGCATTTTCTTTACGTCATTGCCGAAAAGGACAACAAATTTTACGTTTTCTCCTTTAGTGCGAGCGAGGATCTTTACGACCATTGCATGAGTGACGTGCAAAAAATGCTTGAGCACTTTACCTTTGGCAAGGAATATACCCCTACCGATGCTATCAAAATCTTCCCCTCCGATGCAAATCCGCCCACGGGCATGCAAATCGCCTCGAGCGATGAGGTGGAATACTTCTTCTATGTTCCGACTTCTTGGACTGTCAATCAGACAAGCTCTGCAAACGCAGCAACCTCCCCCGACGGCTCGTTTGTCAGCGTTGTTCCCTATCTCCCCTCGGGTGAGGGCATCAGCGTGCGCGAATATTTTGAAAAAAGCGAAGAAATGATGCAGACCACCTCGGGCGGTCACTATACCCGTCTCTCCGAAACAGAAATCACCATTGGCGGTGGTAAGGCTCTGCAATACGAATACGAATACACCGTTGGCGGTGTTACCTACCGTTATTTGCAGGTGGTTGTGGGTTATAAGAGCATGATCTACAACCTGACCTACACCGCGCTGCCCCAAAATTTTGAAGCAAATCGTGCGGACGTGGACGCGATTATTGCCGCTTTCACCTTCCGCTAAGAGGTTTTATGAAACAAATTTATCTTGACAATGGTGCAAC
Source organism: Eubacteriales bacterium (assembly GCA_045127455.1). Lineage (GTDB taxonomy): Bacteria > Bacillota > Clostridia > Oscillospirales > CAG-272 > UMGS1865. Next base: position 12,686 of record JBGVQK010000003.1, read on the forward strand.
CACGCCCCTTTGCGATGCGGCAAAAGCCAAAATCGTTGATGCGATGGAGACCTTTGGCAATCCTTCCTCGCTGCATCCCGCCGGTCAGGCGGCACGCAAGCTTGTTGAGGATGCTCGCCGCGAGGTTGCCGCAACGCTTGGTGTGCGCAGTCCCGTGCGCCCCGAGCAGCTGATCTTCACTTCCTGCGGAAGTGAGGCTGACAATTTAGCCATTTTTGGCACCGCGTATGCAAAAGAACGTCGCCGCGGCGGCCGTATTATTACAACCGATTCCGAGCATTCCGGTGTGGAAAAAGCGATGCAGGCACTTGAAGCGGACGGCTTTGAGGTCATTCGTATTCCCACACGCGGTGGCGAATTGGATTGGAACGCTTATCAAAATGCTCTCAACGCTCGCACATTTTTGGTCTCGATTATGATGACGAACAACGAAACGGGCGCGATGTATGACCTAAAACGCGCATTTGCTTTGGCAAAGGCGCAAAACCCCGATATTGTAACACACACCGATGCGGTGCAAGGATATTTGAAATGCCGCTTTACTCCCGAGGCAATTAAGGCTGATCTTGTAACCGTCAGCGGCCATAAAATTCACGCTCCCAAGGGCGTGGGCGCGCTTTACGTCTCGCCTGCGGCTCTGAAACGCCGTGACATCGTCCCCACCCTGCTTGGTGGCGGACAAGAGGGCGGATTCCGCTCGGGTACGGAAAACGTGCTTGGTATAGCCGCCTTTGGTGCAGCGGCAAAGTACGGATTTGCCAATTTGAACACCCATCTCCCCCATTTACTACAACTCAGAACCTATGCCGAAGAAAAGCTTTCGGCGCTCCCCGTAAAATTGCACGTTCCCACAGGTGCTCGTGCGCCTCACATTCTTTCCCTATCGCTCCCCGATATCAAGAGTGAAACGATGATACACGCGCTCTCCGAGAGCGGCATCTGTGTTTCGGGCGGCTCAGCTTGCTCAACACACTCCAAAAAGCTCAGCCGCGCACTCCTCGCCTTTGGCGCGACCGAAGCCGAGACCGAATGTGCGCTGCGCGTAAGCTTTAGCCACTATAACACCACCGAGGACGTTGACGCGCTCGTCGAGGCGTTGGCGGTGAATATTGAGAAGCTGGTACGAATCCACAGGTAATCGAAAATGGATGAAACAACAACTGTAAACTGCGTTTGGGAACATAATGGAAACGACACCCTGCTCTATGCCACCGATTATGTCGGCGCGTATGCGCGCGGTGAAAATCTCGAAGTGACAATAGCAAAAATGCCGCAGGAAATTGCATCTTATTGCAACTGGTGCGGCAAGGACGTTTGTGAGAATATTGAAGTTGCTATTGTGCAGGAAAAGCAGTCCGACCTTGCGATACACGATGCCGATTCGGACGTTTTATTTGAAGCAGAAAAAACACCTCTTTCGATGGAAGAATATCAGCATTTGAAAGCGCTCGCGCTCAAATCTGCGCAAGATTTTTTGACCTTGTATCGCTCCATCCCACAAAAGGATGCGACTATCTCTCCCGCGCGCAAAACCTTTTATGGGCAAGTTCCCCGCTCGGCAAATGAAATGTACGAACACACAAAAAACGTGAATGCATATTATTTTGCCGAAATAGATGTGGATGCAGACAATGCAGGAGACATTTATGCGTGTCGCCTGCGTGGATTTGAAGCATTGGAAAGAAAAGCGGATTTTCTTGAAAACGCCACCCATGAGGGGAGCTACGGTGAGGATTGGACTCTTCGCAAGGTGCTCCGACGTTTTATTTGGCATGACCGCATTCACGCAAGAGCGATGTATCGAATGGCAGCAAAATTGTTTGGAAAAGAAAATATTGAAAATCCTTTTTGTTTTTGAAAAGGGATAGCAGAACCGCCCACGGCAATGTCACGGGCGGTTGTTTTTCGTTTTGTAAAAATTCGTTGATAGCGGGACGCCGAGGACGTCGTCCCCTACAAAAGTTGTTTTTGAATCACTCGCGCAAATAAATTACGCCTTTCGCAAAGCAAAAACGCGTGCAATGATTGATTTCTCGTAGGGGGCGACGTCCTCGACGCCCCGCTCTCCCCTACAAGTTATTATAAAATTTACCGTAGGGGCGATTCACTCTTCGCCCGTTTTGAATTGCAAACGATCGCTTATTTTTACAATTCCTTCCGCATCTTAAGAAGTGCTCCCTTTTCAAGACGCGAGACCTGTGCTTGCGAGATGCCGATCTCCTCAGCGATCTCCATTTGGGTTTTGTTTTTGTAAAAGCGTAGGTTGATGATCTTGCGTTCGCGTTCATTGAGTCGCATCATTGCCTCGCGCAGAACGATGTTTTCCAACCACAGCTCGTCCCCGGACGAGGAGTCGGAAAGCTGGTCCATCAGGTAAAGTGCATCCCCGTTATCGTTGAAAACGGGCTCATAAAGCGAAATAGGCTCGGCTATGGCATCAAGGGCGTGCACGACTGCCTCTTTCTTTTCGCCCAAATGTGCGGCAATCTGCTCGACCGTCGGTTCGCTTTCGTGTAGGGCAATCAGTTCCTCGCGCGCTTGCAGGGCGCGATAGGCGAGGTCCCTGACCGAGCGGCTGATGCGAATTGCGTTATTATCGCGCAAGTAACGGCGAATTTCTCCAATGATCATAGGTACTGCGTAAGTCGAAAATTTGACGTCGAGCTCGGTGTTGAAGTTATCCACAGCCTTGACAAGTCCGATACAGCCTACTTGAAAGAGGTCGTCGAGGTTCTCTTTCCTGCCCGTAAACCGTTGAATGATCGAAAGCACCAAGCGCAAATTGCCGTTGATGAGTTCGGCTCGAGCCTCTTCGTCTCCGCTTTTCATTCGTAGGAGCAGCTCCTTTTTTTCCTCGTCCGAGAGCACCTTGAGGTTCGAGGTATTTACCCCGCAAATTTCTACTTTGTTGTAGTACATCCTTGTCACCAATCCCTGTTTTTTCTTCCAAAAAAAGTATTGCCGCGCGCCCTCTACGGTATTCAAGGCAGAATATGGCAACGGGCGCGAAAAATCGCAAAAAGGACTTGCAAACGCGCTCACGGTGTGATATAATACCTTTGACAATAACGGACGAGCTCGTCTCGTTTATGGAGGATGGCTATGAAATTATCATTTGAACAACTTTGTGGTCTTGCGCGCGGCGTTGACCGCTTGGAAGAAGTCGATGGCGGCGTGCAGTTCTTTCGCATGACCGAAGCGCAAAAAGGATATTACTTACACTATAACAACATAGAAAAAGCAAACAAGACCGATTCGACATCGGGTGTTCGACTTGCGTTTTATACCGATAGCAAAAGTTTGAAGTTTTCGGCAAAATTCACCGATGGTTCGAGCCGCGCTTATGCTTACTTTGATATTTACGAAAACGGTGCGATGATCGCACACGGTGGCAGCGACAAAGAAAACGAAGCACAAATGGAAGTTAAACTTCTTGATGGGGAAAGCCTTGTGGAGATCTACTTCCCTTGGTCGAAGGGGGTTGTAATGACCTCTTTTGAACTTGATGACGGTGCAACGCTCAAGCCCCATGTACGTTCTAAAAAGCTTGTTGCCTACGGCGACTCCATTACCCATGGCTACGATGCCATTTATCCTTCCCTTTCTTACGTCAACCGTCTTGGCAATCTTCTTGATGCTGACGTGCACAACCGCGGCATTGGCGGTGACACCTTCTCGCCTGAGTTGGCAAAGAGAGATAACTTGAAGGATGTCGATTTTGTGACCGTTGCCTACGGCACGAATGACTGGAGTATGTGCACGATGGAAAAATTTGAGGCAAACTGCCGTGCATTCTTCAAACTTATGCACGAGCGTTACCCCAATGCCCACGTAATTGCCATTGCTCCCATTTGGCGCGGTGACTCAGAACGTGAGACCGCGATGGCGCGCCCCATCTCCGACGTTTACAAGCTATTTTGCGAATACACCAAGGATTACGACCACTTTACGGTTGTGGACGGTTGGAATCTTATTCCCCATCTGCCTGCGTTCTTCCACGACCAAATTTTGCACCCCAACGATCAGGGATTTAGCCTCTATGCGGAGAATTTGTATAAGGAAATTCAAAAGAAAATATAAAATCGGAAAGCCGACGAGAAATCGTCGGCTTTTGTTAATATACATCCCCCCTTAACCGTCAACCTGTCATCCTGAGCGAAGTCGAAGTTTTTCTGAGCGAGAAGCGAGGAAAAACCAAGGAGCGATAGCGACGCAGGGATCTCTAAACGAATTTGGATGGCTTTTTGTATTGATGTAACATCCCGATGGCAAGCTACCGAAACTCGTTGCGAGATCCCGCTGCGGCTACGCCTTGCGCTCCTGCCTCGCTCCTCGCTCAGCAGGAGTTCGACTTCGCTCAGGATGACATACAGAAATAACGCGTAATAGATACAGAGAAAGCGAGCCGCGATGCGGCTCGCTAAAATTTTATTCGGTGCGGTACCACCAATATTCGTTGTAATCGGATTTTAAATATCGCGCTGCAGTTTCAGGATTGGAAAGCTCGGAAGCATCAACTTGTATGTCAAGCGCTGCGTCTTGTGATGTTGCAAGCTGCCACCCATTAGGATTACAAAACGTTGCACTTGCTAAACTTTCAAAAAAGAAAGCGTTCTTTCCTATGGTTGTTACAGAGTCGGGAATCACCACACTCGTAAGCCTCTTACAATGGTAGAAAGCATAGTAACCTATAGTGGTTACAGAGTCGCCAAGCGTTACACTCGTAAGACTTGGGCAAACAAAAAAGGCAGCTCTGCCGATGCTCGTTACAGAATCAGAAATGGTTACAGCCGCAAGCTCCGTGCAGGCAGAGAATGCCTCTGAACCGATACTAATTACCGAATTAGAAATCGACACACTCGTAATGGTGGTGCAGTTATAGAATGCGCGGTCTGCAATAGCTGTGATCTTATAACCGTCAATAATAGTTCCTATGTAAATCTCGCTATCGGTGCAGCTTCCCTTCCCCGTAACGGTACAAGTCACTCCGTCATCATTGACCTCATACGCAAGACCGGGAGAATTAAGTGCGGGAATTTTTTCTTGCGGAACGATAATTTTGCCGCAAGTGGAGCAATGCTTACCCTCTGTGAGACCGTCTTCATCGATGGTTGGAGCAACAGCCTTGTCTATTACCTCAATATGTATATGCTGCTCTTGGGGTGTTGTATCTTCATTGTCGTGTTCTTTACACGAGATAAAGACACACAAGAGTGCAAGAATGAGTAAACTAAAACCTAACAGTTTTTTCATTATCCTTTCAATTCCCCTTCCTCAATAGTAATACACGGTCATTATATCATACTTCTTTCCTTTTGTAAAGGAAAATGTCAAAAAAACGATGTCCTTTTCATGCAAAAACTCCCCGCGAAAGTTTTTTTCTTTCGCAGGGAGTTTCTTTTTTCTTTTTTAGTTTGCCTTTGCGGTGGTGTCGGTGGTGGGATCCTCGAGGGTGATCTCTTCGATGTCGGCGCCGATGCCTTGGAGCTTTTCTACGAGATTTTCATATCCGCGCTCGATATAGTGCACACCTCTTACCTCGGTGACGCCTTGGGCGACAAGTCCTGCAATGACAAGTGCTGCGCCGGCTCTCAGGTCGGTTGCCTTAACGACCGCACCCGTGAGCTGCTCCACGCCAATAATGGTGGCGTTTTGCGTGTCTACCATAATTTTTGCGCCCATTTTTGTTAATTCCTCGGTATAGCGGAAGCGATTTTGCCATACGCCCTCGTGGATGTTACCAATGCCGTTGGCAATGCAAAGAAGCACTGCGAACTGCGGGTGCATATCCGTCGGAAAACCGGGATAATAGACGGTTTGAATGTTGATGTTCTGCAATTTGCCGTCACTGATAACGACGACTGCGTCATCCTCTTCTTCAACTCTGACGCCCATTTCGCAAAGCTTACTTGTGATAGACTCAACGTGCTTGGGGATAACGGAAGTAATGCGAACGCATCCGCCAGTGGCAGCGGCGGCGACCATATAGGTGCCTGCCTCGATCATATCAGGAATAATGGTATAGCTGCAACCGTGGAGTTCGGTTACACCGTGCACCTTGATAACAGACGTACCTGCACCAACGATGTTGGCGCCACATGCGTTGAGGAAGTTTGCAAGGTCAACGATGTGCGGCTCGCGTGCGGCGTTTTCGATAATAGTTGTACCCTGTGCAAAAACGGATGCCAAAATAACGTTTACGGTAGCGCCAACGGATGCAACGTCAAAATAAACGCTATTGCCCTTGAGACCCTCCTCGGCTTCGGCATAGATGTAGCCGCCCTCGGTGTCGGTTTTAGCCCCCAGTGCGCGGAAGCCTTTGATGTGCTGGTCGAGCGGACGGCTACCGCCAAAGTCGCAACCGCCGGGCCACGCGATGCGCGTTTTGCCAAAGCGGCCGAGCTCTGCGCCAAGCAGATAGGAAGAGCCGCGCATTTTGCGAACAAGCTCATCGGGCGAGGTTCCCTGGCGAACACCTGCGGTGTTGATAAGAACCTGTGTGGGTGAGAGATATTTGACCTGCGCACCCATTTGTTGAATGAGAAGCAGCGAATTGGTAATGTCGCTGACGGCAGGGATGTTATCAAGTGTGCAAACGTCACCTGTGAGGATGGTGGCAAAGAGAATGGGCAATGCCGCGTTTTTCATGCCGCTGACGGCAATTTCTCCGTAAAGCGGACGTTTTCCGCGAATGACTAATTTAGTTGACATATCGATTACACGAAAGGCAAAAAATGCCCCGCTCCTTTCTATAAAAAAGCTGATTGAATAAGTGCTGAAAAATCGGGGTTTCCTCGCGCGCGCGCGCGATATAGATACTATATATATTATAGTATATTATACAGAGATTGTCAATAGGTTTTTGAAAATTTCTTTTATTTTTTTGCATTTTTTTGCTCTTTTTTCAGCATATGCCAAAAGTGGCGGAAGGGTCACCCCAAAAATACGGGATTTACTCCCCTCTCGGGGGATTGACAAGCCCATTTTTTTATGATATAATGTTAAATTGAGATAGTATGTATACGCGCGCGAGATGCGCGAATCCCGAATTTGGAAAGGAAGATACTGTTATGAAAATCAATGCGCTCAAGTCCGCTCTGATGAGTGGTGAATACGATGCACGTCTTGCTCACATTTACGGTGAAGCTGCAGTTGCAAAGCAAAGAGACCGCTATGCTGCCGCTATCGACTCCTTTGTTGCTCTTTACGGTGCCGACCGCGAGGGCGCCCTCTACTCGGTTGCGGGCAGAAGTGAAATTTCGGGTAACCACACCGACCACAATCACGGTCGCGTTATTGCCGCATCAATTGACCTTGACATCATTGCAGTTGCCTCCCCCAACGGTGAGGACACCATTCGCGTCAAAAGCGAGGGATTCCACGAGGACGTCATCGACATCAACTTTTTCACCTCTCCCCGCGAAACTCCCGAGGGACATTCGGATGAGCTGATTGCGGGAATGGTTGCAGGCTTTCGCGAAAACGGTTATGCCGTTGGCGGCTTTGATGCCTACACGACCTCGAGCGTTCTCAAGGGCTCGGGCATTTCTTCCTCGGCGGCATTTGAGGATATGATCGGTAATATTCTCAATCACATTTTCAACGAGGGAAAGATCGACAACGTGGAAATTGCAAAAATTGCGCAATATGCCGAAAACGTATTTTTTGGCAAGCCCTGCGGCTTGATGGACCAGATGGCGTGTGCCGTTGGCGGCATTGTTGCCATTGATTTTGCCGATCCCAAGTGCCCCGTTATCAACAAGCTCGACATGGATATTTCGGGCGCGGGATACAACCTTTGCATTACCAACACGGGCGGAAACCACGCCGACCTGACCGAGGATTACGCTTCGGTTCCCGCAGAAATGAAAGAGATCGCCGCTTATTTTGGCAAATCGGTTTTGCGCGATCTTGAAGAAGAGAATTTTGTTGCAAGCATTCCCCTTTTGCGCGGCAAGTACAGTGACCGCTCTATTTTGCGTGCTCTGCACTTCTTTGCGGAAAACCGCCGCGTAGGTGAGCAGACCGAGGCACTTGCCAATGGTGACCTTGACGCATTCTTTGCAAACGTCATCGCATCGGGTCGCTCCTCTTATTGCTATCTGCAAAACGTATATACGACCAAAAACGTAGCCGAGCAGGGACTTTCTCTTGCTCTTTGCCTCTCCGAGCGTCAGCTTTCGGGCAAAAAAGCCGCTTGGCGTGTGCACGGCGGTGGATTTGCAGGCACCATTCAAGCATTTGTTCCCACCAATGACGTTCCCGCCTATCGCGAGGCAATGGATGCCGCGTTTGGTGCGGGCGCTTGCATGGTTTTGCGCATTCGCCCCGTTGGTGCAATTAAACTTTGATTACGAAAAGGAACTTTTATGAAACCCGAAAATCAATGGCTTTTGGTACTTTTGATCGGTAACTCGATCCTGTTTTCTGTCGCTTATTTCGTTTTGGCGGCATACTTCCCCATTTACATCGTTTATCTTGTTGCAGGTGCGGTAATTGCTTTGGCATTTGTGATTTACAACCGCGGATTTATTGGTAAGGATCTCAAGCCCGAGCAGCTCCCCGACACGATGTCGCCGGAGGAAAAGCAAAAATTTATTGACGATTGCGCCGCACGCTTGCACCGCTCGCGTTGGGTGATCACCATTCTCTTCCCCATCGTTTTGGCGTTTTGCTTGGATATGATGTATCTCTTTCTGCTTCCCATTTTGGAGGGAGCCTTTCAATGAGTGATATTCGTATTATTTCACTGTATTCGGGATCAACAGGAAACGCTTTTGTAATATCCGCGCCATCGGGCACGCTCCTGATAGATGCAGGCAAAAACGCAAAGCGTTTGTGTGGGGCTCTTGCCGAGGTGAACGTTAACGTTGACGACATTGGCGCTATTCTTGTAACGCATGAGCACACCGACCACATCAGCGCCCTGCCCGTATTCCTCAAAAAGCATCCCGTTCCCGTACATCTCGCTTACGGCTGCGCGTACAAGCTACTACCGCACCCCTCGGTTGAGCCGCTACTCAATATGCATCCACCCATTCACGAGGAGTGCATTTGCGGAATGCGTGTGACGTCCTTCCCCACTCCGCACGACAGTCGCGCATCGGTGGGATATCGCATTGAAATTCCCGATGAGAACGGAAATATTGTGTATCGCATTGGGTATGCTACCGATATCGGCTACGTCACGCCCGAGATCGAAGAGGCGTTGACGGGCTGCGATGCCGTTATTTTGGAAAGCAACCACGACTTTGATATGCTGATGACGGGGCCCTACCCCTATGATTTGAAAAAGCGCATTGCCTCGCGCCGCGGGCATCTTTCCAACCCCGATTCTGCGGCTCTTGCCGCACATCTTTGTGCCACGGGCACAAAAAAGCTGATGCTGGCGCACCTGAGCCAAGAGAACAACGCCCCCGACATTGCCCTTGGCGAGTGTATGGGTGCCGTTGGCGACTCTGACGTTGCGGTGTTTGTCGCACACCCCGAAATTCCTACCGAAATGCTTTAAGTTTGGAGAACGATATGGTTCAAGTTACCGTTATCACCGTTGGCAATCTAAAAGAGGCCTATTGGCGCGATGCCATTGCCGAATATGAAAAGCGCCTTGGTGCATTTTGCAAGCCCGAGATCATTCAGCTCAAGGAGACCAAGCTCCCCGACAATCCAAGTGACGGTGAAATAAAAACCGCTCTTGCAGATGAGGGAAAAAGAATTCTTGCGGCTATCCCCCCTCGCGCTTACAGAATTGCAATGTGCGTAGAGGGACAGCAGTTCTCCTCGGAGGACTTGGCACAAAAGTTGGATGGCGTACTTGCCAACACGGGCTCGCTTTGCCTGATCATCGGCTCTTCGTTCGGACTTTCGGACGAGGTAAAAAAAGCGTGCGACTTGCGTTTGTCGGTATCGAAATTGACCTTTCCGCATCAAATGATGCGCGTAGTTCTCCTTGAAATGCTTTACCGTTGCTTTGGCATTTTGAGGGGCACAAAATATCATAAATGACGATTTTTGAAGGAGACATTCTTATGAAACAGATCTTCAAAAACAATACACAGCATCACGGCTCGCGACTCCCCGGAATGGAGTCCTTGACCGAGCTTTACAAGGTGGGCTCGGGCCCTTCGAGCTCGCACACCATCGGCCCCGAGCGCGCTTGCTTGCTCGCGCTGAAAACCTTTCCCGCAGCGGATGAATTTTGCGTAACGCTTTACGGCTCTCTTGCCAAAACCGGCAAGGGGCACGGCACCGATACCATCATTCGAAAAACGCTTTTCCCTATGCCCTGCCAGATCATTTTTGATCCCGAAAACGAGGATATTCCCCACCCCAACACCATGGACGTGGCTGCGCTTTCAAAAGGTCACGAGTTTGGTCGTTTGCGTATTTTGAGTCTAGGTGGAGGTCGCATTCAGGTGGACGGTGAGGCTGCGGAAGAGCCGAAGATCCACTACACGCTCAAGACATGGAAGGACATTCGCGAATACTGCGAAAAGAAAAACATTCGCCTGTGGCAGTTTGCCGAGGAGAACGAGGGGCCCGAATTCTGGCTCTATATGACCGATATGTGGGAGGCAATGAAGGCTTCTATCCGCCGCGGTCTTGAGGATGAGGGCGAGCTGCCCGGTGGGCTTCACGTACAAAAAAAGGCGAAATATCTCTACTACCGTCGCTCACTTGGCGAGAGTGGCGAAACACGTGAGAATCGCTTGGTCTGCTCCTACGCATTTGCTGTCAGTGAGCAGAATGCGGCAGGCGAAAAGATCGTTACCGCTCCCACTTGCGGTGCTTCGGGCGTGCTCCCTGCAGTTCTTTATTAAGAGCAACACAAAAACGGATTTGGCGATTGGGCGGTCGTTCGCGCTTTGGCAACGGGCGGGATTTTTGGCAATTTGTTCAAAACGAACGCATCGATTTCGGGTGCGGCG
>JBGVQK010000004.1:0-6042 GCA_045127455.1 Eubacteriales bacterium
GAATGAAGCGCAATATGCTCAACGGCTTCTCTAACGTCTTCAACGACCTTAACCGCGAGGATGTAGTTGAGAAATTCGGTGTCGAAGTCTGCATCGGTAGCAGGTGTGCCGTCAATAATGGTTCCTGCCTCGGCATCTACGCGAAGCTCAACAGGTGTTTTGCCGTCACGAATACGTGCATCGACAAGACGATCCTTTAGACGAGGTAAAAATTCCTTTGCAACCTTACGACTGACAAGGCAGGCCTCCTCTGCATTGCAAACCGAGGTGCGCGAGGTTTTGGCGTTTTCAATGATATTCAGTGCCATATCGAGATCGGCTTCAGCATCCACGTAAACGTGACAAATGCCTGTTCCCGTTTGGATACAAGGAACCTTTGCATTCTCTACGCAAGCGCGGATAAGACCCGCACCGCCGCGCGGAATGAGCAGATCAACGTACTCGGTAGCCGTCATCAATTCGTTAGCCCCTGCGCGAGAGGTATCTTCGAGAATATTGACAAAGGTTGTGGGTAAATCAAGAGATGCAAGTCCTTTTTTGAGGGCTTTTACAATAGCCGTAGAAGAACGGTACGCCTCTTTTCCGCCGCGCAGAACGCAGACGTTGCCGCTTTTGAGCGCCAGAGCTGCGGCATCGGAAGTGACGTTGGGGCGACTTTCGTAAATAATAGCAACAACCCCCATCGGTACACGGACCTTACTGACCTGAATACCGTTTGGACGAGTAAAACGCTCGATGATCTTTCCTACAGGATCGGGCAGCTTTACAACGTCGCGAATGCCCTCTGCCATAGAAGCAATGCGCTCGCGTGTCAGACGAAGGCGGTCGATCATAACCTCGTTCATCAAGCCCTTGACCCCTTCTATATCTGCCGCGTTGGCGGCAAGAATTGCATCGGTATCGGATATGAGCGCATCTACCATAGATAGAAGCGCTTGATTTTTTTCTTCGGTAGAAAGCAGCGAAAGTGCGCGCGTTGCGCTCTTTGCCCCTTGCAAAATTTCAAGTGTTGTCATGCTCTTCCTCCCATTGCAAAAAAGCGCGTGCCGACCTCTTTTCCTTCAAAAAGGTCGTACAAAAGGTTGGGCTCGGCACCGTTGAAAATGACCATTTCGCAACCCGCATCGCGGCAAAGCTCGGCGGCGTGCAGCTTGGTCTTCATACCGCCCGTTCCCAAAGAAGAGCCTGCATCGCCTGCCAAAGCCATAATTTCGGGGGTGAGTTCATTTACGTTGTGAATCAGCTTTGCATCGGCACATTTGTGCGGATCGGCGGTATAAAGTCCGTCAATGTCGGAAAGCAGAACCAGGCAATCTGCCCCCACGCTTGCGGCAACCATAGCGGAAAGCGTGTCATTGTCGCCCACCTTGATCTCTTCGGTGGCAATTGTATCGTTTTCGTTAATGATGGGCAGGACCTCAAGCTCCAAAAGACGCGTCAGCGTGTTTTGGAAGTTGTGATAGCGGTCGTCATGCTTAAAGTCGGAGCCGGTGAGAAGGATCTGTGCCACAGTGTGGTGGTATTTTTGGAAGAGACGGTCATAGGTGTACATCAGTTCGCATTGCCCTACAGCGGCAGCAGCTTGCTTGGTGGGTATATCCTGCGGCTTTTCCTTTAGCAACAGCTTGCCAACGCCCATGCCGATAGCACCGGACGAAACAAGAATGATCTCATATCCGCTGTTTTTGAGGTCGCTGATCACCTTGCAAAGCTCCTCGACGCGACGAATGTTGAGGCGTCCGTTTGCGTGGGCGAGCGTTGACGTACCAATTTTAATTACCACTCTCATTGTGCAGTCCTCTTTCTGTAACCTTTTCTACATTATAAACAAAAATGCCCCACTCGTCAAGAGTTATAGAGAAAAAAAGATGCAGAAATACAATTTCTGCATCCTTTTAAAGGCTTATGACACGCCAAGCGTGATTTCAACAGTCTTTTTTTGACCCTTGCGGTAGATATCAAAGGTCACCTTTTGCCCAACGTAGCATTTGTAAAGCTCGTTTTTGAATTCTTCAAGATTGGTAACGGTAACACCGTTTACCGAGCAAAGAATATCACCGATCTCCACAATGCCGTAAGCACCGGTGTTGGGAGAAATCTCCAAAACGAAAAATCCGGGAACGGGAGCGGAATATTCTACACCACCTAAGGTAAACTTTTCGCCTTTGGTAATTTCTGTTCCGGTAATGCCGATTTTGGGGCGAGACTTGGAAACGGCAGATACAAAGCCATCGAGTCTATCTTCCATAATCGCATCCAAGGTAAGCTTTGCTTCGGTAATGGGAATTGCATATCCAATGCCTTCAAAATCGCTCATTTTGCGTGTGATGATGCCGATAACCTCGCCCGAGGCATTGCAAAGAGGTCCGCCCGAGTTACCGGGATTGACCTGCGCGTCGGTTTGGATCATCTTCATTTCGCTAAAATATGCGGGCTCTTCTATCGAAATTGTACGGTTGAGAGCAGAAATGATGCCTTGTGTAGTCGACCATCCACCGTCAACACCGCCCGGGTTACCAATGGCAATGGCAACGTCGCCAACTGCAAGGGCGTTTGAGTCACCGAGTGCTGCAGCAGGATACCCTTTGCCCAGAATTTTAAGGACAGCCAGATCATCCTCGGCGCGATAGCCGATCAGAGTTGCATCCTTTGCCTCACCACTATAAAGGGTAACACGAATTTGCGTTGCCCCCTCTATCACGTGATGGTTGGTTGCAATGTAGCCGTCATTTGTGAGGAAAAAACCCGTGCCACTGCTGGTTCCCGCATCGGTAGCGGCTTGCACAAGCACCACAGAGGGGCTTACCATCTCGGCAACAGCAGACGTGCTCATTGGCGGCTGGGTTTGCGGATTTTGCGGCTCTTGCGTTACGGGCGGAGCTGCGTTCCCCTGTCCATAGAGGACAATGGTTACGGCAAGAAGCGCAAAGCAGACAAGAAAAACGGCTGTGAGAATGCTGACGTAAATAATGACACCGCGCTTTCCCTTCTTTTCCTTTTTATTACGGTCGTATGCGAGCTGCTCATTGTAATTCCAATAAAAGGAATAGGAATCATCAGACACCGAGTTTTGCTTTGGTTGGTTGTTTTGCTGTTCTGACATATCTCTTCTCCTTTTTTATTTGCGGTAAGGATCAGTTTAGGAGTTCAAATTTGTAGCCAACGCCCCAAACGGTTTTGAGAACCCATTTATCGGATACACCCTCAAGCTTTTCGCGCAGGCGCTTAACGTGTACGTCAACGGTGCGAGAGTCGCCAAGGTAATCAAAGCCCCAAACCTTGTCAAGGAGCTGGTCACGTGTAAATACGCGATTGTAGTTGGATGCCAAAAAGTACAAAAGCTCAAGCTCCTTGGGCGGAATATCCACCGAGCGACCGCTGAGCTTCAGCTCGTATTTTTGCAGGCTGATCTCAATATTTTCAAACTTGATAACTTCCTCTTCGCTTTGACGCGTGCTTGCACGACAACGGCGCAAAACCGCTTTTACGCGTGCAGAAAGAACCTTGATATCAAAGGGCTTGGTTACAAAATCATCGGCACCGAGCTCAAGACCGAGAACCGTATCAAAGGCATCGCTCTTGGCAGTAACGAAAATGATGGGCTTGGAAGAGATCTCGCGAATCTCGCGACAAACCTGCCAACCGTCCTTTTTGGGAAGCATAACGTCCAGAAGAACGAGGTCGGGAGAGAAAATTTTAAAATAGTTCAAGCCCTCCATACCATCGGTTGCAACCTTAACGTCATAGCCCTCATTTTCAAAATAGGATTTGAGCACCTCGGTTATGCCCGAATCATCATCAATAATCAAAATTTTAGTATCGGTCATAGATATTGTTCTCCTTTCCGCAGAACCAATTCGTCAAAAAACATTATAAAATGTAAATAAGATGATATCGTGACGAAAATATGAATTTTGAAACAATTTGTTCATTTACAGCGTTTTTTTGTTGTGAAAACATTATAACATAAAATCGAATAAATTGCAAATGGTTTTTGAACATTTTTTTGATTTTTCATGATTTTTGTGCAAAACACCGTGTTTTTTGTCATTTTATAGAAAATCAGAGCCGTTTTTTGTTCAAAATTCATTAAAAGTTTTCATATTTTTCTCAAATTAAAATTATAAACGAGAATTCGCGGTTTGGTAAAAGTTTTGTAACATTCACATTCCTTTTGATTTTTGCAAAAGTATTGAAATAATTTTTGCGTTGCTATTGCAAAAACCTACATTCTATGATATAATGGTTAGGATAAAAAGACAAAGGAGCACAAAACAAATGAAACTTGGTATCGTGGGACTTCCCAACGTGGGAAAGAGCACGCTCTTTAACGCACTGACAAACGCGGGCGCGGAATCGGCTAACTATCCATTTTGCACCATTGAGCCCAACGTGGGCGTGGTAACCGTTCCCGATAAGCGTCTTGATTTTCTTGCAGATATGCACCACCCCAACAAGTACACTCCCGCAGTTATCGAATTTGTTGACATTGCAGGTCTTGTTAAGGGTGCTTCCAAAGGTGAAG
The DNA here is from genome assembly GCA_045127455.1 of Eubacteriales bacterium. Taxonomy (GTDB): domain Bacteria; phylum Bacillota; class Clostridia; order Oscillospirales; family CAG-272; genus UMGS1865. The sequence goes on from JBGVQK010000004.1 coordinate 4,526, forward strand.
GTCTTGGCAACCAATTCCTTGGTAACATTCGCGAGGTTGACGCCATTTTGCACGTTGTGCGTTGCTTTGAGGATGACAACATCATTCACGTAGACGGTAAGATCGACCCGATGCGTGACCTTGAGACCATCAATCTTGAATTGATCTTTTCGGATATGGAAATTCTCGAACGCCGCATCGATCGTACCAAAAAGGCAATGAAGGCAGATAAAAAGTATGCCGCAGAGCTTGCCGTGTTTGAAAAGCTGATGGCGGCTCTTGCCGAAGGCAAATGCGCACGCACGGTTGAACTCGACGAGGACGAGGAAGCTTGTCTCTATGACACTCCCCTGCTCACACGCAAGCCCGTTATTTACGTTGCAAACGTCAGCGAGGACTATGCCGCAAGCGAGCCTACCGATTATGCCGCTTACGTCGCGCTTAAAGAGCACGCGGCAAGCGAGCACTCGCAAATCATTCCCATCTGCTGCCAGATCGAAGCAGAGATCGCACAGCTTGACGCAGAAGAAAAGGAAATGTTCCTTTCCGACCTCGGCATTGAAGAAAGCGGTCTTGACAGACTCATCAAGGCAAGTTATGCCCTGCTTGGTCTTATCAGTTTCTTGACCGCAGGCCCCGATGAGTGCCGCGCTTGGACCATTCGCAAGGGCACCAAGGCTCCTAAGGCAGCCGGCAAAATTCACTCGGATATCGAACGCGGATTTATTCGTGCTGAGATCGTTGCTTTCGATGACCTTGTAAAGCACGGCTCGATGAACGCCGCTAAAGAGGCCGGTGTGCTCCGCAGCGAAGGCAAAGAGTACATCATGCAGGATGGAGATATCGTATTCTTCCGTTTTAACGTTTGATTTTCTGCAAATGCAAAAAGGACAGAGACCTCTCTTGATGTCCCATAACGAAGGTTTCAAAAAATAGTGGTAAAGACAATCGATACAGTATATCGCAAATATTTATTTGAATGGAGATACTGTAATGAAAACATTGTATGAAAACCTTGGTGGGACTTATCACGAAGAAAACGGACACCTTATTCCTAACGTAACCCTTCCCGAACAGACTGACTATCAGATTGGCAAATATGGACAGATGCATCTTGATTACATCAAGAACCACCGTCGCGGAAGGTACACCACGCTTTTGACTGAAGGCAAACTTAACTCCCATCTCCACGAAATCGACGTACAAGCAAACGAAATGCTTGAAACCATCATCCCCCGCCTCGCTACCGAAACAGGTATCGACGAGAATTTGAAAGCTCGCAATATGCTCCGTTGGGTTGCTGAGACGAACAACATCAAGGCAAGCGCTGAAGAAATCGTTTTGCGGGAGGTGGTGTTGGTATGAAGTCGATTATCAATGAACTTTGGCACGGAAATATCATACCGCAAGAAGACAGCCGAACTAATTCTAAAGAAATGAAAGAATTGCTCGGATATATGGCGAGGCATCACGAGGACTTGGAGAAAGGCTTTTCCGACGAACAGAAAGAAACATTTGAAAAGTTCCACGATTGTTGG
>JBGVQK010000005.1:0-14649 GCA_045127455.1 Eubacteriales bacterium
ATCTTCCCGACGAAACTGAACTACTCAAAACGATGGAAGAAATCCGTAAATCCGCATAAGGACGAAAAAACAAGAATACGGCATACCTCTTTCGAGATATACCGTATTCTTGCAAAACTGTCCTTTAGAGAACTGCTCTAAGTCTCTGTCTTTTTTGAAATGTAAAGCTGCGATTTAGTCCGAGATCACTTGGTGCATACCTCTGTTGGTTGCAACAAATCTTTCCAGATACTCTTTTGCGCCCATGGGGTCTTTTACGCCGCGCATATTGATATCCCACTTACCAACAACGTCTACGTAGATCGTGCCGTAGTTGAAAATTCTGCCCCAGAAGGTTTGCTTTACGGTTACGGAAAGCACGCGCGTTAAAACATTGGTTCTTTCGTGCTTGGAAAAGATGCCGCATCTTTGAACGACCTTGTTGTTGTAGAAGGAGATCGTGTCGTCCTTAACGTTGATGATCTTTACGATCATAATGATGAGAGGAACGATCAGGAAGGAGAGCAAAATGTGCCAAGGGCGAATAACGCTCCAAGCGCTTTTTCTCATTACGTAATTGGGTTTTACAGAGTTAGCCATAAAAAAGATCCTCCTTTTTGGATTTATTCCATTATACAATAACTTCGCTCCTAAGTCAATAGCAATAACAAAAAAATCACAAAAAAATAACAGAAAAAGCGCGAGGGCGTGTCAAAAAAGAGTTGAGGAATAAAACGCATATTAGCCTCATATATTGCAACAAGAAACTTTTTGAATATTGGGAGGCCGAAAATGTTTGTTTACTCTTTGCGTGCAAGCACTATTAAAATGGTGGGGGTTATTTGCGTGGCGTTAACGGTTTTGATCACGCTGATCGCGTTTGTTCCAACCTATGCAATTCCAAACGAGCCTGCGGCAGATGCCGATGCCGAGGTGAAATATTCCTACGATAAGGTCAAAACGCCATCCGATGCCGCCAATTTTTTGGCACAGTTCGGGTGGGAGGTAGAAGCAACGCCAATCGAGGAAAAAACCGTTACAATTCCTTCGGAATTCGACAAGATCTTTGCCGCCTACAACGAGCTGCAAAAGTCGCAGGGGCTCAACCTGACCAAATACCGCGGAAAGGACGTCACGCGCTACACCTTCGCCATCAAAAATTATGAGGGCTACGAGGGCACGGTATATGCCAACGTTTTGGTGTACCGCAACCGCGTGATCGGGGGAGATATCTGCTCGGCAGACGTCTCGGGCTTTGTGCACGGATTTGAAAAGAAATAAGGATAAAAAAGAGTCGGTTTTTTCGCGATCCGACTCTTTTTTTGCGCTCATTTTAACGAAATAAAGCGTTCAAAATTACCATTTCGAAGCGGTCATTTATATATAAATATAGTAAAAAGCACCATCGTACATTTCCTCGTTGGACAAAAAATATGCGGGTATGTCCAAAGAGGAAAAAGGTAGACAAAAACAAAAAAATATTTGTGAACTTTTTATGAAAAACCACACAAAATTTTCCCTATTATGGTATAATGTTGCCATGGAGCAAAGCTCTAAATTTTTTATGGAGGTTTTTTAGTATGAAGACTAAAAACGTTCTTCGCATTTTGGCTATAGTTTTTGCTATGGTCCTGATGCTTGCGATCGCTTCGTGTGATTTGTTCAAACCTGAAGAAACCACACCCGAAGAGACCACACCCCAAAACACCGAACACGTACATACTGAGGAGTCTATTCCTGCAGTAGCACCCACTTGTACCACCACCGGTAAGACTGCCGGCAAAAAGTGCTCCGAGTGCGGTGAAATCCTTGTCCCCCAAATGGACATTGCCGTTGTAGCTCACACTTGGGATGCAGGTCAAGTAACTGTTGCTCCCACTTGCGTTGCAGCAGGCGAAGTAACCTACACCTGTGAAGCTGAAGGTTGTGGCGCAACCGAAACCGAAGAGATTCCTGCAACCGGCGAGCACACCCCCGGCGAAGCAGCAACCTGCACCACTGCTCAAACCTGTACCGTATGTAACGAAGTACTCGTAGCAGCTCTCGGCCACACCCCCGGCGAAGCAGCAACCTGCACCACCGCTCAAATCTGTACTGTTTGTGAGACCCAGCTCGCAGCAGCTCTTGCTCACAGCTACCAAAGAGACGTAGCTAACAACGCACAACGTTTCAACGCAACCTGGGGCGTTTGCACCGATTGTGGTTTCGTTGAAGCAAAGCACGAGCACATTCTTGAAAATGGCAAGTGCAAGTACTGCGAAGCAGTTCCTTTCACCATGGAAGTAACCTCCATCTTTGATATGGACGGCGACAGCAAGGGCGATGTATTCACCATGGCTAACATGCTTCCCGAAATGTTCAGAGCTGAGGGCGTTCTCCACATCAACGCAAAGGTTGATAGCCTTACCACTGTAGATCACGGTGAGTACGACGAAGCTAAGGGCGGCGACGCTTCCAAGCTTCCTTACGCTCACTTCTACGTATCCGACGGCAACAAGGCAAACAGCTACCTGCTTTACAAGGTAACCGCTCCTAAGGCTGGCGTTTACGATCTCGCTATCCACATCAGACTCAAGGATGCAAAATATCGTGAAGCAACCATCACCATCAACGGCGAAAAGCAAGTTGAGTTCTCCTATGGTTGGAGTGCAGATGGCAACCTCAACGACGAACAAAAGAAGCTCCTGAGCAACGATTTCCTGATTGGTTCTTACATCTACGGCTTCCAAGTAACCCTTAAGGAAGGCGAAAACGAAATCAAGATCACTGCTCCCGGTCAAACTCCTAAGACCCAACACTACAGAGACCTGTTCTTCGCTTACAACGCATGTGCAAGCGGCGAGCACTCCTACAAGAGAGACGTAGCTAACAATCCTCAAAGATTCAACGCAACCTGGGGCGTTTGCACCGATTGTGGTTTTGTTGAAGCAAAGCACGAGCACATTCTTGAAAATGGCAAGTGCAAGTACTGCGAAGCAGTTCCTTTCACCATGGAAGTAGCTTCCATCTTTGATATGAACGGCGATAGCAAGGGTGATGTATTCACCATGGCTAACATGCTGCCCGAGCAATTCAGAGCAGAGGGCGCTCTCCACATCAACGCAAAGGTTGATAGCCTTACCACTGTAGACCACGGTGAGTACGACGAAGCTAAGGGCGGCGACGCTTCCAAGCTTCCTTACGCTCACTACTACGTATCCGACGGCAACAAGGCAAACAGCTACCTGCTTTACAAGGTAACCGCTCCTAAGGCCGGCGTTTACGATCTCGCTATCCACATCCGTCTGAAGGATGCAAGATATCGTGAAGCTGCTATCATCGTTAACGGTGAAAAGCAAGTTGAGTACTCCTACGGTTGGAGCAACGATTCCTCCGCAGCTCTTGATGACACCACCAAGAAGCTTTGGAGCAACGACTTCCTGATCGGTACTTACGTATACGGCTTCCAAGTAACCCTTAAGGAAGGCGAAAACGAAATTAAGATCACCGCTCCCGGCCAAACCGCTAAGACCCAACACATCAGAGACCTGTTCTTTGTATGGAAGCAATGCGCAAATGGCGACCACAGCTACCAAAAAGACGTAGCTAACAACGAACAACGTTTCAACGCAACCTGGGGCGTTTGCACCGAGTGTGGTTTTGTTGAAGCAAAGCACGAGCACATCGTTGAAAACGGCAAGTGCAAATACTGCGAAGCTACCCCCAACACCATGGAAGTAACCTCCATCTTTGATATGGATAAAGATGAAAAGGGTGACGTATTCACCATGGCTAACATGCTTCCTGAGCAATTCAGAGAAGATTACGTTCTCCACATCAACGCAAAGGTTGATAGCCTTACCACTGTAGACCACGGTGAGTACGACGAAGCTAAGGGCGGCGACGCTTCCAAGCTTCCTTACGCTCACTTCTACGTATCCGACGGCAACAAGGCAAACAGCTACCTGCTTTACAAGGTAACCGCTCCTAAGGCCGGCGTTTACGATCTCGCTATCCACATCCGTTTGAAGGATGCAAGATATCGTGAAGCAGCTATCACCGTTAACGGCGAAAAGCAAATCGAGTACTCCTACGGTTGGAGCAACGATTCCTCCGCAGCTCTTGATGACACCACCAAGAAGCTCCTGAGCAACGATTTCCTGATCGGTACTTACGTATACGGCTTCCAGGTAACCCTTAAGGAAGGCGAAAACGAAATCAAGATCACCGCTCCCGGCCAAACCGCTAAGACCCAGCACATCAGAGACCTGTTCTTCGCATGGAACTGCGAAGCTAACAAGCAACACTACGTTGTTGACGGCAAGTGCGTAGTTTGCGGCTTTGAGCACGCAACCTGCGAATTCAGCACCCGTCCTGACGTTTACACTCCCGCAACCTGCATGGAAGCAGGCTGCAGAATTTACAGCTGCGCAACCTGCGGCGCTGTAAAGGAAACCACCGTTAAGGCTCTCGGCCACAAGGCTGGCGACGACGGCGTTTGCGTAAACTGCAAAGCTTACGAGCAATATGAGATTGTTTGGAACGACAACCAGGCTGCAAAGGTTAACCAACAAAAGCCTCCTACATCCTTCTACGCTATCAACGGTTGGTCTACCTCCAACTGGATCGATAGAGACACTCTTCCCGAAGGCTCCCTCTTCGTTGTAACCGGTGGCGTTTGGGTATACCCCGAAATGCTGAAGGATAAGAACGTTAACAACGCTCGTCCTGCACGTTTTGCAGGTCCCGTAACCAAGGTTATGGACGATTCCTTCTGGAATGGCCACATCACCATTTCTATTCTCTGCAACTCCGGTTCTAAGCCTTCTATCCAAATCTGGACTCCCGTTGAAAACGCAGTTGTTAGCGATCACCGTCACTCCTACACTGTAGTAGAGACCATCGTTCCTACCTGTACCGAAGCAGGTAAGTGGGAACTGACCTGCGAATGCGGCGACAAGACCTATGAAACCGTTAACGCTCTCGGTCACACCCATCCCGAAAACCTCGTTGCAGGCAGCAAGTGCGAAGTTTGCGGCGAAGCTTGCGAATATCCCGCAATCAACACCTTTGCTAACGATATCGTTACCATCGCTCCCGTTCTCCCCGAAGCATTCAAGAATGCTATCAGCGTTTCCGCACAAGACGCTTGGGCTAACCCCAACAACACCAGAGGCAATGACTACATCTACTATGATGAAGTTGTTAACACCTCCGGCGGTAAGCGTTTTGAAAACCCCGATCCTTTCGTAAGCGTATACCTCGCAGGTAACGAAGGCGCGAAGATCGAGTTCATCGTAAACGTTCCCGAAACCGGCGTTTATGATTTCGCAATTCACACCAGACTTGCTAGCGCTACCCAGCGCGGCAACAAGATCACCGTTAACGGCGGTACCGAAAACGAGCAAGTTCTCGATTTCGACTTCCTCCTCAGCGCAATCGACGTTGCTATGGTAAGAGACCATGACAACACCAAGTCCGCATACATCTATGGCGCATCCCTTAAGCTGAACTTGGTTGCAGGTCCCAACACCGTAACCTTCAGCGCTATCACCGACGAAGTATGGCAGAGCGGTGATGTTAGCGATTCCGTTTACATCAGACATCTGTACTTCACCAAGACCGGTGAATGGACCGCTCCTCACGAGCACACCTGGTCTGCAGAGCCCACCGATTCTAAGGAAGCAACCTGCACCGAGGCTGGCTACAAGGCTTACAAGTGCACAGAGTGCAACGTTGTAAAGACCGAAACCATCGCTGCTAAGGGTCACGTAAAGGGCGATCTCATCGTTTCCAACGATCCTACCTGCATCTCTCAAAGAGAGAACATCTACGATTGCACCGCTTGTGACGAAGTTATCGTAGAGCTTAATGCAACCGGTGACAACGCTCGTCTGAACCACACTCTGGATGCAGACAACAAGTGCACCACCTGCGGCGTTCAATTCACTGCTATCGACCTTAAGTGGACTCTCGGCAAGGAATGGGATAACAAGGACATCCACAACATGTACGTAATGAAGGATAGCACCATCAACGCTTCCTCCACTGCAGTATTCACCAATGCTGAAATTCCTGTAGGCGCTATCATTAAGGTTGCTGCTGGTTATGACGGCAAGATCGACGGTTGGAACGTAACTCGTAGAGATATTGATAACGCTAACCCTGCTCGCGTAGGCCGTTGCGATATCAGCACCTTTGCAGTACGTAACTACTGGGGCGACAAGGGCGCAGACTTCACCACTCAACTTGATCCCACTCTGGGCGCAAGATATGCTTACTACTACTTCACCGTTAAGAGAGAAGATGGTAAGGCTATGACTGCTGAAGAACTTGCAACTGCTCTCGTCGTTCTCGTTCCCACAAAATAATTATTAACCTAAAAGTTTAATAATTCTTGCAAAATAAAGCAAGGCAACGGCTCTGCCGTTGCCTTGCGCTTTTTATATTATAACTATTATAGAAGAAAACGACCGCTCGGCACGAGGCAGAGCGGTCGCTTTGGTGTATGTATATACAAATGATCTTAAGGATTGCAAATGCCGCAGGGGCTATAGCCGTCGGCAATCATTTGCTCGCGCGTTGCTGTAACTTCAAGCTTGTTTTGCTCGCTCATTTTAGAAACGCTTGAGCAGGTGGGCTTATGGAATTTCATACTGTTGGGGTTTGTGTTTGCAATATATTTGGTTACCTCGCCGTCGGACGTTGGGGGCTCCTCGCCCGCAAGATGGCTCTTGCCTGTTTTGTAGTCGATCTCAATGCCGGGCTCGTTGTTGTAAACAAATACGTTAAAGCAAATGCCGTCGCCGTTGTCCTCAACCGACCAAGCTTCCATCAAAACACCGCGTGCTACAAGCTCATCGCCAACAAAAACAGGAGTAATGCGGTAAAGAACGTGGTTGTTTGTTTCCTTTACGTAGTCGGCAACCATATCCTCAAAGGGCTTCATTCCTTCCTGATTAAAGGTGCGCGCACCGGTAATCAGGTTTTTTTCGTTGTCGTTCTCGCCCGCAAGCTGCCAGCCTATCAGGTGAGAGCGGTTGTAGAGGTACTTTCCGTCAACAACATCATAAGAGGCTTGCCACCAACCCGAGGGGGTAACACCTGCAATGTCACCGCGCGCATCCGTTGGCATCAGATCCTTGCCAATGCACGCCATTGCCACGCCGCAACGGCCAAGAGAATCGAGAGCAGAATAGGTCTCATAGGAGTTTGTTGTGTAATCGTCCTTGTCAAAATAGGGCGTGTTGTTGTTGATCGCAACGTAGATCTTGCCCGAATACCCGGGGATCTCGATGCCAAACGGGCCTGCAAATGGCTCGCCGGAAGGGAGCGTTTGGTTGTTTTCGGGCGGTGTTGTTTGATCGTTGGGAGCGGGTGTTGTGCCAAACCCACTACCCGTCGGCGTTGTTGTTTCTACAAATCCCGGCAGAAGGTTGCAGGAAGAAAACAGTGTTGCAAGCACCAAGAGCAGTGCGATCAGCGCGAAGCGCGAGTGACGGAAGAATTTCATTTTTTCCAGATCTCCTTTGTAATTTTATCGTGCGAGGACCCTGCAAATTCGCAGCTTTCCACCAAAGCGAATGCCGCGGTATCGCAGGTAAAGCAAACGTCCGAGGGGTAACGACGGTTCCAACGGTAAATGATCAGCTCGTCTGTCGCGTCAAGCGTTGGGGGTAGGGGAGTGTCCTCCAAAAAGCAATAATCGTCACGCTTTGCTATAGCAAGCGGATCGGGGACGACACGCAGGTGCGGAGTGCTTTCGTCAAACAGAGGAGCCGAATAAGGGCTTACCAGCAAAGAGGCGTTTTGGGTGTGTCGGGTCATATCGGCAATCAGCACGCGGTCTCGGCTTTGCCGACGGTGATTGAACATCATACCGCCCGCATCATCCAGGCAAACGATCAGCTTCAAGGTATCCCTCCTTTTTGCGCAAAAGTGCGTTCTGCCCTCATTATATCATACTGCGCGACAAAAAGCAACTCTTTTTTGGAATTTGAAGAGGATTAAAAAATCTTTTCGAGGTCTTGACAAATTTTCTTTTTTGTGGTATAATAATCTTCGTAAAAACGAAGAATTTGTTTTCGCGAAAACGAAAAGCATTTTTTCGCAAAAACGAAGAATGAAAAGACGAGAAAGGAGAGGGCAGGATGAATTATTTAAAGATCGAAGAGATCGCCGCAAAATGGGGCGTTTCCGCTCGCGCGGTTCAGATCTTGTGCAAAGAGGGCAAGATCGCGGGCGCCGCACGCTTTGGGCGTGCGTGGATGGTTCCCGAGGATGCCGAGCGTCCCGTTGACCGCCGCACCAAAGAGGGCAGAGTCCTCGACGAAGAAAATCAGCCGCTCCCTCGCAAGTCGCCGTTTTTGGTTATGACGGATCTTTATAGTGTTCCCGGGACGGCGGACGAGGCTTCGCAAAAGCTGCTCTACCACCAAGAGGCAAAGGAGCTGTTTTGTGCCGAGGTCGCTTATGCGCGCGGCGAAATTGATAAGGTCTACGCAAGCGCGAGTTATCTGTTGGGCAAGCATTCAAGCTTTTATGCGGTCATTTCCGCAGGAATGCTTTTGGCGCAGTGCGCCGTATGGCGCGGAGACCTTGAGCTTTGGCGCACGGCAAAGATGCATATTTCCGAAGCCCCTGCCAAAACCGACCTCGACCGCGACATTATGCTGTTTGCCATTTGCGCGGTCGACATTATGCTTTATAACGTTACCGACTTTCCCGATTGGTTCCGTTTGGGGTGTTTTGAGCCCCTACATAAGGATGCACTCCCCGCAGCGCGCGTTTATTACGCAAAATACCTGAACGCGGCGGCATATAGCGTTGCAACGGGCGAATACTCGATAGAGGGAATGGAAGGCCTTTCTTTGATGCGTGTGCTCCCCTGTGCCCTCGAGCCAATGATATCGCAGGCGCAAGCCGATAGCTCGCTCGTTTCTGAAATTTGTCTGCGCCTAAACTGCGCGGCAATGTACCACAACGGCGGTGACGACGAGCAAGCCGCCCGACATCTCGACCAAGCCATCACCCTTGCGCTTCCCGATAAGCTTTACGGGCTCCTTGCAGAGTACTGCCGTGCGGTGGACTCCTTGCTGGAGCAACGTATGATGCGCATCTCTCCCGAGGCGTGGCAAGCGGTCAGATCGCTCTATCGCGTGTATAACGAGGGCTGGTCTCACTTGAGCGGAAGCGTGCGCGGCAAAACGCTTGCAACAACGCTTTCTGTTAGAGAGCGCGAGGTTGCCAAGCTTGCAGCGTTCGGCTTGAGCAACGCGCAAATTGCCGAAAAGCTGCATATGTCGGTGTCGGTCGTCAAGCAGTCGATACGTGTCGCAAGCGAAAAGACGGGAATGTCCCGTCGCGAATTTGCAAAGGTTCTTTAATTGCGGTCACTTTATATATCCAAAAAACCTCAAAAAAGATATATCAAAATGACCGATTTTATCCGAAAAAAAGAAAAAAACAAGAAAAAATTAGACCTAAAAATCTTATTTTAGGTAATACCAAAAAGAATGAAATTTTGCTATACTATTGTCACGGGCGAGGAAAGTGGACGTTCTAAGCCCAATGGCGCAATCGTGCGGTAGATTTTGGTGTTTTCTCTGCACGATGCGCGCCGCCGATAAGCCGTTTTTCACCCTTTTGGTTTTCGGAAAAAATCGAGGCTGTTTTTACAGCCGTAATAAAAGAGCCTCGGGATTGTTTCTTTCACCCTTTCACTTTTACAATCCCCGGGGCTGTTTTTGTCCAATTTTTCAGGAAGGAGACAATCCATGTTCAAGCGGATCTTAAAGCGCAATCATCAAGAAGATGACGGACCCAAAGAAGGCGACCTTTACGCGCGCATCGAGCACGCAGGTCGCACATTTGATCTTTATTACGGATACTACGAAGAATGTGACCGCTACAACCCAATGGTCAAGCCGGTGCCGCTCTATCCTGATTTTATCAAAAATCCGCAATATGATAACGAAGGCTACCCCTTCGCTACCGAAATGCAAGACGTTTGTCTCTACTATGTTGGAAAATACCATGAGGATGGCTGTTATGGCTGCAAGCATTACCGCCGCCTGATCGACTTTATAGGCATTTGCACCTGCAAGGCGCGCCGCATAGACGTGGAAGATATAGAAGAAGAATAAAACACGGAGAAAGCTCTAAAGGAAGCTTTCCCCGTGTTTTTTTATTTTTCTTCTTCAATGGGATATTTAGGCTTTGGCAAATTCCAACGCAGGAAGGATGCCAAAAAGCGAAGCGTGATGACCACAGCCGCGCCAACGATCGATGCAAGCAAAGCATCAAAATACACGTGCATAAAAAAGGCAACGATCGCACCCGCAATCGAGGCGCAAGCATAAAAATGCTTTACGAATATCTTGGGCAAATTCATCGAGAACACGTCGCGCAGCACACCGCCGCCAACACCCGTGATCACACCCAAGAAGATGGCGGTGAACGCGTTGGGATTGGGCAAATTCTCAAAGCAGGCGTTCACGCCCACAACGGTGAACACGCCAAGACCGACCGAGTCGGCAATCATTAACGAGAGCGTGTGTACCTTGTGCTTGTTGCGCGCAAAGAACTTTTGAATAAAGGGCAGATAGGTAAGCGCGGGAATGGCGAGCCCAAGAACCGCTTGCAAGGGGTCAACGAACGCCGCAGGCGGATTGACGCCAAGTATCAGGTCGCGAATGATGCCTCCGCCGATCGCGGTTGTCATGCCGAGCACACACGCACCAAAAACGTCCATTTCCTTTTTCATCGCGGTCAGCGCCCCCGAAAGCGAAAACGCAATTACACCGATGATTTCAAAAACAAAAAAGATAGAGTCCATAAAATCCTCACAAAAGTTATCGTTTATTCCAGTATTATTCGATATATTGGGAGTTGTGTGTCGGCTATCGCCTTGACAGCTCCGATCAACGCCTTGGGATTGGCGTTTCCGCAGTCCATGTGAATACAAACGGAAAAAACCGTGGCGGGTTTTGGCAAGCTATCAATGCCGGAGACATAATGAATAGGTCTGAAAAAATGCAATTTGTTATATGAAAGCATATAGTTTTCCAAAGCGGAAACACTTTTTACAATCATAGCGTCATCGGGGTGCTTGTTAAATACGATATTAAAAATGACATCGGGGTATCCTTCACATTCCACGTCTACGGGAACAGATACAGCTGATTGAATTGCACCGACGATAGGATCATCATATTCAGTCATAATAATCTCCTTTTTAAGCTAATAAAAGAGTCCGCTATTAGTATAGCAGACTCGAGACAAAAAAGCAACAGAAAAATTGATTTTTGCTTGACAAAATAATTAGTATATGGTATACTTAAACCACAATACATTTTAGAAAGGGAGGTGGACAAAATGAAAAGATTTATTTTGACGAAATCGCATAATATTTGTCCGCTTCAAATTCAACCCTGATAGGATAAAACATTGATGTCGATTTTGTCGGCATCATTTTTTATTGTTAAGGAGTATGAATTTATGAAACAAAACACATCTATCTGGAAAAAAATTGATGATTTTTCATCCGACTCGCTTTACGAGCGAACAACTGTAAGAATACCATTACATAACACTGTAATAGTGCCATCTCAAGGTAATGAAATCTGTCGCATCATTCATAGCGCAAACAGAACCTTTGTAAGTGTTCAAGAAAAGCACATCCAAACCATTCGTGAATATCTCCGAGTCAATGATATTGCAAAAAAACTTTGCTCTCCGTTATTCTATCGAGAAATACTCGAGTTGTTGGGCTATAATCCTTGCGAGTTTTTATTGGAGCCAAGCGAAGAGTTTTTGCAGAATATCAAATACAACTGTGTTCATACTTTGGACTACGTTTGTGTTAAGGATACTTTTATCCCAAAAAGCACCGACCAAATTGAGAAGATTTGTCGAGGAGACGAACGATTTATTCTTGATGAAAATTTTGATGATACAATGTATTGTATAACCGACAACAATAGAATGGTGGCTTGCAGTTATTACAGACCCAACAGTGGTATGTTTGCAAACACTTGTTCAATGGAGGTTTTTGTGCGTCCTGAATGTAGGGGAAAGGGATACGGCAAAATGACCGCATCCGCGGCTACTCAAACGATTGTTGACGATAACAAACTCGCACTTTGGGTATGTCAAGTTGAAAATATATCATCACAGAAAATAGCAGAGTCTTTAGGATATATGTTGCTCGGCGGCGAATTGCGTATTATTAAATAATCACATCAAATCACGCCGCAGGCGTGTATATCATCAATTTCGCAAGAAATTGCATATCATCAATGCGAAGCATTGTATATCATCAAGCCGCAGGAGAGATACAGCCCCAAAGGGGCTGATGAGATACAAGGGCGGCCTCCCGCCCTTGATGATATGCACCGCACTTCGTGCGGCGATGATATGCCAAGCCTGCGGCTTGGATAAACAAAAACAGAACATTTGTCGGTAGACAAATGTTCTGTTTTTGTTGGCGGAGGCAGAGGAATTCGAACCCCCGTGGGGTTGCCCCCAAACGGTTTTCAAGAAGTCTACCAAAGAATACCGTTTCAGCTCAGTTCGGTGCAGTTCAGGCTAAAACGTTTCGCGAAAATCCTTATTTTACAAGGCTTTTTGGGACTGTTTGGAACCGATATGAATGAAAACGAATTGATCGGAATCGATACAGACCCCTCGTTTTTTGAGGAATTTTTTGCACTTTGGAGAGAATTTGGAGAGAATTCGCGAGAGAAGAGTTGCAACTGCAGTACATCGAGATTTTTCTTTTTTTGGAGAGAATTTTTCACGATTTAGGAGAGAATTTTTTATGCGTTACGATTTAGACGAAATTCAACGCTTGCCGGACGTCTTATCATTGGCAGACCTTTGCCGCGCCTGCCATTTGAGCCATTTGGATGCGCGGTACTATCTCAAAAGCGGACTCATTCCCTATGAGACAACCGGGAAGAAAACGCGGTGTTATCGGGTCAAAAAAACCGCCCTGCTGAAAGCCATTGAAGACTACAAGGAAAATCCCGAGAAATACAAAATCCCGGGAATTTGGAGAGAAAAACAACACTTAAACGGAATCCGTAAAAGCCCCATCATATACCTCCCAACGCAGGATCTCGCGTCGGACGTGGCGGTCGAATATTACCGAAATAAGCTTGCCGATGCCTCCGAGCTGATCTGTGTTGCCGACCTTGTGCGCGTCACGGGATACCGTTCTCCAACCATCACGCGGTGGTGCAAGCAAAAGAAGCTGATTGCCCACGCGAAAACCAATCGCCTATGGATCGCAAAGGCAGACGCCATAAGGTTTTTGACCTCTTTTACCTACAACGATATCAACGTAAAATCGCCTCAACATATTGCCGACATACGAGCGATCTATGACCTGATCCATCCTGCGAAGGAGGGAGAAAAATGATATACGATCTGAACGAGATTGCCAATCTGCCCGACACCTTCTCCCTTGAGGATTTACGAGTGGTTTGTCACATCAGTAAACGAACCGCAAGATACTACCTACGAGCCGGTCTGATTCCTTGTGAGATCAGCGAAAAGAAGACTCACTGCTACACAATCAGGAAAGAAGATCTGATGTCCGCGCTCAAGGAATACCAAAAGCAGCCCTGCAAGTTTGCCATCCCGAAGGCACTCAATGATGAAAAGCGGCAGCGGCAAGAGGCGCTGAAAATGATGGTGGAACAGCGGATACTCTCCATCAACTGTCTGCCCGAAAAAGACCTCAAAACCACCACACTCAAAAAATATTATCAAAAGAGGTTGGAGAACTGCCGTGATATGCTGAACCCGCCGGACATCGAAGCCATCACCGGATATCCCCGAAAGGTAGTCCGCCGCTGGTGCGTGGAAGATAAACTCCATTGCATCATGCTCGACTCTCGCATTTGGGTGAAAAAGAAGGACCTGCTTTCGTTTCTCTGCTCCGGGGAGTACAACAGCATTATGCGAAAATCACAGACACATCTTGACGATATTCATGAGATCTACAGAAAGATTCACAGAGGAGGCTAAAATGATGAAGGATAGAATGATACAGAATGGAATTGAATACGAGCGCAGAGGCAAGCAATATTACCCCCTGCTTGACCTTGGCGAACAGACAACCTATGAGATCGGCAAGTACGGCAATTTGCACCTTACGTTTATCAAGCAGCACCGCAGAGGCACGTACACCACCCTACTGACCGAAAACCGCTTGAATGAACATCTCCACCGCGTTGACGTGCAGGCGCACGAACAGATCGACTTGCATATCGCACAGATGGCAAAGCAAATGGGCGTGACCGAGGAAGTCAAAGCCTCCGACCCGATGCGCTGGGTGCAGATGATGAATAACATCAAGGCAAGCGCAGAAGAAATCGTGCTGAAGGAGGTCGTGTACAAATGAACTCTATGATTCAAGAACTTTGGCACGGCAATATTATTCCACAAGAAGATAGCCGAACCAACTCCAAGGAGATGAAAGAACTGCTCGGCTATATGTCACGCCACCACGAGGACCTCGAGAAAAGCTTCACCGATGAGCAGAAGGAGATCTTCGAAAAGTTCCACGATTGCTGGAGCGAGTACATGAGCCTCGGCGAAGCGGCTATCTTTGAGTATGCGTTCAAGCTCGGCGCGAGACTGATGCACGACGTTATGTGCGAGGAAGAAACGAAATAACCCCTT
>JBGVQK010000006.1:0-28121 GCA_045127455.1 Eubacteriales bacterium
GGCAATTTCGGTACTCCACGCGGCGGCATTCTTGGCGCTTGTTGCAAGCAGAAGATCGGCATTCAGCACAGGCACGACGCTTTCGGGCAAGTCGCTCGGCACAATCAAAGCATCGCATAGCCACGCACCGCTGACAAGATCTTGGGGAGTGATTGGGTTTTGTAAAAGCCTTTGGCAGAGCGCTTTCCAAATTGTGGGAGCTGATTCTTGTACAGGACATTCACGCAGATCAAAATGATGCTCCAGCACCGATAATATCCACTTGCGTGTGGGATGCCCCGAAAGCCATGGCAATGCGGTGCAAAGGGCGAGAAAGCGGTCGTAATCCGATGCGCGCTCCCCTATCAGCTCTTCTTTGATTCCGCAAAGGCGCAAAAGGGCGAGCAGGTCGTCACTCCAAAAAAGCTCTATTGGGTTTGTGATGGCACTCTTTTTGAAATACGCGGACGGCAAAACGCCATAGTCCGGCAAAAAAGGATGAAAATTCACGGCATTTGCCCTCCTTTTCTTTTTTATTCTATTATACAATATTTTCGCGGCTTTTTCAATAGCATTTTTTTGATTTTTTTCTTCCACGGTATAGACGAATGACAAAAAATATGTTATACTATAGATAGTTTTGGAAGAAAGGATCCTTTATTTATGGATTTTAACACCTTTAGTTTGATATACCCGAACGAAGAGCTGCGCAAAAAGCACGATAGCGGCGAAAGCGTGCCGGATATTGATCTGTTTACTCTGCAAGAGCTGGGGCTGCTTGAGGTCTTCAATCTCAAAAACCGCGATCTTTCGGAGTTCTTTACAATGGATGCCGAGGTCATTCGCTACCGCATTGCAACCTTTGACGATATGCTTCGCTGCGAGGCTTTGACGGATATGCTGAACAAGCTCGTTCCCGTGCTCAACGACATTATGGAGCTGCGCCGCTTGGAAGCGGACAGTGGAGACACGAACGATTATCTTTCAAGCATTACCGAAATCGAGCTTTACGTTTCGAGCGTGAAGGTTCTGCACGACTGCCTGACCGAGGTAAAGGATCAGCTCAAGAGCCCTGCCTTTTTGGCACTCGCAGAGCTTGTTACAACGCTTGCAGAGAGTACATATTACCGCGAGCTGAACGAAAAGCTCAGCGAGCTGACGCGTCGCGTGCGCGAAATCAAAAGTGTGACGGTTGGCGTCAATCTTGATGCACAGCTTCGTCCCTCCTCGGCAGGTGTTCTCTCGATCAACGCCGAGACCTTTAAGTCGGGTGACGCGCTTGACAAAATCTTGCGTCTTGATTTTAAAAACGATAATTACACCTGCATTGCAAACCTTGTTCCATTTGGCAAAAAGCAGAGCGAAAATCAAAAAATGGCGCTCTCACTTGCGTTCAACAGTGCCATAAACGACGTTTACCGCTCCTCGCTTCGTTCTTGGAAGAAGATCGTGCAGACCTACGTTTTGGAGAACACCGAGTTCCTGCTTAACCTGATGCCCGAATTTGAATTTTTGGTTAAGGGCACCAATATGCTCCGCGCTCTGCAAAAGAAGGGTTGCGTGCTTTCCCTGCCCGAAATTCGTCCGATGGAAGAACGTGCCTTTTCGGCTGTGGGACTTTACAATCCCTGCGTAGCACTCAAAATTGAGGATGAAATTGTCTCTAACGACATTGTGTTTGATGAAAACGCAACCATTTACGTGCTCTCGGGCCCGAACCGCGGCGGTAAATCGGTTATTACCTGTGCCATAGGTCTTTCGCAAGTAATGATGCAGCTTGGTATGTACGTGCCTGCCGAACACGCGGTAATCTCTCCCGTTGACGGTATCTACACACACTTCCCGACGGGCGCGGACGACACCATTGACAAAGGGCGTCTTGGTGAGGAATGTGCGCGTTTGAGCGAGATTCTCGATTGTGTAACATCTAACAGCTTGGTTCTTCTTGATGAATCTCTCTCCTCTACGGGTAGCTATGAGGCTTCCTACATCGCAGCAGAGGTGCTTGGCGGTCTTGCTCACGTTGGTTGCAGATGTCTCTTCTCTACCCACTTGCACGAGCTTGCGGCAGAGATCGACAACATCAATGCACGCTCAAAGGCTTCGGGTGGTGTTGCCATCGATACCCTTGTTGCAGGTATGAAGGGAGAAGGCAAACGTTCCTTCAAAATTATACGTGCAAAACCCGACGGCAAGAGCTACGCTCGCGACATTGCCCAGAGTTATGGACTCACCTATGAAACAATTTTGAAGCGATTTGAAAATGAATAAAAGCAAATGGGCTGTCTTTACAGGAAGGCAGCCCGTATTTTTACAAAACCTATTGACAATAGTGTTTTTGTATGCTATAATATAATCAAGAGACTACTTGTTCATCTCTTGATCACCTTAAACAAATGGAGGTTGTTTATGATTTTACGTATCATTCGTTTGGATTATTGGATTAAAGAATACAAAAACACTGCAGAAAAGCCCTTTGTATGCCCTAACTGCGGTAGCGAATTTCACAAAAAATGGTATAATCTGCTTTTTTGTAGATATACCACTCTTCGAAGCTTTGGAAAAGCAAATTTGAAATGCCCCCACTGTAAGGTTACTGATATGTGCCGTTGGACGGGTATGGATAGAATGGGTGACTATCAATAATGAAATTTGAATAATCTAACAGGTGGTTTTTATGATAAGAACTTTATTTTCAGCAATCGCTGATCTTTTGGTTATATTTATCGATCTTGGGATAAGTTCGAGTCCCATTGAAGAATGTAAAGAAATCGCAGAGAAACCTTTTGTATGCCCTAACTGCGGCAAAGAATTTTATAAAAAATGGAACCAACTCTATTTTAACGGTTTTACCCCCAAGCTCACAAACAAAGCAATATTAAAATGCCCTCACTGCAAAGAAAAAGATGCCTGCCGTTGGACAGGTATGGACAGAGTGGGCAACATTGAGATTTGAATTGAAAACGAAGGCGGATGAGGCTTTTGCCTCATCCGCTTTGCTTTTGGGAAAGTCGCTATTCAAATTTTATATTTTTTGATTAAACGCGAACAGAATCTGCCCACTGCATCATATAAGGCTTGTATTCTTCGATGTCGTTTACGTCACAAGCAAATTGAACCATCCAGAATGCATCGCTTCCCTTATACATACAAGTATAATAGTGATAGGTAACGTTGGTGTTGGGGTTAAAGAAGGTGTATTCAATAACCATACGGTTGCCAACCTTTACGGGGTTTGAGGGAGAGTGTGCCGAGTTGGAAGACTTGATGAGATCTGCATAATACTCGAGTGTCCAATCCTTGACACCTTCTGCAAGGGAGAAGGATTCCTTGAGGGCGATGACAGCTACCGACTTAGAATCGTAGCAAACAGTGTACCCCTCTTGCTTTGTTTCAACAAACGCATCGGTGAGTGTGATCGTGAGTCCGTTGGATGTAAACTCCTTGGCATCAGCCTCGTAAACCTTACCGCCGCAGCTCGCCATTGTAACAAGGGCGGCAACAAGAAGCAGAACAGCTACAATTTTTTTCATTTTTGTTTCCTCCGTTTTTCTTTTTGTTTTTTGTTTGCTCATAAATGAGACTTCCCCGCGTTCGGTGAACTAAAAAGTGCGCCAACCAAAGTCAGCGCACCGAAAAACACACGACTCCGATTGTCGCCAAACAAATTCATTCCACACAACGTAAACGCTATGCAAAACCGAGCCTGTATTTTTACCAAGATAAAAATACACGCTTACGTAAAATGGAATATTGAATTTGTTTGGCATATTCAGTATATCACATTTTTGTGTATTTGTAAAGTGGTTTTGAGAAAAATTCTCTTTTTTGAAAGTATTACGGCAGAAACCAACCTTTTATGCATTGAAAAAGACCGCAAAATTGAGAATGAGCATATAAACAAGCCACAATTCGTGGAGCAAAAGGAGCATCCCCGCAAATTTGCTGACGCGGTAAAAGCAGAGTGTAACACCTGTACAAAGGATGAGAATGAGGACACTTTCAAGCACACTTAAGAATAACAATCCCGCTCCAAAAAAGGTAGGATACCAACAAAGCTCCAATACCGCAAGCAGAACAAAAAGCATTCCACCCTTGTATTTATCTATCTCGCATCCGCGTGCGCGATACCCAAAGGCAAAGCCTGCCGCACATCCAACCACCAAAAAAGAGACCGTCCACAAAAGCGCCATCAGCCACGCAGGAGGAACCATATCGTCAACACCGAGTGACAAAAGCATAACGTGCGGAGCTCCCACAAAAAAGCGCACGAGCATTCCACCAATCATGAGCCCTCCGCCCATCAGTATCATCCAAAGCGGATTTGTTTGCTCCATTTCCATATTCAGCCAAGCGCCAACGGTCATGCGCCCGTATTTTTTCTTATACAAAAAACAGCACCTCCCGAAAGATGCTGTTTTTGTTTGCACCTCTCCCTACAACCTATGAGAAAAGGAGGCGCTTTATTCGCCATATGGCAATTTCCACGGAATTTGAAATTTGTTTTCTTCCTCTAATTCATCTTCCGCTTCCGTTGCCTCTGTGTGTGCTGTGCAAGAACGGTTGTATTGCTCTTTGCTCCCCGAAATACCGCAGTAATCTGAGAGGTCTTTGGCAAAATAGGCTTCGCGAGGGTTGGGATTTGGAGCAATTTCTTTGGCGTTGCCGCGCCAAACGTATTCGGCGTCCCCCACGAGCACTTGCTTTGGAAAGTGCCGTTCTACGGCAATCAGACCGACCTTCTCGTCCCTCGGGCAATTTTCGTGACAGATGCCACCCGAGGCGCAAGCCTCACATAAAACGTGACGCTCACAAAAAGTGTGCGGAAGCGTGGATGCCGTAAACCATCCGCTCTCTATTCGCCTTCCGCGAGGGTCCTTTTGGCAAGCGGGTGAGAGAAGCTTTCCCGAATCGCGGCAATAGCTCGCTTTTATCACTGTATCGGGAATATCAAAATCGCGCTTTTCGCCTTTTTCTTTTACAACGCTGCGCATAATATTGTTCCAAATATTTGTACAAAGGTTGCGCCCCTCGAGTGCTTCTGGATATTCATAGCCGCACCAAACACCGCAAACGAGCGAGGGTGTATATCCCACAAACCAACGGTCGTGGTCGTTTTGCGTGGTTCCCGTTTTGCCTGCGCAGGCGCACAAATTTTGCAGGGTGACCGCCGAGGACGTACCGTACTCAATAACGCCTTCCAGCAGCTTTGTCATAATTGCGGCAGTTTCGGGTGAAAGAATGCGCTCGGCTTCGTCTGCACGCGAAAGAAGGATATTTCCCTCACTATCAGTCACGCGATAATAAGAACGATACGAATGATACACACCGCCATCTGCAAGTGCAGTATAAGCAGTTGTCAGATCGCGCAAGGTCACGCCATAGTTAAGCTGTCCAAGCCCGAGAGCCGCCCAATCACAATCGTTTGCCGTGGCGGTGGAAGTGAGGTTCAAATGGAATTTGTCGCGCGCATACGCAAAGGATCTTTGCAGTCCCAGATCCTCGAGCACGCGCAAAGCGACGGTATTGGTTGAGTGTGCCACCGCGTAGGCGACGTTTGTAAGCCCTCGGTAGGTGTTGTTGGCATTTTTAGGCCAAGCGGAACGCCCATTGACGTCAAATTTGATAGGAACGTCATCGTAAACGCTTGCCCAGTTGATAATGCCCTCTTCAAGTGCGGGCGCATAAACGCTGAGCGGCTTGATGGTAGACCCCGGCGCGCGGCGCGTTTGGGTTGCAAAATTTTGCAAGCGGTTCCCTTTCTTTTCGCCAATTGCTCCCGCAACACCGAGAATATCCCCCGTTTTGCTGTCAATTATAATAATAGCCGATTGCGCCGCTTCCCCTTTTTGATTCTTGGGCATACGAACCTCGCTTCGATAATACTCCTCTACAATGCTTTGGATATCCCTATCCATTGCCATATCAATATGCAGTCCACCCGTGTGAAAAAGGTGCGAGGCGGCAGAGCGACTCATGCCGTATTTTTCTGTAAGATCGGCAATTACATCCTCTGCAACCATATCGACATACCAAGAGTTGGCACTCCCCACGCTTGGCGTTTTGACATTTAGAAGTGTTTGATTGGAAAGGGACACGGAAAGCTCGGCATCATCAAGATATCCTTGCGCGTGCATTTGCGAAAGAATTAGATCTCTGCGCGCGTGATTGTTTTCGGGGTGGCGGATGGGGTTGTAATAGCTTGGGTTGTTGGTGATAGCAATAATGGCGGCACATTCTTCTGTGGTAAGCTCTGCAACCGTCTTTGAAAAATAATGCTCGGCTGCCGCCGCAATGCCGTCGCATTGATCGGAAAAATGCACGACGTTGAGGTAAAGCTCAAGGATCTCGGTTTTATCGAGCTTGCGTTCAAGGTCGCGTGCCCAGAGGATCTCTTGCACCTTGCGCTGCCAAGTAGGGGCGTTTTCACCCGTAAGGTTTTTGACAAGCTGCTGCGTGATGGTAGAGCCACCAAAGTGACCGTCCCCGCGCAAAAGAAAGTTCCCCGTTGCGGCAACGGTCCGATACCAATCTACGCCTCGATGCTCAAAAAAGCGTTTGTCTTCAATGGCAACGACGGCATCTATCATTGCCTGCGGAATTTCCTTGTAAGGAACGTATAGCGTTTGCTTTCCGCTCCAGACCTCGTCGGTCACCGTTTCTCGCACGCCTGTGCGATTGGTGCGATCCTCAAAGCTGTAAATATAGAACTGCGGTGAGCGCGGCTGCGTGCCAAGCGTTGGAAGGAGCTCATCGGCAGAGACCGAAAAGGTCAGCGTCAGATAAAACGCCACACAAATGCCGATCATTAAGGATACCCAAAGCACGACGGCTATAATGATCCAAACAAAACGGCGCATGATCTTTTTTGTTTTTCTTTCCTTTCGCATTTTTCTCTCCTTATTTTTTTGTTAGTATTTCACGCGTTGGTGAATATCAACCGCAAAATTGGATATGCTATCTTTACCGATATTACAAAAAACAGAGACTGGAGACAGGATATGGACATAACAAAAATTTTTGCGGTTCTTTGCGGCTTTTTGCTCATTATTTGCCTCACCCTCTCCATTACTTGCCTTGTGGTAATGCGAAATGCGATTGACGAGACCTCGGCTTGGCAAGGACGCGCCGAAGCGCTTGTGGGTGAGCTGAACGGTTGCGTTGAGGCGATGAAAAACATAGAAAACGAGGATATTCCCGTTCTCGCTCCCAACGAAAGCGAAAAAGAAGAAGCAAAGGTGCGTTACTGCTTGCGCTTGGAGGGTGACATGATCGGCATTTACGATGCAGACGGATATTTGATCAGGCAATTAGAAACACACGTCTCCCTGCTCCCCAAAAAGGAGCGAGAAAAACTTACGGCAGGAATTTGGATAGATTCTTGGGCGGGAGTGCAGGCGCTTGTTCAGGACTATGAGTAAAAATAGGCTGTCTCTTAGGAGACAGCCTATTTTTACATTTCATTGTTTCCAACACCGCCACGCAAAAGCAGATCATAGCAAACATCATCATTAAGAGAGACGTTAACACCCTCTACGTGCAAAAAGCGAGCCGTGGCAAAGTTGTAGGAAGAGATGGGACGGTCGAGCGCGTCGTTTGAATGTGCGCTGACAAGGATCTCATCGCCGTTTTTGCCCGTAATAATAACTGTGTGATACCAATCCCCCTGTTCGTTTGCGTATTGGACTACGTCGCCAAGCTCTGCCATTTCGCGTGGCACCTCGGTGGCAAAGGGCCCGACTCCGCCGTTTTCGGGGGTGAATTTTTGCGTAAGAAAGTCGTAAAAGAATTCGACACTGCTCCACGCAGGGGCGCGATCCTCGGGTGAGATATAATACCAGCCAAACTCGGGCGTGTAATTCATTGTGCAGCTCCCTGCCAAAAGGCATTGTGAAACAAAATTGGTGCAGTTGCCGCCAATTCCCGTAAAATCAAAGAAAAGTGGATTGCGCGAAAGAGCCCAGGTTTTGGCATACTCCACGGCTCGGGCACGGTTGTAGGGCTTTTGAATCAGCATATTTGCTCTCCTCCTTACATAATCTACATATAGTATATGAGAAAGCAAAAGAAAAGTACCAAGTGCACTTGCACTCGGTACTTTTCGAAAAAAGATAGCTTACGGAACAAACGTGTTGAAAAGCGTTTCCATATCCATCATTGTTTTTTTGTATTTTGTTGCACGGTTATCTCCGCTTCCGTCCTCGCGGTCACCAAGCACCAATATGTAACGCGCGCCCGTTGATTTAGAGATAGCAGAGGTCACAATAAAGGATTGATCGGTATATCCAGTTTTGCAAGCCTCAATGTTGGCACCGGTAAGTGAGAATGAGGGATAATTCTTCAATCGGCTCTGATAAGAAGGCGAAAAATGAACGCCATAGGTCTGTTCAATACCGTCGTCGTCCCAGTAATGTGCACGCACACTGTAACTGGTTGTGCGCGGCTTGAGAATGTCAACGATAAGGTTGCACTGCATCGCATACGCCATGATCTGCGCCATATCCCTTGCGGTCGTAACGTTCTCGGCACTGTCAAATCCTACGATATTGTCAAATTGTGTGTCGGTAAGACCAAGCTCGCGTGCGTTTGCATTCATCATATCAACAAACGCCTCTTCACTACCCGCGATCTCCTTAGCGATCATATATGCGCAGTCGGCAGCCGACGTAACACCAATGCCGTAGAGCAGATCCTTGATGGTGTAATAATCGCCGATACAGCTGATGCCGCTTTCCGTTATTACCGGCAATGCGATATCCATATCAAAGTAATCGCCTGTGGTGACGTATTCGTGAATATCGTGCGTATACGGCAGCATACGGTCAAGATCGTCTGTGGTTAAATTTTCGCAGGCTACGATCAGGGTCATGACCTTTGTCATTGATGCAGGTGAGAAAACAAGCTCGGAGTTTTTTTGTGCCACGATCTTGCCTGTTTTCACGTCGATCAAAATTGCATAGTAAGCGTCGATCTCATCCGAAAGGGTTTTCGTATTGGCATCCTCACCGGCAAGCGGAACAACGGTTCCCGAGGAGAAGATATTCTTTTGTTGGCTTTGCCCGGGGGGCACGATCGGTGTTTGCGGAGTTGCAATACCGTCATTGCCTTGCGGTTTGTCTTGCTCATTCGCGCAGGCGCGAAAAGTCAACACGCTGACGGTTAACAGTAAAAAAGCGGTGAGAATGAGCAAAAATATTGCCATGAGCGACTCGCCGTCAAGGTGCTTTTTAGGGGAATTTGGGGTTGTTGGCTTATTCACGAATTTTGCTCCTTTCTCTGTGTTTTCATTACTAAAATTGTACCATAAAAAGCCGTTTGTTGCAATAGATTTTTGAAAAAGTTTTTGAGAATTTGAGAAAAAAAAGACAAAATCGGTTGACAATGCAAAAAAACTGTGATAAAATTAGATTAGAGATATTATAATTATTATTATGGAGGTCTGTTATGGGATTGTTCAACAAGAAAAAAACCGAAGAAACAAAGAAAGAAACGGCTAAGGCTCCTGCCGCCGAAAAGAAAGGACCGTCCATTCACAACGTAAAGGTTCCTGCCGCTAAGGCCGACACTAAGCCCGCCGCAAAGGCTACCCCTGCAAAGGCTGCTCCCGCTGCCATCAAGGTTGCCGCAAAGCCTGCCGCTAAAGCTACTCCTACTGCTAAAGCCGACCCCGCAAAGGCTGCTCCTGCTGCTAAAGCTCCCGCCGCAAAGCCTGCCGCTAAAGCTCCTGCCACTGCTAAAAAGCCTGTTCCCGCTTCTAAGGTTCCCGAGGGCATTACCATTGTTCCCCGCCCCTTCTTTATGAAGACAGAGGAGGACGTTAAGCTGGCGTTCGACCAAGCAATTGCTGAGGCTGATGCTCAGATCCTTAAGAACGGTGCTAAGGCTGTTGGTAAGTACGAGTTTGAGCTTGAGGTTGACGGCTTCCACTTCTACCTTGTTGCAAACAACGGTCAGGTTCTGTTTGATAGCCCCAGCTTTACCACGCTGGTCGGCGCTCTTAAGGGTATTGAAACCTTTAAAAAGACGGTTGCCGAGGGCGAATTTGCCATTCGTGCCGACAAGTATGACCGCTACCGCTTTGTTCTTGCCCGCAAATACTACGGCGAAAACTACACCACCAAGGATCAATGCCAAAAGTGTGCTGAGTCGGTAAAGAACTTTGCAAACAATGCACGCATCATTCGCTACACCCCCACCAAGGAAGCTGTTGCTGCTTTTGAAGCTTCTAAGGTTTCTAAGAGAACCCCCGATGAGATCGACTGGAAGGCAGTTGAAAAGCTCGAGGCAAGCACCCCCAAGATGGGTAAGTTTGAGATCTGCAAGGAAAGCGATCAATATGCTTTCTATCTGCTCGCTAACAACGGTCAGATCCTCTACTCCAGCCGCTTGTATGCAACCGAGTCCGCTTGCCGCAAGGGTATCGAGTCGTTTAAGCGCGCTGCTTACGTTGGCAACTTCTTTGTTGACCGCGACAAGTTCGGCAACTTCCGCTACGTGCTCAAAAACATTGGCTCTGCCCCCGCATTTATTGGTGAGTCCTACGACAACAAGCCCCAATGCGAAAAGATCATTGAATCGGTTAAGAAATTCATCGTTTCCGCTTCTATCGAACTTGAGGCATAATACATCAAAAAGGTCTTGGCAAATGCCAAGACCTTTTCTGCATTCTTCAAAAACAAAAAAGCCGCTATGCGGCTTTTTTTGTTGTTAGATATTGTTGGTGATAACAACCAATGCAATGGTGCACAGAACAAGCAGAGCGGAAACAACTACTGTCAGCTTGGAAAGCAGCTTATCAATGCTCTTGCCCTTGTTCTTGCCGAAAAAGGTCTCAGCACCGCCGGCGATCGTACCGGAGAGGCGAGTATCCTTTGCGGATTGGAAAAGAACCATAACAGTAAGAGCTACGGCAAGTGCGATCAGCACGCCACCCAAAACATATTGAAGAACTTCCATTATTATATACCTCCAAAAACCATTTCATACTTAATTTTGTATGAGCTTATAGTCACTTTTCATATTATAGCATAATTCTTTTGAAATTGCAATAGTTTTTTGAATTTTTATCTTATTTTTTTAGATATTTATGGGAATTTGTCAAAACTCGCATAGCGTTTGCGATCTGGCGCGCGGTGTCGGATGCCACCATCGAAATGGCATTTCCCTTTTCTTCTGCAAGCTCACCCGCCATTCCCGCAAGATATGCTCCGGAGGCGACGGTGAGTGCATCGGGTGCCAGATAACCGCACAGTCCCGCAAGAGTGCCTGCAAGAACGTCACCGCTGCCTGCAGTTGCCATTCCGGCAGAGCCGCGATTGCACAAATAAACGATCTCGCCATCCGTTACGATGGTACAACAGCCTTTAAGGAGAAGAATGATGCCGTATTCTTTTGCAAATACCTTTGCGTGCTTGATCGGGTCTGCTTCGATCTCCTTGATGGAAAGCCCCGAAAGGCGCGAGAACTCCATCAGGTGCGGCGTGAGGATGATGGGCGCGTTTGCCTCTTTGAGCAAATTTAAATCCATTGTAGAGAGCGTATTGAGCCCGTCGGCATCAATGATGAGCGGCTGATGCGCGTTTTTGAGAAGATATGAGAGAATATCCTTGTAGGATTCACTACTTCCCCATCCCATACCGACGGCAATGGATGCGTAGCGGGCGAGAACAGTGTTCAAAAGGTCGGGATCGTACTGCATTTTGCCGCTCTTATCTGCAGGGATCGGCAAAAGCGTGCTTTCGAGCAGATAAGGCGAAACCGATTGTGTGATTGACTCGGGAACGGCAAGCGTAACGACACCGCAGCCCGCACGCAGGGCGGCGGCACTCATATTGGCAAGCTTGGCAGCACCCGAATACTCAACCGAGCCACCGAGAATGGCAACGTAGCCGTAATTGCCTTTGTGGGCGTAATTTTTGCGCGGTGCAAAGAGCTTGGAAACGTCGTCCTCTTCCAAAAGAAATATATCTTCGTCAGGTGTTTGAATACCGATATCAATCACTTTATATTCTTTGATCGCATCCTTTGCGCGTGCCAAAAAGTGCCCCGGCTTGCAGCGCTGAATGGCAACGGTCAAATTTGATTCGATGTAAGGTGTGCCAAGACCGTTATCGCCACCAAGGCCGCTGTTGATATCGGCACTGATGACGGTTTTTCCGCTTTGGTTAATGGCTTCGATGAGGGCGGTGGTATTCTTGTCGGGGATGCCGCGAAAGCCGATGCCAAAAATGCAATCAACGATTTGCGCATAGGGAGAAAAATCGAAAGAACCGTTCCAGAAGGTGTGCGCAATGCCCTTCTCTTTACAGCGCTCAAAATAGAATCTTCCATCCTCTGAAAAGCGATCGGAGAGAAGGAGAAATTCGCAGGAGAGATTTGCCTCATGCAAAAGCGTTGCAAGCGCATAGCCGTCGCCTGCGTTGTTCCCAACACCACAAACGATGAGGGTCTTGCCATTCCATGTGTAACTATCAAATATTCCTTTTGCAGCGCGCAGCATCAATTCGCGCGAGGGTGTGCTGCTCGCAATGGTTGCGCGGTCACTCTCTTGCATAGTCTTTATATCAACGATCGGTAGCATTTGGGCTCTCCTTTCCTTCCTTTTTATATATTTTATCACATTCGGGGGCATCTGTCAACAAATTACCATATTTTTAGGGGTTCCCTTTTTGCGCTTTTGGGATTATAATGATAGTAACGAAAAAAGTTTTAACCGAAAGGAGTGATTTTGCATGGAACTGATACGCATCAGCGAAGGCAAACTGAAGATCATGTTGACTCCAACGGATATGCGCCAATTTGAACTCAATACCGACAATTTTTATGACGACAGCGAAAAGATGCACCGCTCGTTCCGAAGGCTTTTTGATGAAGTGAGACGACGAAGCGGATTTGAGGCAGACGACCATCGCATCTCGGTGCAATACTTCCCCTCTCGCGAGGGTGGGTGTGAGATGTTCATCAGCAATCTTGCAGGCGACAAGGAGCGCGCGACCTGTGCCTTGACCCCAGCGCAAGGAATGCAACCCGCAACGCGCACGCGTGGAAGCTTTTGCCGCTCGTTTGCCTACCGCTTTGAGGGACTTGATGAGTTGCTTTCTGTGTGCCGAAGGCTTTTGCCAATGGATTACATAAGTGCAAGCAGCGCTTGGCGAGACGATGCGGGAAGATACTATCTTTTTATCAATACGTTTGCCTCGTCTCCCTTTGCAACACCCGAGGAGCTCTACTTTATTGTAGAATACGGGCACCTTGAAAACGCCGCACAGCTTCGCCTCTACCTTGCCGAGCACGGCGCGGTGGTTTGCGCCGAGGATGCCGTTGGCACGCTTGGAGCGATAGCGTAAATAAAAAGAGCAAACGCAAATTGCGTTTGCTCTTTTTTATAATTGCTTTATACCATTAAGAAACCAATGATCAATACTAAATTTGCGACAACCAGCAATCCCAAAGTCACTACTCCTAATTTACTATAACCAGTTTCATAGTCATATGTATCAGGTAAAAATCTTGTTAATTTCCAACACAGATTAAAACATGTTTTGGGGGCGATCCATGCAAATAAGGCAAAAAGAAAAAAAACAAAAGCTATCACTGTGAAGAATAAACCATCAATTGAATAATTGGATACTAAGCTACTAATCAAAAAGAATGAAGCTACAACAAAGAAAATTGTCAATAAAATTTTTAATGTTTTTTTCATGTAATTCAATCCTCTTTTCAAAACGTCATCGTCATTTGGTCGGTCTCGTTGATGTTATCGAGGACACCGTTGGCGCGGAGCATTTCAATAACCGATTTGGAAATCTTTGCGCGGATCTGCAGATCTTCCACCGAGAAGAAGGGTTCTTCCTCACGCGCTTTGATAATGTTCTGCGCCGCGTTCTCACCAAGTCCGGGAAGTGACGAGAACGGCATACGAATAGCACCGTTTTCGGGTTGGAAGATGAATGCGTGCGATTTTTCCAAATCGACGGGCAGGAACTTGATGCCGCGTGCCATGGCTTCCAGCGTCAACTGCCATACGGGAACGCTACTCTGCTCCTTTTGCGAGGCTTCCTTACCGCGCTTTTGAATATCGCGCAAGAGTGCCACTACACTTTGTCTGCCGCCGCCTGCCACCTGTGCGTCAAAGCCGTTGGGGGCTACGGTGAACATTGTGCAATAGAAGGCTACGGGTTGATGTACCTTATACCAAGCCAGACGAATTGCCGACATAACGTATGCAGCCGCGTGCGCCTTTGGAAAAAGATATTTGATCTTTTTACAGGATGCAATGTACCAATCGGGAACGTTATGCGCGCGCATATCTTCTTCCCACTCGGGTGTGAGTCCTTTACCCTTACGAACCGCTTCCATAATTTTGAATGCGGTGGCGTTTTCAAGTCCGTAACGAATCATATCCAGCATAATACCGTCTCGCGTACCGATAACACGGGAAATATCGCAGGTTCCCTCTTTTATGAGGTCTTGCGCGTTGCCAAGCCATACGTTGGTGCCGTGCGTTAGACCCGAGATCTGCAAAAGGTCGGCAAAGTTGCGCGGCTTTGCATCAAGGAGAACCTGTTGGATGAAAGGCGTTCCCAATTCGGGCAGACCGTATGTTCCAATAGTACAACCCTCAATATCCTCGGGGCGAATGCCAAGCGGCTTTGTGGACTCAAAGAGCTCGTAAGCCGAGCGATCGTTCATAGGAACGTCGAGAACCGACGTGTCGGTAAAGCGTTCGAGATACTTATACTTGGTAGGAATATCGTGCCCAAGCTCGTCGAGCTTGAGGATGGTATCGTGCAAGTAAGAGAACGCAAAGTGCGTTGTGATGATATCGGAGTTGGGGTCATCCGCAGGATGCTGTACAGGGGTAAAGTCGTAAACGTCATACTGCGAAGGAACTACGATAATTCCACCCGGGTGCTGACCCGTGGTCTTTTTAACGCCCACACAGTTGGCAACAAGGCGGTTCATTTCGGCTCTTGGCAGACTGATACCCTTCTCTTCTACAAACTTTGCAACGTAGCCGTAAGCGGTCTTATCGGCAAGCGTGCCGAGCGTTCCCGCACGGAACACGTGTCCTTCACCAAAGAGCTCTTCGGTGTATTTATGCACTCTACCCTGCACATCACCCGAGAAGTTGAGGTCAATATCGGGGGATTTGTCGCCATAAAAGCCGAGGAAGGTCTCGAACATAATGTCATGTCCATCCGCCATATATTTGGTTCCGCACTTGGGGCAGTTTTTATCGGGCAAATCAAAGCCCGAGCCGACAGAGCCGTCGGTAAAGAACTCGTTGTGCTTACACGCGGGATTTGGGCAATAATAGTGCGGCGGCAAGGGGTTTACCTCGGAAATACCCGCCATGGTTGCGGCAAAGGATGAGCCGACAGAGCCACGCGAACCAACCAGATAACCTTGATCCTCGCTGTATTTTACAAGTCTTTGTGCGATGAGGTACAGAACCGAGAAGCCATTTTTAACGATGGAGTCAAGCTCACGCGCCAAGCGCTTGGAAACAATCTCGGGGAGCGGATCTCCATACATTCTCTTGGCTCTCTCCCAGCACATATCCTGCAGCTCCTGCTCTGCTCCCTCCATTTCGGGCGTGTAGTTGCCCTCGGGAATGGGGCGCACGGGCTCGATCATATCGGCAATGAGGTTGGTGTTGGTAACGACCACCTCGTATGCCTTCTCTTCTCCAAGATAGGAGAATTCCTCGAGCATTTCATCGGTCGTGCGCAAATAAATGCCGACGTCGCGGTCAAAGTCCTTGAACTTCATACCCGCGAGCAAAATTTTGCGGTAGAGCTCGTCCTCCTCATTGAGGAAGTGCGCGTCGCACGTAGCGCAAACGGGCTTGCCGTATCTCTCACCCAATTCTACAATACGACGGTTAAGATTACGAAGTCCTTCGTCATCGGCAACGGTGCCCTCGGCAATGAGGAAGCGGTTATTGCAGATGGGTTGGATCTCGAGATAGTCATAGAAATTGACGATCTCCTCGATCTCGCTCTCGGGTCTGTTCTCAAGAATCGCGCGGAAGAGCTCGCCTGCCTCGCAGGCAGAACCGATGATAAGCCCTTCGCGGTACTTTTCCAGCACCGTTTTGGGGATACGCGGGAAACGACGGTAATAGTCGAGATAGCTCATAGAAATGAGCTTATAAAGATTCTTGAGTCCTGCCTTATTCTTTACAAGAATGATCTGGTGGTAGGGCTTGAGCTTGAGGGGGTCGGTCTTTTCTGCCATTTCCTGCTGCAGCATACGCCAATCGCGCAGATCGGATTTTTCCATAATGTCGATCATACGGAAAAAGATGTGCGCAAGCATTTCGGCATCGTCACAAGCGCGGTGGTGGTTAAAGTCCCCAAGGTTGTATGCATTTGCAATGGCATCAAGGGTGTGCTTGTTGAGCTCGGGATTGATGTAACGCGAAAGCGCGAGGGTATCGAGATATGGATTTTCAAACGGCAATCCCGCCTCTTTAGCAAAATGACGGATAAAACCGATATCAAAGTTTGCGTTATGCGCAATCAGGAGCGGTTGTGTCTCCTTTGTGGGATCGTTGCCCACAAAATCGAAAAAGGCTTTGAGCGCTTCGGGGTATTTGGGCGCGCCCTTGACCAGTTCGTCGGTAATGCCCGTAAGCTCAACGATATCGGCAGGGATCGGCACTTCGGGGTCGACAAAGGTATTGAAGCGATCTAATACTTCGCCATTCTTAATTTTTACTGCGCCAATTTCGGTGATTTTGCAGTTTTGCACCGAAAGGCCTGTGGTTTCAATATCAAAAACAACACATTCAGCCTTTAGATTGGGATCATATTTGCCCGTAATGGCGCCCGCGGTATTGTTGACAAAGTATGCCTCCATACCATAAATGACCTTAAAATCGGTTCCCTTGGCAGCTTTCTCTACTGTGAGCATTGCATCCGGGAAGGCTTGTACGTTGCCGTGGTCGGTAATGGCAACGGCAGGCATTCCCCATTTGAGCGCCGTTTTGACTGCGGCATCGGGGGCAATAAGGGCATCCATTGTGGACATAGTTGTATGTAAGTGCAATTCA
This sequence comes from Eubacteriales bacterium, assembly GCA_045127455.1. Lineage (GTDB taxonomy): Bacteria > Bacillota > Clostridia > Oscillospirales > CAG-272 > UMGS1865. The sequence goes on from JBGVQK010000006.1 coordinate 17,039, forward strand.
ACACGCTTCTTCTGGGCGGTATCCTTGCGCTTGATTTTGGAAATTTTAGCGATGTCGGTGTAATAGAACGTGAAATCGGGATCGGTCTTGCCCTTACGGGTCACGTGCTTGGCGTATCCGCGCATGGCAACGGCATCTCCGTTATGGAGCATATCGCAAAGTTCGGTAGCCTGGTCAATATCCAAAGAGTAAGAACGGTGCTCGATGGATGCGTTACCGTCAAAAATGGCAAAGCTGACGTCAAAACGGTCACCGTTACGGCTCTCCTCGCGAACCAAGTCAAAGACCTCACCAATAATAGTCAGGTTCTTTTGCGGCTTTTCGATGGCACCGATAGGCAACGGACGAATTTCAAATGGCTCGCCATAAACGTATTCAGGCTCGCTGATATCAAATACCGATGCACCAATGCGGCAGGTTCCCTCTCCGTATTCGGGATAAGCCACCTCACCGTAAATGGAAGCGGCTCTCGGGAGCATTTCTTTTTCATCCTCGTCGGATGCGTGCGAAATTTCGGGGGCGCGAAGCGCCTCCTTTTGATATTGCACCTCTGCACGTGCGGCATCACGGCTCATTTGCTCGATGCGATCCTGCAGGGGGTCTTGATATTCGTTGGGATCAAAGCCTTTGATGGTATGGAGCTTGACCTGCACAAGAACGCCATACGTATCCTTTACGAGCTTTTGCATCAGCTTAGGTGTTTCGGCACTTTCGATAAGCTCAATACCCGCGTTACCAAATGGGATCTCTATATCAAGCACGTTGCCCGAAAGGCGGTATTCGCAACGGTCAAAAAAGCCCTTTGCAACAATACCGCGGCGGTTGGTCTCCATTAAAAGGTCGGGGATCTGTGAGAGGTCAAAGAGTGACGATTCGTAAACGGGACAAATGCGAACACTGTTCAAATCGTATGCCACGCGGATCTCTTCCTCAATGCGGTAAAGCTCTTTGCGTGGTATGATGCGCGAAAAAGGAGCCGTAACCTCAATGATGCGTTGCTCTTTATCCGCACGCAAAGAAATGCCGTCAGCGTCTGCCGAGAGCAAGGCTTGGGCAGACGCATGGTCGGGTTCATATCGGTTAAAAATTTCAAGCAGATTTTTACTCATAACGTTTTTGTTCCTTTAGAGCGCGTACCTCGCGCAAAAGTCTTTCTACAATATCTCTTTCGGGAATCTTTTCTACAATTTCTCCGCGGCGGAAAAGAACTGCCTCGCCCTTGCCGCCTGCAATGCCAACGTCAGCCTCGCGTGCCTCACCGGGGCCGTTGACAACGCATCCCATAAGCGCGACCTTAACGGGAACGTTCTCAAGCCCTTCGGCAACGATTGCAGCTTCAAAGCGTTTGGCGAGCGGAATGAGGTCGATCTCGGTGCGTGCGCAGGTCGGGCAGCTGACAATATCCAGCCCACTCTGCCCTTCCATTTCTACGGCTTGCAGGATCTTGCGCGCGGCAGAGACCTCGCGAACGGGATCGTCGGTCAGGGATACACGAATGGTATCTCCAATACCATCGCAAAGGAGTGCGCCAATGCCCGCGGTGCTTTTGAGAAGTCCGCGCTCGCCGCCGCCTGCCTCGGTAACACCGAGATGTAAGGGATAATCGCACTTTTGGGCAATGAGGCGGTTGGCGTCGATCATATCCTTAACAGTGGATGCCTTGATGGAAACGACGGTATCGTAAAAGCCGAATTTTTCGAGCAAGGCAATGTGATAGAGCGCGCTCTCACAAAGTGCTTCGGGTATGGGAGCGCCGTATTTTTTGAGAATATGCTTTTCAAGCGATCCTGCATTCACACCTATGCGAATGGGAATATGACGCTCGCGGCAAGCATCGCAAACCGCTTTGATGCGCGCTTCATCTCCAATGTTGCCGGGGTTGATGCGAATTTTATCAAAGCCAAGCTCGGCACAGCGCAAAGCAATGCGATAGTCAAAATGAATATCTGCCACGATCGGCATTTTGACGCCTGCCTCCTTGAGCTTCCAAACGGTGTATGCAGCCTCCTCGGTGGGAACCGAGAGGCGGACGATGTCACACCCTGCGCGCTCAAGTGCGCGCACCTGCTCAAGGGTGCGCATCGCATCCTCGGTGGGGGTATTGGTCATAGATTGAATGGCAATGGGGGCTCTCGCACCGATACGGCACTGCCCCACTGCAACACTTCTTGTTTTTCTTCTGATATCGTTATATCTCATAATGCAATAATATCCTTTATGGCGATCAGCACAGCCAAAGCAAGCATAAGAACAAGACCAACAAAGTTGATGATGCCCTCGAGCTCACGCTTCATAGGCTTGCGACATACAACTTCGATCAGGTAAATAAAGATATGTCCGCCATCGAGTGCGGGAATGGGCAAGAGATTCATTACGCCCAGGTTGATGGAAATGATGACTACAAGGTTGAGCACGGGAACAAGACCGTACTGTGCAGCCTGACCGACAACCTTTGTAATGCCAACGGGTCCCGAAACAGCCTCAACGCCGTATCTGCCCGAGAAAAGCCCAAGGAGCGAATCGTAGACCATTTTGACGGTGGAAAGCGAACGGAACCAAGTATGCTTAATGACCGTTATAAAATTAAAATCGGGCTCACGGTAAATGAGAAAGTCCATATTGCCGAACACCACGCCCTCACTCTCGTAGGAAGGAACGATAACGTCCTCGAGCACTACCCGTTCGCCATCGCGCATAACCGTAAGCTTGAGAGGCTTGTAGCCTTGGTTCATGATCTCATAGCTGAGCTCGTCATACGTGTGAACGCGGGTAGAGTTGACTTTAATAACCTTATCACCGATGCTCAAGCCACAGTTCTCACTCAAGGAGCCTGTAAAAAGAGCAAGGTCTGCCTCGGTAAGAGACACGGGAATATCGATCATTTCATAGTCGGTGTGGTCGGCATTGATGCGCTGAACGGTAACGGTAATGCTCTGACCGTTTGCCTCTTTGACAAGGCGTTCAAAATCGGCATAGGACAGGAGACGTTCACCGTTGACTGAGTAAAGATGATCGTCCTTTTCAAAGCCGTACTGTGCTTCCTCAGCCGTATATTGCACGTGAAATCCCGCAACAACGGTGGTAGCTGCGGAATTTTGCCCCTGCACAAGAACGATCACCAGCATTAAAAGAAAGCCTAGGATCAGGTTCATTGCGGGACCCGCAACAGATATCAAAATTCTTTTCCAAACGCTTTGATTGCAATATGCCTGCGCGGCAAGGTCGGGGGTAACGGTGTAGGTCGTTTCTTTATCCTCCTCGTTGCGTGTTTCACGCAAAAGAACAGCGGAGTCCTCGCCTTCTCCATTGTCGCCTTGTACCACTTCCATACCGGTCTCCCCAAGCATATTGACAAAGCCGCCAAACGGAAGCAGGCGCAAGGAAAAACGCGTTCCGCTCTTTCTTCCTACCCAAGAAAAAAGCTTGGGGCCCATACCAATGGCGAACTCCAGCACCTTAACTCCGCACAAGCGTGCAACAATAAAGTGCCCAAGCTCATGGATAAAGATCAAAAGTCCAAAAATAAGAATTGCGTAAAGAATATACAAAGGGTTCAAATCGGGTTCCTCCAAAAATTAGAGATGACTTCTCTTTTCTAAAAATTCACTTGCCAAGGAGCGCGCTGCTCCGTCAAAGGCAAAAATATCGTCTACAGACCAAATGCGGCTTGCATCGGAAAGCGCCTCAAAGGTTTCGCCTACAACATCAAAAATGCCGGTAAAGCTAAGCTTTTTGTTGAGAAATGCCGCAACTGCGACCTCGTTTGCCGCGTTGAGCACTGCGGGATACGCACCGCCACGACGAATCGCCTCTTTTGCCAAAGCCAAAAGCGAAAAGGTTTGGGTATCGGGCTTTGCAAAGGTCAAAGAGCCGAGCCTTGTAAAATCCAACGGCTCAATAACCGCCTCCCGGCGTGCAGGATGTGTGAGTGCATATTGCACGCAAAGCTTCATATCGGGCACCGACATTTGCGCGATGACACTATTATCAATATATTCCACAGCGGAGTGCATTATGCTCTCGCGATGGATCAGCACCTCGACCTGCTCCGGATTTACGCCAAAGAGATGCACCGCCTCGATCAGCTCAAAGCCCTTGTTCATCAAGGTTGCACTGTCAACGGTGATCTTGGCACCCATATTCCAGGTAGGGTGCGCCAATGCACGCTCGGGAGTCACTCCCTCGAGCTCGGCTCGGGTCATTCCGTAGAACGGGCCGCCCGATGCAGTCAGAAGCAGACGCTTGATCTCTTCCTTTTTTCCTGCTCTCAAGCATTGGAAAATGGCGCAGTGCTCGCTATCAACGGGCAGGATCTGCGCTTTTTTTGCCTCTGCGAGCTGCATAACGAAGCTGCCCGCACAAACGAGGGATTCTTTGTTGGCAAGCGCGAGCTTTTTGCCTGCCGCCAGCACGGCAAGCGTGGGACGCAGCCCCGAAGCGCCGAGAATGGCATTGAGCACGACCTCGCGTCCGCTATATTTTTGTGATGCCATCTCGCAGATGCCGTCGGTGCCAACGTAAACATCAATATCGGTGCCGAACAAGCGACGTTTAAGCTCTCTTGCGGCATCTCTATCAGCCATTGCACACGCACGCACGCATAAGGCACGTGCCTGGCGCTCGACGAGATCAACATTGCGGTTGGCAGAGATGCAGTTGACATGAATGCCGTTTTGCATAGCTACCTCAATAGCCTGCTGCCCCACAGATCCGGTTGAGCCGAGAATTGAGATGGACGGATAAATCGAATCGTTGTTCATAATTACCTCAGAAAAAATCAACAAAAGTTGTCAGGCACATCATTGCAATGGCAACGGCAAGAACCGAGTCGAAGCGGTCAAGAATACCACCGTGCCCCGGGAAGATCTGGCTGAAATCCTTGATACCGTAATGGCGCTTTACGTAAGACATTAAAAGATCGCCGATCTGCGCAACGACGGACGCCATAAAGCCGCCCACAACAAACATCAGTATGTTTGAGTCGTATGGGGTGAGCCAATTGCATAAGAGACCGAATATCACCATTCCGATGATGCAAAAAACGATGCCGCCAATGCTCCCCTCGATCGTCTTTTTAGGAGAGACGTCGGGAATAAGCTTATGCTTGCCACCGCGACCGAACAGCATCCCGCAAAAGTATGCAAACACGTCGGTCATCCACGCGCTGACAAATATGGCGAGGTAAAGAACGTGACCGCCCTCTTCGTTATCGTGCAAAATTCCAATTGAGTTGAATCCCATCAGGATGTAGAACGCTGTGGCAAAGAGAACGCAAACGTCGGCAAGATTATATTTGCCGCGCGAAAAAATGGCTACGGTGAAAAAGTAGATCAGGATAATGATCATTAAAATAGCACCGCTTTGTGCCAGATGTCTGTTAGACTCGGGTGTGTAGGTCGCATTCAGTGAGCCAAGCGACATATAGCGCTCAAGAAACGGCAGCGTTGCCGCCAATGCATAAAGCGGAATTACAAAGGCGTATGCCTTGTGCATTCCAATGCAGCGCATAATTTCAAACATAGCGATCACAGAGCCGATCGCTATAGCAAAGGGCAAAACAGGTGTTTGCGCAAACAACAAAATGGGAATCATGATCAAAACCACGATAATTCCCGTTATGATCCGTTGTTTCATAGTCTCCTCCTATGTGTCAAACTCCGCCAAAGCGACGGTGTCTTGAGTAAAACGTGGCAATTGCCGCATCAACGTCTTGCTCGGAAAGATCCGGCCAAAGAACGTCGGTAAAGCAGTATTCGGCATAGGCAGATTGCCAAAGCAAAAAATTGGAGATTCGAACATCTCCCCCTGTTCTGACAACGAGGTCGGGGTCGGGACAGTTGGCTGTGTAAAGATTGGCTGCAATATCTTCTTCGGTGATATTTGTCTTGCCCTCACTCACAAGCGCTTGGCAAGCGTGCACAAGCTCTTCCCTGCCTCCGTAATTGATGGCGATGTTAAGGTGAAAGGAATTATGTGCGGTATCAACGTCGAGCTTTTTGATCTTCTCTTGCAATTCTTTTGAAAAAACAGAAAGATTGCCGATGATACGCACGTGAATATTGCCCGCCGCTCCCATTTCGGCACATTTGTGGATATAGCTCTCCAAAATGCCCATAATGGTGCGCACCTCTTGGAGCGATCTCTTCCAATTTTCGGTGGAAAAGGCATAAACCGTCATATAACGAATGCCGATGGTGCGGCAATATTCGGCTATGCGATAAAAGGTCTGTGCGCCTGCCGCATGTCCGTGCTCGCGCGGCAAGCCTCGGCTTTGTGCCCAACGACCGTTGCCATCCATAATAAAGGCAATGTGGCAGAGTCGCTCGTCGACCGTGATGCTCTCCTCGCTCTTTTTTTCATTTTTTGGTGCCATTACTTTCCCCATTGATGAACAGCAAGGGGTGTGACTGACAACAAAATGCTGTCACACCCCTTGTACTGATCAGATCTTCATGATTTCTTTTTCTTTTCTTGCGGTGATCTCGTCAACCAGCTTGATGAAGCGGTCGGTCAGATCCTGAACGGATTTTTCACCGGCTTTTTGCTCATCCTCGGTCATAACACCGTCTTTCTTTTGCTTCTTGATATCGTCATTGGCATCGCGGCGGATGTTGCGGATAGCAACGCGTGCTTCCTCACCCATTTTTTGAATCTGCTTTGCCAAGGTCTTACGGCGCTCCTCGGTGAGAGGCGGGAAAACAAGGCGAATAACGCTGCCGTCATCAGCGGGATTGATACCGATGTCGGATGCTTGGATCGCCTTGACCATTGCCTTGAGAGTAGAACGGTCGTAAGGAGTAATGGTCAGCGTTTTGGGGTCGGTGACCGCTACGCTTGCCATATCGGTCAGTCTTGTTTGCGCTCCGTAGTAGTCAAAGGTGACCTTGGATACGATTGCACCGTTTGCTTGGCTTGCGCGGATGGTGGAAATGTTGTTTTCGTAAACGTCGATGCTCTTTTGCATTCTTTCTTCAGTGGGCTTTGTGTTGAATTTCATATTCGTTAAGTCCTTTCTATGTAAATCTTGTGTTTTTAATTGTGAATTGCCGTGCCGACGGACTCACCCATAACGACGCGGTAGATGTTTTCGGGATCGGAAAGACCGAACGCGTAACCCGAAATGTTGTTATCCATACAAATGGTTGACGCGGAAAGGTCAAGTGCACGCAGGTTCTTATCCAAGATCTCGGCATACGTCAGATCGGTATAGCGAACTGCATTGGGATCCTTTTTGGGGTCGGCACTGTAGATGGCATCAATGTTCTTGGAGAACAGGATGCAATCGGCACCGATCTCGGCTGCACGAAGGGCGGCAGCGGTGTCGGTGGAAAAGAACGGAATACCAAGTCCGCCGCCAAAGATGACGACCTCACCGTCCTCAAGAGCCGCAACGGCATCGCGTGCGGTGTAGGTATCGGCAAAGGCTTTCATTTCAACGGCTGTCATAACGCGAGCCTTGATTCCTTCGCGCAGGAAAACGTCCTCAAGAGCCAGCGAGTTGACAACGGTTGCAAGCATACCCATATGGTCGGCACGACATTGATCCATTCCTGTTCCTTGTCTGCCGCGCCAGATGTTGCCTGCTCCCACAATAACGGCTACCTGTACGCCTGCGTTGAGGCAGCGCTTGATTTGATTGGCAACCACCTTGATAAAATCAAAGTTAAGAATGCCATCCTGCCCTGCGGAGAGAGCCTCGCCCGAAAGTTTGAGCAAAACGCGTTGATATTTCGGCTTTTTCATAGTGACACGACTCCTTGCTTTTAATATATACTATATATTCCCTTATATTGTACTACAAAACTCTCGATTTGTAAACACCTTTTTTGGAAAAAACGGCTTATTTTTCTTGTTTTTTTACAATTTTGCGGTGGTTTTGAAGAAAAAGGAGATCGTTTTGGAAAAACGCTCTCCTTTTTTCTTCCGTTTTTTATTTTTTCATAACCGCGAGTCCGCACCAGCCGTTTTCTTCAAGGCGTTCAACAATGCGGAAACCGTGCTTTTCGAAGCACTCTACAACGTCATCGCTTCTCTCCAGAATAATGCCCGATGCCAAAAGAACAGTATCTTTGTGCATCAACGCTCCTACGTCGGGCGTCATACGGATGATGATATCTGCCACAATATTGGCACAAATGAGATCGTAAGGCTTGCTCTTATCGACCTGGCGCAAAAGATCGGAGACCTCGCAGGTGATGTTGGTCAGTCCGCTATCCTTGATGTTCTCATTCGCTACGCGAACCGCCATAGGATCAATGTCGTATGCACGGCATTCGCCTGCCCCGAGCTTGGATGCACAAATTGCCAAAATGCCGCTTCCCGTACCCACGTCAAGCATTCTGCAGCCTTCCTTGGTGTAGGTTTCAAGCAATTTGATAACGAGTCTTGTGGTCTCGTGCGTGCCCGTTCCAAACGCCATACCGGGATCCATACGAACGATCAGCTCACCCTCGGCAGGTGTGTATTTTTCCCAAGCGGGAACGATGACAAGGCGCTCACCGATCTTAATGGGTTTATAATATGCCTTCCAGGAATTCGCCCAATCTTCTTCATTTACGCCTACCGTCTCGATTTTTGCATCCTCTAAATTGGCAGCGGCAAAGCGCTCGCGCAAGAAGGAGATGCACTCGGCAACGCTTCTCTCGGCAGGCAGATAGACCGATACCGATGCAATGGTCTTATCGGCATTGAGAATGCTCTCGTCAATAAGATCGCCATAGCAGGTTTTGAGGTCGATATCGCTGTAATCCTCGATTTGCAGGTTATTGGAAACCATGCTCATAATGGCAACAAGATCGTCAAGGCGTTCAAGCTTGATGGTTACCTTGACCTGTGTCCATTCGCTTTCGGTGCCGTAGTCACCGCATACGTAATCTTGATCAATCATCATTTATTTGTCCTTTGTTCCAAAGATCTTTTTAAAGAATTGCTTATGTTTTGCATAATTGCTCTCACCGCAGCTCTCGGCAAAGGCCTTCATAGCCGACTTTTGCTTTTCGTTGAGTCCGCGCGGAATTTCAACAACTGTGCGGAAAATAAGGTCGCCGCGACGGCCGTTTCCGTTGACGTAAGGCACGCCCTTGCCGCGCATTGTGAACTTGGTTCCGGGCTGTGTTCCCTCGGGAATGGTGTGCTTGATGTTACCCTCAAGCGAAGGAACGTCGATCTCGGCCCCAAGGGTCGCTTCTGCAACCGTAATGGGTACTTCACAGTAAACGTTGTAGCCGTCACGCTCGAAAATGTTGTGCGGGCGCACCGAAACGGTGATGATCAGATCTCCTGCGGGACCGCCGTTTCTGCCATCGTTGCCCTGACCGCGCAAAGCAATTCTTTCACCGTTATCAATGCCTGCGGGAATGGAAACGGTGAGGCGCTTGCTCTCTCTTGTCATACCCGAGCCGCGACATTTGGAGCAAGGATTTTTGATGACCTTGCCTGTTCCGCGACAGTTTTCGCAAGGCACGGTGGATTGGAAGGACATTCCACCCATGCGTTGCACGCGGCTGACTTGTCCACGTCCGCCACATGCCGAGCAGGTCTCAACACCGCGGCTGCCCTCTGCTGCACCCGTACCCTGACAGTCGTTACAACGGCATACGCGATTGTAGGAAACGTCCTTTTTGACGCCAAAGACTGCCTCTTCAAAATCTACGTAAATAGAGGTGCCGATATCGTCCCCTTGCACGGGTCCGTTGCGACGGCGCGTGCTGCTGCCACCGCCAAATCCGCCACCGAACATACTGCCAAGAATATCGCCAAGGTCGCCAAAATCCGAAAATCCGCCACTAAAGCCGCCAAATCCGCCAAAACCGCCGTCGCCTCCGCCCATAGAAGGATCGAATGCCGCGTGACCGAATTGGTCGTATTTTGCCTTTTTGGTGGCATCGGAGAGAACCTCGTAAGCCTCGTTTGCTTCTTTGAACTTCTCTTCAGCTACCTTATCACCGGGGTTGGCATCGGGGTGATATTTTTTTGCAAGCTTATAATATGCTTTTTTTATCGTGCTCTCATCAGCGTTTTTATCAACGCCAAGAACCTCGTAATAGTCTCTTTTGTTAGCCATAGGTATCCTTTCCGTTTTGTATCTTGCTTTCCCCTATTCATTTTAACAAATAAACACGGAAAAGCAAAATACACCCAACGGGAAAGGCGCAGCTGCGCCTTTCCCGATCAAGAAAAATGGTTGATTAGTTATTGTTGTTGGAGTTATCCTCGTAGTTTGCGTTGTAGTAAGTGCCGTCACCGTCGGTGCCGCCTTGTGCATTGGGATCAGCACCTTGTGCGCCTGCTTGCTGATAAAGCTTTTCGGAGATCTTGTAGAAGGACTTTTCAACTGCCTCGGTATCAGCCTTGATAGCCTCGGTGTCGCCGCCCTTAACGGTCTCTTTGAGCTTTTCGATTGCAGCCTTTACTTCTTCAACGTCGGCAGCATCTGCCTTGTCGCCAAGCTCGGTCAGGGTCTTTTCACTTTGGAAGATGATGCTTTCCGCACGGTTCTTAACGTCAACAGCCTCACGCGCTTTCTTGTCCTCTTCGGCAAATCTTTCGGCATCCTTAACGGCTTTGTCGATGTCTTCCTTGCTCATGTTGGTGGAAGAGGTGATGGTGATGTGCTGTTCCTTGCCGGTGCCCTTATCCTTTGCGGTTACGTTAACGATGCCGTTAGCGTCGATATCGAAGGTAACCTCGATTTGAGGAATTCCGCGAGGAGCAGGCGTGATACCGTCGAGAATGAAGCGGCCAAGCGTGGTGTTGTTAGCAGCCATTTCGCGCTCGCCCTGCAGAACGTGCACGTCAACGCTGGTCTGGCCGTCGGCTGCGGTGGAGAACACCTGGGTCTGCTTTACCGGGATGGTGGTATTGCGCTCGATCAGACGGGTGAATACGCCGCCCAGGGTCTCAATGCCCAGGGACAGGGGGGTAACGTCCAGCAGAACGATATCCTTCACGTCGCCGCCCAGAACGCCGCCCTGAATGGCTGCGCCGACTGCTACGCACTCGTCGGGGTTGATTCCCTTGTAGGGTTCCTTGCCGGTCACGCGCTGAACAGCTTCCTGAACAGCGGGGATACGGGTGGAGCCGC
>JBGVQK010000007.1:0-20315 GCA_045127455.1 Eubacteriales bacterium
ATAAATCTTTGGCATAAAAATCATGCGATCTCTATGCATTATGCGGTATTAGCGTTCGTTTCCAAACGTTATTCCACACACAGGGGCAGGTTGCTCACGCGTTACTCACCCGTCCGCCACTAACGCAGGGACCGAAGTCCCTTTGTCCGTTCGACTTGAATGTGTTATGCACGCCGCCAGCGTTCATCCTGAGCCAGGATCAAACTCTCGATATCATTGTATTAAAATAGCAGAACCGAAGTCCCACCAGTCTAATCTGTTTACATCGAGCTTTGCTCTTAGCATTTTTTTACTTTTGTTTGAGTAGTATTCTCTTTTGAATTGTTCGAGATCCAATACACATACTATTTTTTTAGCTTTGTACTTCTCTCTTGTTGTTCAATTTTCAATGACCGTGCGCCGCTACTTGCGCAGCGACTTTGATATTATACCACAATCTTTTCCGCTTGTCAATACCTTTTTTAAAAGTTTTTTCACTTTTTTTGATATTTTTTTGCGGTTCTTTGATGTGATACCGCCCGAGTGGGCGACTTGCGCTATTATACCACGATATTTTGCACTTGTCAAGTATAATTTTTGCGTTTTTTACCCTTTTTATACATTTTTGGCGTTTTGCCCCAAATATATACGACAAAATGGACGACTTTTTTGTAGAAAAAGTAAAAAGCCATCGGCAACCGTTATAAAAGCGCGAAAAAAGGCGGGTTTTCTACCTTATTATATATATGCGTGCGCGTAAGGGAAAAATAAAGAAAGGATTACTTTATAACTGATTTTATGGTATAATGATTGTGAAAATTTCTTTTCTTTTTGAACCTTTTGGCTTTCAAAAACAACTCGATATGTGAAACCGGTTTTAATAACACGAAAGGAGGAACATATGGAACAAGAATTATCTTTTGAAGCATTGCTAAAAAAGCATCGTGTTGTTGTAGATCGATATATCAATTTTAGATTGCCAAGCACCTTTGATGCCGATGATGTAATTCAGGAAACATACTATGCGGCTTATATTGGTTTTGAAAAACTTCGCAACAAAGAATTATTCAAACCTTGGATATTATCTATTGCACGAAATCAATGTAATTTATGGTTTCGTAAAAAATACGGCAACGAGTTGATTTCGTTAGATGCAATCCCAGATATCGCTGACACAGATACAACGGAAGAGAACACCGCATATCAAATTTTGAATTTGTTACCCAAAGAGTCCGCGGAACTGTTAAAGCTTACTATGCAAGGATATAAGCAAAGCGACATCGCGGAACGTTTGCACATTCCAATAGGTACCGTTAAAAGTCGCTTACATTACGCGCGAAAACAATTCCGTTCTATGTGTACCCCTGAACAGATTTTAATGTTTGAGAAAGGAAGAAAGATTATGTCAAAGAAAGATTATACCTGTGGCTTTCCCGAAACCATGCCTAATCTCATTCTTAAGGAAAGCACTCGCCCGTTTGTTGAAGTTAAATGTGCTGACGAAGCCTTTATTGTACCGATTGTTGGAAATAAAAACGCGGAAGGAACATATCGTCGCAATAAGCTCGCGTTAGTATCTACTTGCTACGTTCCCAAGGCAGCTATGATACACGAGGTTGCCGGTGTCAAGATTTGCAGAGACACTTACAATATCGGGGCCGGAAAGCTTTATAAAAATGAAACAATTTGGTTCTCACAGCTTACCGAGGAATATATTCGCGATCTTGCAACAATTAGTTGTGACGAAGAAGATGATTTCCCTACGTCGATATACACTTTTTTGGAAGAAGATTATGATGTAATTGTCAACGGAAACGACCGAGTTCACGGCAGGCCGTTGCTTATCAAAGAAAATCCTCCCAAAATTGTTGATGATAAAATCTATATTGACGAATATAATATCCGATACACAATGGGAATGTTTGATGTAACTATTGGTGAAAGAACATTTGAAACCGTAAAGTTTATTGTTGTACAAAAAAACACCGTGGTAACGGAGAATTATGTTGATACAAACGGTCGACTTGTGCTTATGCGTTGGTACGAATCGGTTGATTGTATTGACCAAACCGAATGGTACACCGATGAGTTAAAAGAAAGTACTGTTAACAATCCCAAATTGATTATTAATGATATTGAATATCGCTTGATTGAAGATCGTATCAGCGAATATGCACTCTAATCCCCTGCCCCGCCTTGTGCGGGGCTTTTTTACAAGCATAAAACGGATGCGTTCGAGAACGCATCCGTTTTTCTTTTCCTTATTTCATTAGGCACTCAGTGCACATCTCTTCTGCCTTCGAGGGCGCGATAGAGGGTGACTTCATCGGCGTATTCGAGATCGGCTCCTACGGGTACGCCGTAGGCAAGTCTTGTGACGCGCACGCCGAAAGGCTGGAGCAGGCGCGAGAGATACATTGCAGTTGCCTCGCCCTCAACTGTGGGATTGGTGGCAACAATGACCTCGCCAATCTCTCCCGTTCCAACACGTGCGAGCAGTTCCTTGATTTTGAGTTGCTCGGGCGTGATGCCGTTCATCGGGGAGATGAGACCGTGCAAAACGTGATACGTGCCGCGATATTCGCGCACCTTTTCCATTGCGAGCACAGTTCTTGCATCGGTGACAACGCAAATGACAGAACGGTCGCGCTCCTCATCGGCACAAATAGGACAAACCTCGCGGTCGGTCAGATTTTGACAGATGGGGCAAAGATGGATCTTCTCTTTTGCATCAAGGATAGCGCGCGCAAAGTCCTCGGCTTCTTCAGTTTCGAGCTCGAGGATGGAAAACGCCATACGCATAGCGGTTTTTTTGCCCACGCCTTCAAGTCTGCCGAATTTCTCGGCAAGATTAGAAAGGGATTCGATGTATTCTGCCATAGATCAGAACAATCCGGGCATATTCATGGGCCCTGTAATTTTGCCAAGTTCTTCGCTGTTGGTGTCTTCTACTCTCTTAATAGCCTCGTTGACTGCTGCTACGAGAATATCGGAGAGGGTTTCGATATCGTCGGGGTCGACGATTTCGGGCTTGAGATCGATAGCAAGGATCTCTTTTTTGCCGTTGATCTTTACGTTAACAACACCGCCGCCTGCGGAAATATCGTATTCACGTGCGTCGAGTTCCTCTTGCTTTGCTGCCATATCCTCTTGCATTTTTTGTGCTTGGCGCAGCATTGCTTGCATATTTTGCGGGCCGCCGCCCATACCCTTTGGAATGTTTGCTCTCATGGTTGTTCTCCTTTTATATCTGTTTTTGTTAGACGTGTGTTAGTTTTCGGTGGCTTCGATGATCTCATCAATGACCGATGCATCGGCGCGCTTTTCGGCAACCTCAAAAATAAGCTCGCGGTCGCCAACGTCGCGCTTTAGGATTGCCGAGACTGCGGTGCGCAAACGGTCTCTTGCCTCGCCCTGCTCCATCATTTGCATAGAGAAGGCATCGCCAAAACGGACGATGACCTTGTCGTCCTCACTCTCGTAGGCGCGCGAGGATTTGACAAAGCTTGCGCGCATGGGGTCGGAGCGGCTGATGCGCTCGACAACCTCCATCCAATTACGAATGGCGCGCAAAGTGCGCGTGGGCGCGAATGTCGGGATAGGTGCGGGTGTTCGCTTTTGCTCCACTGCGTGGGCAGGTTTTTCTTCTGCTTTTTGCGTGGTTTCTGCCGCTTTTTGCACAACGGGTGTTGTTTTTTCTACTTTTTCTTGCTTTGCTGGAGCTGCCGTAAAAGCACCTGTATCCAGTCGTTCCTCGAGATGTGCAATGCGAGAAAGCATTGCTTCGGGCGAGGTATCAAGTGCCGCATCACACATACGAACAAGTGTCATTTCGGCAATGACGCGTTTAACCGCGTTGGATTTTTGCATAGCGAACAGAGCCTCTTCCAAAAGCTTGCAATGGCGGATCAAGGTCTCTTTACGGAAGAGCGAGGTGACCTCTGTCATTTCTGCCGTTTCGTGGTCGGTTAAATCGAGGTACGCCCCAGCGTTTTGCGTGGTTTTTAGAATGAGCATATCGCGCCAAATAGAGATAAGATCCTGCCAAAAAACGGTGATATCCTTGGAAGAACGCACAACGGTAGCGATCTGCTCAAAGAGTGCGTCGTAATTGCTTTCGGCAACGGAACGCACGGTCTCGATCATTGCTTCTCTGCCTGTAATGCCGACCGTTTCGGCAACAACCTCGGGTGTGACGGCTCGGCCGCCACCGGCGCAAAGTTCCAAGAGACTAATTGCATCACGCATACCGCCCTGCGCAAGCTTTGCAAGCAAACGCGCGGATTCGGCATCGAGGGAGATTCCCTCTTCTTTTGCGATATGTGTAAGACGATTTACAAGTACGTCTGTTGAAATTCGACGAAAATCGAAGCGTTGACAACGGGAAATAATGGTTGCGGGGAGCTTTTGAAGCTCGGTTGTCGCCAAAATGAAAATGACGTGCTCGGGCGGCTCTTCCAGCGTTTTGAGAAGTGCATTAAACGCACTTGCCGAGAGCATGTGCACCTCATCGATGATATAAACGCGATAACGCATGCTTGACGGTGAATAAACGACTTCATCGCGAATATCGCGGATGTTATCGACACCGTTGTTGGATGCAGCATCCATTTCAAGCACGTCGGTGGTGGAGCCGTTGTCAATTGAGAGGCACGCTTCACATTTGCCGCACGGGCTCCCGTTTTGCGGGTTGTGGCAGTTAACTGCCTTTGCGAGGATCTTGGCGCAGGTCGTCTTACCCGTTCCGCGCGAGCCGCAGAAAAGATATGCGTGGCTCAGTGCCCCATTTTGTGCCTCATATTGCAAAATAGAAGTAATGTGCTCCTGACCGCATACGTCCTCAAAGGTCTGCGGACGCCACTTTCTGTATAACGCCTGATGCATAGCTTGTCCTCCTTTTTATAAGATTGGGCGTTTTTTGCCCTACGTGTTGCAAAATTGAGTGTTTTTATGATTATTCGATGGGCATTTCCATCAATCGGGTCATATACTTGTATCCCGCCTTGAGTGCGGGAAGGTTCTCTTCTGCTCCCTCAAACTCGAGCGAGAGGACTCCGTCGTAGCCCGACTTGCGAATGAGCTTGACCGCCTCTGCTACGGGAACGTCACCGTGACCGAGAATGGTTCCGCGCAACAAATTGCCGTTACGTGTGCCAAAAAATCCGCTGGGACGGGCGAGGAGCTCCTCGGTTTTGCGGTAGAGAAAATCCTTAACGTGTGCGTGGATCGCATACGGAAGCGCGCGGCGAACACCGTCAAGAGGATATTCGTCGGCACACAGGAAGTTGCCAACGTCAACGAGCCAGCCGTAATTGGGATCATCGACCGCTTTGATAAGCGCCTCTACACGCTCGGAATCTTGGAATATGTAGCCGTGATTTTCAGAGCAGGTGCGAATACCCTTCTTCTTTGCGTATTCGGTTACCTTGCGAATGCGAGGTGCAAGAATCGGGATAGCATCCTCCCACGTTGTGCCCTCGGGCAAGGAATAGGTAACATCGTGGCGCATCAGGGGAGCGCCAAGTGCCTCTGTGGTATCGACAAATTCATAGAGCTTTTTAAAAATTTCTTCCTCGTCTCCGTTTAAAAGATCCGCGCCAATGGTGTAAGCGGCAATATCAAGACCGATAGAAGCACAATACGCGCGCAATTCTTTTGCGGTTGCTATGGGATCGGGGGTGGTGATATTGATAAACTCGATTGCCTCAAAGCCGATTTCCTTGGCAAGGCGGCAAACCTCTATCAGGTCACATCCTGTTTCTTTCATATATTTTGCAAAGCTATAACTGCTAACACCGAGTTTCATACCTTGTTCCTCACTTTATTCAAAAAGAGCCAAACTGCAAAACAAGACCATACACCCCAAAATCGAAAGTCGCTCCCACGCGATATTCGCACCTCCTGCTCAGAACAGGCACCCTCGCGGCACATCGAGATGATCGCTTAATGCTGCTTGGTCCCCCACCTGACATGGTTCACGAGTCCCGATTGCGCAAGACCCATTCGTCAACACAGCAGATACGACTCATTCGTAAGAGTTCATTCCTCAAAAGAGGATTCCACCCCTGCTGTAGCGGATTTCAGGTACAGGGCTCCGCTAAATCCCCGGCTGGTATGGCCTAATTTTACAGTTTGGCACTGCTTATATATTATAACATATACTTTATTATTTTGCAATAGAAAAATGAAAATTCATATTTTTTTCAAAAAGTTTCTTATTTTTTATAATAAGACTAATTCTTATTATTAAAAAATCCCCTTTTTTCCTTAAAAACAGCTCAAAAATGGCGATTTTTTAGAAAAAAGGGGATGTTTTTCTTCTTATTCAAGGCGCATAACGGCTTGCAGGATCAGAGCGGCTTCCTCACGCGTCAGGAGCGAGGTTGGCGAAATATAGCCGTCGGTGGCATCCATTACGCCAAGTGTATTCAGGGTGTAGATCGACTCCTGTGCCCATACGGGGATCTCTGCACCGTCGGCAAACGTGGGAATAACACCACTGTTCTTTTCCCCGAGAATGGCACAGATCATAACCGCGGCTTCTGCGCGATTGATCTCTTGATTGGGCAAAAAGCAAAGCTTGCCTTCCTTGAGCGTTCCGCTGATGTACCCCACTTTGTAAGCCGCAGCAACGTAGCCTTTTATTGCGGGGGAAATATCGGCATCGTCATCAAAGCCGGTTGCCTCGCTTGCGGGAACGTCGGTAATGCCCGCCGCATTCATTGCCATAACCAAAAGCTCGGCGCGCGTTACGGTGCGCTCTGGATAAAAGAAGTGCTGATTTCCAACCTGCACACCGCTCATAACTCCCGCTTCGGTAAGAGCAAGCGCTGCATTTGCCGCTTTGGAGTCTGCCATATCAACGTAGGTCACAGAGGTTCCCGAGGTCATTACGCGCAGCTTAACGGTGGTGGCGGAGCTATAATTGCCGAATACGTCACGCGCAACGTAGGAAAACGCATCTGTACCCGTAAATCCACTACGTGGTGCATAAACGTAGGTCCCTTCCTCTCTGTCGGTTAGAAGAACCGAGCCGTTTTGAGGAGCCTCGACGATCTCAAAAACGAGTGCATCACCGTCGGGGTCGTATGCCGTCAGGCGGCCGTGTGCTTCGCGATCACGGTAGGTCGACATTTGCAGGGTTGCGCTTGATGCCATACTGACCGTTGGTGCGTAATTGGTTCCGTCCAAAAGGTGAATGTTGCAGGTAATGGCTGTGGCATTGCCGTTGACCGAGAAGCTGAAGGATGCCTTTGTAACACTGTCATCAGCTGCCGCAAAGCATAGATGTGCCAAGTTCTCACCCGAAATGATCTGTCCCTCATTGACACGGACAGAGCCCATCAAAAGCTCTCCCTGGGCGGCTGTGGGAACGCTTTGCACCTTGATGTAGGCAACGCGGGAGAGGTTGAGATTGCGCAAAAAGTCCTCTGCCTCAAAGGTTACGTCATTGCCGCGAGGCCCCCAAACTGCCATTTCGGTTGCTGCCGAGAGCACCTGAACACCCTGAGAAAGAATGGATTGCGCGTCCTGTGGCTCTTCATCCTTTTTGTTGCATGCACAAAACAATGCAAGGGCGCAGGTAATGCAAAGGACGAGTGCTATGTAACTGTACGTCTTCTTTTTGTTCGTTTTCATTATACAAACCTACCTTCCTATTTGTGTTGGTTTATTGTATGCAGCCAAACGCCCGTATATGACTTTTGGAGTGATGGCAAGATGTGCGGTGTTGTCTATTTTTAAGTTTTTTAGAAAAAGCCACCAAAATTCTTGCATTTCGCGCGCGCGTGTGTTATAATATGGAATGAGGAGAGAAAAGGAGTTGATCGTATGTCTCTTTTTGGCGAGCTCATCTCCATTGGCAACGTTGCTACGCTGCTCTTGGTCGTGTTCTCGGTTTTGTTCCTCGGTTACGCCCTGGGACGCATTAAAATAAAAGGAATCTCTTTGGGAGACGCAGGCGTTTTTTTGATCGCTTTGCTTGTCGGTGCACTCTTTTTCGGCACGGGCGCGGACGGTGCTCTCCTCTTTGATTTTTCAAAAAGCTTTGATTTTAGCGGCGGTCTTGCTCTGATCGAGAGCTTCGGGCTTGTTCTGTTTGTCACCTCGGTGGGATATATGGCAGGTCCGCGATTCGTTCAAAACTTAAAACAAAATTTGGGGCGCTATGCACCGCTCGGTGTGCTGATCCCCGTTTTGGGTGGCATTCTTGCCGTTGGTTGCATTCTGCTTGGCGAGGTGGTTGGCTACGGCTCGACCATCAAAAGCCGTGACGGCTTTGTGGCAATGATCGTGGGTATTCTTTCGGGAGCGCTCACCTCAACCCCCGCTTTTTCTGCCGCAAAGGCTACCGTCTCCCCCGAATATATGGGGCTTGTGTCGGTTGGACACGGCATTGCTTACATCTTTGGTGTTGTTGGCAAGGTACTCTTTATTCAACTCATCCCGCGTATCGAAAAGGCGGATATGGAAAAAGAACGCGCCCTTCTTTTGCCCGTTGCTACGGCAGAAGAAAAGAAGGATAGCAAAAAGCTCTTTGCCCTTGACGGTGCAGGGCTTGCCCCCTTTGCGCTTGCGGCAATGCTGGGCGTTGTTATCGGACAGATCAGAGTTCCGCTCTCGGCAGATGGATTTAGTGGCACCTGCTTTTCGCTCACAACCACGGGCGGATGCTTGCTCGTCAGCCTGATCTTCGGTCATTTCGGACGTATTGGAAAATTAAGCATTCTCCCCTCGGCTCAAGCACTCAAGCTTTTGCGCGAGGTAGGACTTGTTCTGTTCCTTGCAGGTGCGGGCATTCCCGGAGGCGCTGAGTTCATCGCCTGCTTTGACCCCATCTACTTCCTCTACGGTGCCGTTATGACTGTCGTTCCTATGGTTTTGGCATACCTATTTGCAAAGTTCATTCTCAAAATGGGGTTGCTCAATAACCTTGGCGCGATCACGGGTGCAATGACCTCCACACCCGCGCTCGGCACACTCATTTCTGCCGCAGGCACCGAGGACGTTGCCACGGCTTACGCTGCAACCTACCCCATCGCCCTTTTAACGGTGGTGCTTGTTTCGCAGCTCTTGATCATTCTGTTCTAAGGAATAAAGCAACCGCTTGTGTGTTGTTTTATATAAAATCACCCCAACAAACTTGAGAAAAGGAGAAAACATCATGAAAACGAAAAAGACATTTGCATCCTCTCTTGCTTTGTTTTTGCTCACCTTTTGCTTGATAATGAGCCTTGCATCCTGTGAGCAGCTTGCCGGCCTGATCCCCGGCACGACCGAAGCAACGACTCCCGATGCTGAAACCACTTCTCCCGATACCGAGACAACTGCCCCCGATACCGAGACGACTGCTCCCGATACCGAGACAACCGGTCCCGATACCGAGACGACCACTCCCGATAGCGGCGACAACAAACCCGATACCGAGACGACCACTCCCGATAGCAGTGACAACAAGCCCGATACCGAGACGACCACTTCCGATAGCGGCGACAACAAGCCCGATACCGAGACGACCACTCCCGATAGCGGCGACAACAAGCCTGACGTCGAGACGACCACTCCCGATAGCGGCGACAACAAACCCGATACCGAGACGACCACTCCCGATAGCGGCGACAACAAGCCTGACGTCGAGACCTCTGTTCCCGATACCGAAACAACTGTTCCCGACACAGAGACAACTGTTCCCGATTCCGGCGAGGATAAGCCCGGTGAAGATAAGCCCGGCGACAACACCGGTGACACAAGCGACCTCTATTACTTCAACTTTGCAGATTCTTTCTCCACCATTGATGGAATTGCTATCAGAATTGAAAACTTTGTTATTGAGGTAGAAACCAACGACTCCACGCCCAACGGCCCGCAAAAGATCAACTCTCTTGAGGTTGCCGAGCTGGAGATCTCCCTGAAGGATGGCGAGCTTTACGGTGCTGCGCACGGCAAGGCTTACGTAACCTTCTTTGATACCCTGAACGGTACCGTTGAATTCTCCGCTATTATTTCCGACGGTTATCTGTATCTTGCAGTTACCGGCGATGCAGGAGATATGAACGAGCAAATGTACCAGAAATACGCCCTTGAGGATCTGCTTGGCGATCCGATGAGCGGAATGGGTGGCGCCGACGAAGAGATGGTAAATAGCATTACCGCTTTTGTTGAAGACACTCTCCTGCCTGTTGTTGAGTCGCT
Source organism: Eubacteriales bacterium (assembly GCA_045127455.1). GTDB lineage: Bacteria > Bacillota > Clostridia > Oscillospirales > CAG-272 > UMGS1865. Next base: position 10,171 of record JBGVQK010000007.1, read on the forward strand.
GATCGAGGAAAACAAGGTTAGCATCGACGCCGCTCTTGACAAGGTTTTGAACATTCTGTTCACATTTGAAAAGCAAGAGGACGACACCGTTTTGGTAACCCTTAGCAAGGATAAGGTTCTTGCCCTGAACGATGCACTCGCAACCAAGTCCATTGCAGAGGTGATCGACCTCTACTTTGGCGAGGGTACCTATGATGGCATTGTTGATTCTATCTTTGAAATTCTCGACCTCAAGATCTCCGAGATCCCCGCATACCTTGAGAGCAAGGGCATCGACTACGACGAGCTGATTGCAAAGATTGAGGGATTCCTTCCCCTTGTTGGCGCTCCCGAGGACTTTGACATTGACGAATTGATCAACAACTCCGATTATTCTGAGCTTGTGATTGGGGATCTGCTGATGGGCTTTATAGGCTCTGCAGGCCCTGCTGATGCTGAAAAGGTTGAAAACGCTGAAGACGGCAAAGATGCCGAAGGCACCGAAGGCGAAGAGGCTCCCACCATCAATTATAAGGAATTTATCGAAGAAAACATTTTGGCAATGCTCGAGGGCGCATCCCTTTACGAGATGATCGGTGCTCCCGAGGATGCCAAGGAAATGATCGACAAAATTATCGCGCAGGTATTCGATCTTGTAAATCTTTCTCTCGTTACCGAAGAAAAGGGCGCATTTAGCGCACTTGAGGTAACACTCAACAAGGTTCCCGTAGGCGGCTCCTCTATGGGTAGCGTAGATTCCCCCAACGGCGGAATAGTTGAAGGAAAGCCCAATGAAGACTCCTCTATGGGCAGCATCAGCGGTGCCGCAAAGGGAACGATGACCTCTGCTAATGCCACAAACGTTATCACCTACACCTACTATCTCTCCACCACCATCGAGATCGTTGCAAACGGCACGGTTGAGGTTACATGGGGCGATATCATCGAAAAGGTCAACGCATCTCTTGCGCCTATTCCCGAGGAAATTACAAAGGAAGACGGCTTCCGCGTTGACAGTGACACTTGGCCCGAAGAGGGTGTCCTCTTCTTCCAAGGACAGGAATACGTATGCGGCTATTACACCGTATGGGTAGAGGAAACAGACTTTGACACCGTTCTTTCCACCGGTATTTATTCCGACTGTGACGGTTGGTTCAACTACTCCGTACAGGTTCTCCAAAAGGAATATAAATATCAGGTTTACTTCCTCTCCGATTACGATTATTCCGGCAGCCCCGTAATCTTCTTTATGGTTAATCCCTATACCGATGAGATCCTCAAGGTTGAGCAGGTCAGCGGAGGCTTTAACGTAACGGACGAAAGCGGCGAGACCAAATACATCATCATGGCAACCGGTGATGAAAATATGATGACCATCACCGCAAAGCTCTTCCCCTTGGCATTCGAAGATGTAGAGTTCAGCAATGATTCCACATCCGTAGATTTCTATTACAATCCTACCACCAAGCAGTACGCCTTTGAAGAGCAGCACGAATGGGAATACACCTATAAGCTGCTTGGCAAAACCTGCAAGGAAGGTTACGAATACACCAAGATCTGCACCAAGTGCGGAGATAAGACCACAGGCACCGAGTATTCTCACGAATGGGAATACAACGAAATTGACTTTGGTGAGCTCGGTCTGTGCGGCGGTTGGATCAATGAAAGAAGCTGCTCTATTTGTAAAGAGACCTATGCCGAGATGTATAACGATTGCAACTGGGTAGGTGGTGAAAAGGTTGACGGCTATGAGATCTATACCTGCGAAAACTGCAAGGCAACCAAAAAGTATAAAACCTTCACCACCGAAAAGGATGAAAACTGCCAATACACAACAACCGAGACCCACGTTTATATCGTAAATGGCGAGGAAGTTTACAGCACCGAAATCACTCGCATCAACACAAATCATACAATCGAATATTCTTACGAAAAGTATGGCGAAACCTGCAATGACGGCTACATGGTAACTGCTGTGTGCACTGCTTGCGGGATGAAGGATACTTGGGAAAGATACGGCCACACCTGCGAGGTGCAAGAAATGGATCTTGGTGAGCTTGGTTTGTGCGGCGGCAACGTATGCAAAGAGTATTGCAAAGTTTGCGATACTGTAGTAAACGTTGATGCTTATGACGAGTGCTGCTGGAACTCTGTTGAAAGCGTTGACGGTTATGAGATCTACAAGTGTGAGAGCTGCGGCGCTACCAAAAAGCTGCAACGCTCTGTCACCGAGGGTGAAACCGGCTGCGAACAAAAAATAACCGAAACGATTATCTACATTGTAGAAAACGAAGAAGTTTTCAGCTATACATACAGCCGTAGTTCCCTCACTCACAACTTGGAGCGCTCCTACGAGCTCTTTGGTGAAACCTGCGACGACGGCTACAGAATTACCGAATACTGCACCAAATGCGGTCAAAAATATTCTTGGGAAGACTACGGTCACAACACCAACGTAGACAAGTACGAGCTTTCGGAATTCGGTCTGTGTGGCGGCCATTTGGCAGTTGACTATTGCCGCGTTTGCGAAAAGGTTATGGACATCTACTATGATGCTTACAGATGCAATTGGGAAACCGTTGAGGAAACAGACACAACGTTTACTCAAAAATGCACCGAATGTAACGTTACCGTAACAGAGATCTATAACGACGAAGGTTATACCCTCATCATTGAAAAAGACGGTGAGGAAGTTTTCAACGAAACCGTTTATAACGAAAAATAATCAAAGCCTTTAGCAATTTTTTTAGCCGCAGATGAAATTTTCATCTGCGGCTTTCTTTTTTTAAAAATCCTGATTTTTCCTCTCTTTTTTTGGATAATTTTCGTGCTTGTCACAAATAATAGCATTACGGTTCCAATTTTTACGCAGGGCGAGTTGCCGCCCACTAAAAATTCAAAAAGTTCAAACGGACGACCGGCGATAGCCTTTGCCTGTCCCCTACAAATTGTACTTGTAAAGAAGGAGAATTTATATATGAAAGCTACCGGAATTGTTAGAAGAATTGATGACCTTGGACGCGTTGTTATCCCCAAGGAGATCCGCAGAACGATGCGCATCCGCGAGGGGGACCCTCTTGAAATTTACACCGACCGCGAGGGCGAGGTCATTTTTAAAAAGTACTCGCCTATTGGCGAGCTTGCCGCCTTTGCCTCTCAATATGCAGAGACCTTGCACAAGACCTGCTCTCTTTCGGTCGTTATTTGCGACCGTGACGCGGTTATCGCCTGTTCGGGCGTCTCGCGCAAGGAGTATGCCGATAAGGCGGTATCCCACGAAATGGAGCAGATCATTGAGGGACGCTCGCTTTACGTTTGGCACGAGGGAGACACTCCCCTGCCCGTTCTTGCCGACGGCAGCGCGCACTATATCAGCTGTGCTATGCCCATTATCAGTGAGGGCGACATTGCCGGCTGTGTGGCATCTGTAAGTGACACGCCCGGCTCCGACCGCCGCGATCTGCCTGCCATCGAGGTGGAGGCTAAGCTCATCCTCACCGCCGCAGGATTTTTAGGCAGACAGTTGGAGGGATAGGAGTAAGGATTTACGGGGGAACCTTTTTTAGCAAAAAAGGTTCCCCCGTACTCCTTCCAAAAAACTCTCGCACAAAAAGACTAAATAAATTTGTTAGTAGACTAACAAACAGCCGACAAAAGTTGTTTTGCAGTGAAAAAACTCCTATGGCGCACTTGCCACAGGAGTTTTTATTTGTATTCATTTTTCGGTCATTTCGCTTTTTGCTTCTCTCGGTCTTGAAAACCAATCGAGGAAAATGCCAACCAAAAATCCCATTGTGATAACAGCCAAAACACCAAGCAGATATGCCACAAAGGTGACCTCAAAGCTGCCGAAAATATCCAAAAAGTAAATGGAATAGTTACCGTACATATCCATTCCAAAATTGGCAAGGTGGAAGCACCAATTCAGGAATACGCCAAAACCAATGGCGGTATAAACAAATACGCAGGCTTTGCTAAAATTTATCCAGCTTAGCTTCACCTTTTCCGCAAGGATCAAATAAAAGCCGTAAAGCGCCATAATCAGGTGACACGCCGCCTCACTGATGTGCATAAAGGTTGCCGTGTGATTATGGTCCAAAAAATACGCTGCTCCCGGGCTGATGTAGAGTGCGAGGAGCATACCAAATCCCAAAAACGCAATGGCACAGTTGGCAAAATCTTTTATTCTCTCACTCATAAACGGTGTTAAAAGAATGACCGTGCAAATAAAGGGGCTGATATTTTCCAAGGTCATAAAGCCGTCGTCAAGCCATCCGCGCTCGTAGGCTGCATAGTTCCAACAAAAGAAGAACACCGCGCACACAATTAAAAACAAGGGATTTAAAATGGGATGCTTGAGCTTTTCGCGAAAGAAGCACATTAAAAACAGTGCCGCAAAGAGAGCAAGCGAAAGGCCTACCAGCATTTGCATCATGTGCATAACTTATTCCCTCCCGTTCTTTTTGCCGTCTTCCTCGGGATCGATTTCTTCTTCCTCTTCGGGCTCAACAAATTCAACAGTTGCATTTCCCTGCCAGCCGTCAGCCCAACCTGCGGGCCACTCCTCCTGCGGAATTGTGGTTTTGATAATAAGATTATCGCAACCCGCAAAAGCGCTTGCCTCTATAACCGTTACACTCTCGGGAATAAAAACCTCCGTCAATGCCACACAATCCTCAAACGCGCGTTCACCAATGCTTAAAAGTCCTTCGTTCAGTGTTAATTCTTCAAGATCGTAACAATCTCTAAAGGCGTATTTTCCAATGCGCGTAACCGTTTCGGGAATTTCAATTTTCGTAAGCGCACTGCACCCCGAAAATGCCTCGTTGCCGATGGAGATCAAGCCATTCAAGAGATAAACCCTTGTAATGCCTTTTTGATTGAAGAAAGCTCCGTCGAGAATTCCCAACACCTTTTTCTCATTGAAGTATGCGCCCAAATAGACCTCGCCGCGCAAAAATTCGTATGCGCGTTCGATCTCTACATAGTTTTGATTTTCACCGTTTGTATAAACAATGCCTGCCGTGGTCTCGTACTCCCAAATGGCTTTAATGACCACATCCTTGGTGATGCGACGGTAGGATGTGCTCCATCCGCGCAGATATGCGCCGTCCTTAACGACCGAGGGCGGAATGGCATCCTGCCCCTGCATAACGCGTTGCTCAAGCGAGCCACCCAAGAGTGTGCCGCCATCCAGATCAAACTCAACGGTGTAGGTCTTTTTGCCCTCCAAAAAGATCAATGTCAAAAGCACCGAAACAAGCAAAAACAAAATTCCAAACACCAGCAAAATTTTAAATCTGCCTCTGTATTTCGTTTTCATATCCGTCTTCCTTTCTAAGCGTTTTTTTCATTTTAACATAACCAAGTGAGCGTTTGTTTAACATTTTGTTAAAGACAGAAAAAAGGGACTCTAAAGCAGCCTAAATTTTTTTCCATTTTGGCAAAGAATACAAAAAACAGAAAAAGGCACCCAATTTGGATGCCTTTTGTGTTTTATTGTTTTTTTTCTTCCTTCTTTTTTCTATCCAAGCGGAGCGTGCCGATAATGGCAGAGGTGAGGTTGAGCGTTTCGCCGATGATGCCGCCAAGCGAGAAGAAAATGAAGTTATAAGTCAGCCACAAGGGCGAGCTGATGAACGCCACGCGACGCAGGACCTTATCCTCCTTGCTGCGGAAGGCTATGGTGGTAACGGTCATGGCAATAACGGGCAGGACCTCCAAAATCAGATTCAGCGGGGTGGGCTCTTTGCCAAAGATGGTGAACACCGAAACATAAGAAAGGATGTAAACGACCGTCAATCCAACCGTCCACGCGGGGTGGTCGCCGCGGATCTTGTCCTCATAAATAAAGATCAGCGCACGAATGATGGCGACGATATTGAGAATCGCGCCCGAAAACGCGCCCAGCATAAAGAAGTTGACTACGAACAAAGCCGAGCCAAGCAGTTGGAAAAAGAGGATGCGTGCCTTTCCCTTTTGCTGATAGGAAAGAACGCTGGCAAGCATACCAAATATGCCAACGATTTGTGCAATGATTTCAACAGGGTTCATATCAAACGCCTCCGCGCAAGATTTTAAGAGCACTCTACAACTTTCCGCGCTCTCACCGCAACATTATACTACATATTTTGACGGATGTCAAGAAGTATGGGGATTTTTGAGTGGGGGAAAATTGAATTTTTCCAACACCGTTTTATTCTCTTCAGAATATGGGAAAATAATATACGATTTTTTCTTTTGATTGTAAGCGTTCTCTATTCTGGATTTATTCAGCGACTTGCGATGAGAAATCACAATGCAGGGATACCGTTTGTGATACACTTTTGCGCTAAATGCCACCGCATTAACTGTGGTACATGTTTGTATTTTTGAAATTTCTAGACGCTTTACAAGTCCGAAAATGTTGTATGCCGAAATGCATTCGTCATCAACTTTGATCCATTGGATATTACAAATTGTATCGAACAATCCAATAACAGACATTAAGAAAAATATTGCATAAGCAACCGCCCACCAATTTTTGGGGGCTAAAAGCACGCAAAAACCGATGATAGAAGTGATAGAGACCGAAGAACATAAGATCAAATCGAATAAATAAAATTTGATTGGGTATTTGATTGTGTGTGTCACGATTTGCTATTTCCTCCTTCTTTTGGTTTTGGTTGCTTATATTATAACACAATCATGGATAATCGTCAAGGGAGAATACCCGATTTTTGAAAGGACGGTTTACATTTTACTTGCATTAAAAGATTATAGCAAAATAAAACCACTGTATGTCATCCTGAGCGAAGTCGAAGTTTTGTTGAACGAATAGCGATACAAAACCGAGGAGCGATAGCGACGAAGGGATCTCGTAACGAGTCTTAATGGCTTGCCATCGGGATGTTACATCGATTCAAAAAGCCACCGAGATTCGGAACGAGATCCCGCTACGGCTTACGCCTTGCGCTTCTGCGTCGCTATTCGCTCCACAGAAGTTCGACTTCGCTCAGGATGACAGGCTGACGGAAAATGCTGCATTATGTTTTGAAAAGAGAAACAAAAAAGCCCCACCTTTTTGTGGAGCTTGGAGCTGGTGATGTGACTCAGAACAAAACTTCGGCTTCTCCTCGTAGACCTGATGGGATATTGCCCCTTTAGGGGCAACTTACTAATCATGCCGCAAGGCAGATGAGAAAAAGAAAAGCCCCACTTTTGTGGAGCTTGGAGCTGGTGATGTGACTCGAATACGTGGTCTGATGGGATATTGCCCCTTTAGGGGCAACTTACGAATCATGCCGCAAGGCAGATGAGAAAAAGAAAAGCCCCACTTTTGTGGAGCTTGGAGCTGGTGATGTGACTCGAACACACGACCTGCTGATTACGAATCAGCTGCACTACCGACTGTGCTACACCAGCGTATTGGATTTTGACAACGTATCTATTATACCCGATAATTGCCCTTTTGTCAATATTATTTTTCAAAAAAAGAAGAACATTTTTTCTTTTTCTCCCAACCTCTCTTGATTTTGGCGCGAATGTGTGGTAGAATAATGACAGAAAACAGCAAACAGGAGTTCCCCTATGAATTTATGTGATATTAAAACTGTAAAACAAGTGATGGGTATGTTCCACCTGACCTTTCGCAAGGAGTTCGGGCAGAACTTTTTGACCGACCGCTCGGTGGTAGAGGATATTGCCGATGCTTGCTGTGATGATGCAAACAGCACCATCCTTGAGATCGGCCCCGGTATGGGAACGCTGACCTACGAGCTCGCGCTCCGCCACAAGCGCGTTGTTGCGCTTGAAATTGACCGCGGTCTCATTCCCGTTCTCGATTACACGCTTGGCGAATTCGACAACGTGACCGTGCACAACGAGGACGTGATGAAGGCTGATCTTGACGCTCTCCTCGCGCCTGCATTTGCAGAGGGTCCCGTTTCTGTGTGCGCCAATCTGCCCTACTACATCACCTCGCCCATCCTTATGAAGCTACTCGAATGTGGTCTTCCCTTTGACTACATTACAGTCATGATTCAAAAAGAGGTTGCCGACCGCCTCTGCTCTCCCGCGGGTGGCAAGGATTACGGTGCCATTACGGCGGTGCTTGCCTACTACGGTGAAGCAGAAAAGCTCTTCAATGTACCTGCCGACAAATTCATTCCCGCGCCCAAGGTCGATTCTGCGGTCATTCGCATTCGTCTTTATAAGGAGCGCCCCTATCATCCCAAGGATGAGGCGCTGATGTTCCGCACCATCAAGGCCGCCTTTGCGCAACGCCGCAAAACACTCTCCAATGCCCTCTCTGCGGGATTTTCTGAGCTTACCAAAGAACAAATCAATTCTATCATCTCCGCTTGCGGCTTTGAGCCCTCTATTCGCGGTGAGCGCCTCGATATTGCCCAGTTTGTAGAGCTCTCCGACAAGATTGGAGAATGCATCGGATAAGATAGCAAAAAGCAAGCACGCCACCGCGTGCTTGCTTTTGTTATGCGAAATCTGATCAATTACTTTTGAAACTTGCCGATAAGCTCTTTTGCCTTATTAAACAGCTCACCGATCTTGGCAATGTAGCCGTTCAAAACGTCACGGTATTTGTATACGAAATATACCGTTACCACAAGAATAATGAGGAAAATGATCCAACCGATGATAGCACCAACGTGGCTCTTCTTTCCCTCTGCCTTGGCAGCTTTTTTGGCGGCTCTTCTTGCCTTTTTCACTTCCTTTGCATTGGGGTTCTCAACAGGAGAACGGCGGCAGCAATTGGAGCACATCATCTCATGAGAGGACGACATAGCGGCGTTTCCAAGCATCGCCTTGCGGTTAGAAACGCTAAGATCATATTGGTTTGCCTCGGGCGTACGGAAGGTGTTTACCCACGTTACGTTAACAAGTCTCATTTTACCACCGCAGATCGGGCAGCGGTTACTACCGTTTACATCTTTACGACTCATAGTCATCATCCTCCTAAAAGCAACAATGCTAAACATTCTATAAACATTATAATATACTTTTTTGGAAATTGCAAGTACTTTCCCCGAAAAAAATGCAAAAATGATGCTTTTTATTTTCTTTTTTCAACCAAAAGCATCAAACACCAAAAAAGAGACATCGAACACTGTGCTCGATGTCTCTTTTTTTGCTATATGTTCTGAGAGTTATCAACCTGTTGCAGATTCTATAAAACCAAGAAACGATACAGACAATGGGGACGTGCGATTAAGCCTGAGCCTTTCTTCTTGCCTCGAAGCAAGCGCTGCAGTATACGGGACGGTCGGCGGAGGGCTGGAAGGTGATCTTTGCCTCGCCGCCGCAGTCTGCGCAAACAGCGGTAAAGTACTCACGGGGAGCCTTGCCTGCGTTCTTTTTAGCATCGCGGCAAGCCTTGCAAGCCTTAGGCTTGTTCAAAAAGCCCTTTTCGTCGTAGAATCTCTGCTCACCTGCGGTGAAAACGAACTCGTTACCGCAATCCTTGCAGACCAACGTTTCATCAACGTATTCTTTTTCTACTACTTCTTCTGCTGCTACTTCTACTGCATCGTTGATTTCTTCCTGGAACATGTGTGTAATCCTCTCTTTGTTGTGAATGGTGTATTTTTACCCTTAGCGGATTTTCACCGCCATCTTTGGGGTTTCCCCCAACGCTTTGTTTAAGCTATTCGGGCATTGAACTGTTTGGGTGGAGTGCGGCGCGCAGCTTTTTGCGAATGCGATAAACGGCATTTTGCACGCTTCGCTCATCCTTGCCAAGGCTTGCGGCGATCGCACCTGTGGTCTGCCCCGAAAGATAGAGCCACCAAACGCGACTCTCATAGGGAGAGAGCACAGCCTCGATGCGACGGTAAAGCTCCATATACGCCTCTTCGGCTACCACTCCCTGGGTGACGTCCTCTTCGGTTTTGATGCGCTCCTCAAGCGGCAGAAGCGACTCGCGGCGGCGCAGCTTACGCGTGTAAGAGATCAAACGGTTACGCACGCAAAGCTTTGCATAAAGACCAAAGCTGATTTCACTTTGCGTCAGATCGTAGGTTTGCACGGCACGGTAAAGGGCGATGCAAGCCTCTTGGCGCAGATCCTCTTGGCATTCGGAATTTTCAGTGACACTCGCAAAAGAATGGCTCATCGTGTCGATAAGTGGCTCATAAGCCTCAAGAATTGCCTCTAACGCACTCTCGTCG
>JBGVQK010000008.1:0-22376 GCA_045127455.1 Eubacteriales bacterium
GCTTTTTTCATATTTTTTTACTGCGCATCATAAAATGTAACGCGCAAAAAATCAGCTGTCAAGCCTCTTTCAGCGCGGCAAGACATTCGGCACAGATGCGCTTGTTTTTGTAGAGGGTAATTCCCTCAACATTTGTGCAGAAAATGCAGGAGGGCTCATATTTTTGCAGGATAATGCGTCCCTCATCGGTGAAAATTTCAAGCGCGTCGCGCACGTTGATGTCCATATTTTGACGAATTTCTGCAGGCAGAACGATTCTGCCGAGCTCGTCCACTTTTCTTACCATTCCGGTTGATTTCATAACAAAATCCTCTTTTCGCAATATTTTTGTTTTTTTGACACCGATTGACGGTGTTTGACTTTTTTCGTCATTTACCATTATATACCATTTTTTACAATTTGTCAAGTATTTTTTCAAATTTTGGAGGGATTTTTATGCTTGGAAAGATATTTGGGGCACTTTGTTGCCTGTCTGCGCTCTTTGGTTTGCTGTGCGGGCGGCTATCCGACGTGGCAACCGCCATTCCCGAAGGAGCTGCAAAAGCCGTTACGGTTACCTTGACCTTGCTTGGTATGATGTGCCTTTGGAGTGGGGTGATGCAGATACTCCTTGATGCGGGTATCATAAAGAAGATCTCACGCATTTTTGCACCTTTTTTGCGATACGTATTTCCAAACGCTTATCGGACAGGCGAGGGCTATGACGAGATATGCGCCACCCTGAGTGCCAACTTCTTGGGTGTTGGCAATGCCGCCACGCCCTTTGCATTGTGTGCAATGAAAAAGATGCAAGCTCACAATCCTCACCCGACCGATGCCGATAACGAGCAGATCACCTTGGCGGTTTTGAGCACGGCGCCCCTAACGCTCGTTCCCGCAAACCTGCTTGCATTGCGATATTCGGCGGGCTCTCGGGAGCCCTTTTCCATTATGATCCCCGTTTGGATAACCTCGGTGCTTTGTGTCGCGTTTTCGTTAATTTTAACATCGTTTTTGCGCATACGTGAGCGTTTTTCGCGCACACGTCATTCAAAAAAGCTATGATCGATCTCATCTCTGCCCTGCCGATGCCGCTCATTCTCGGGGCGGTGGGGATCATTCTTTTGTTTGGCAAAAGGGATCGCTTTGAATCCTTTCTCACAGGAGCACGGCAAGGTCTTAAAACTGCGGTGCAGCTCTTGCCAACACTCTGCGCCTTGATTGTTGGCGTTTCTATGCTGAATGCATCGGGGGCTGTTGAATTGCTTTCTTCTCTTCTCTCTCCCGTTGTCAACGCGCTTGGTGTTCCTGCTGAAATTTTGCCGCTTTTGCTCACACGCCCTTTTTCGGGAAGTGCCTCAACGGCTTCCTTCACCGAGCTCTTGGAGCGCGTGGGTCCCGATAGCTTTGCGGGACTTTGTGCGTCGGTCATTTTTGCAACGTCGGATACGATGGTTTACATCATTTCGGTTTATTTCTCCTCGGTTGGCATCAAGCGCTCGCGCGCTGCCCTGCCGATTGCAGGTGCGGTCATGTTATTTTGCATCTTTTTTTCCTGTTTTTTATGCCGTGTGTGGTTTTTTTGAAAAAGATCTGTCAAATACTTTTGCAAAGAACAAACGGAGGATACAAAAATGATTAAGGGTGCACGAAAGCAAATGATCGTTGTTCGCACGGGAGATAGCCGCTATTTTGACGAGGCCTATTTTGTACTGCGCGAGGATGCCGAAAAGGAAAAGCGAAAAAGCGTTGACATTTTAGGAGAAGCCAATCGCATTCTTGCCGAAATATCGCCCGAACCTTCCACCAAGGAGAAGCGACGAGGTGGAAAGTGGCTCTTTTTTCTTGCGGGGAGCCTGTGCGGTGCGGTTTTGAGTGTTGTCTTGACGCTTTTGCTCGTGTAGAGTCGAAAGTTTTTACTACTTTTCTATTGACTTTATATCATTTTTATGATATAATATGCAGGTCAATCTGTGACCGTTTTTGTTTATCCGCCCGACGGCACTTGCGTGCGGCGGATGCTTTTTAGAATTTAAGGAATGCCTTGATCGATCGGGATGTGCGTGGTCCCCATCGGGTGCAAGGTCTCGTTTTGTTGCGCTTTTTTGCAAAACGTGCTTCAAAAACGGCTTTTTGACAGTCTATTTTAAAATCATTACTCCTCGTTGGAGAACATTTTTACAGAAAGGAACTCTTACACTTACAATGCCAAGAAAACAGAAAAAAGGAGCTGTGGCGGGTAAGATCCGCATCATCCCTTTGGGAGGCCTTGGTGAGATCGGCAAGAACATGACCGTTATCGAATACAACAACGATATGGTGGTGATCGATTGCGGTCTCGGCTTTCCCGAGGACGATATGCCGGGAATTGATCTTGTCATTCAGGATATCTCCTATTTGGAAGCGAACAAGGATCGCTTGCGCGCTATTCTCTTGACGCACGGACACGAGGATCACATCGGTGCCATTCCCTATTTGCTTCGCACCGTCAACGTTCCCGTTTACGGTACACCACTCACGCTTGGGATCATTCGCTACAAGCTGGAAGAGCACGTGTTGCCCAAAAAGCCCGATCTGCGTGTGGTAAATGCGGGAGACACGGTAAAGCTGGGTAGCATTACGGCAGAGTTTATTCACGTCAACCACTCCATTGCCGACGCCTGTGCCATTGCCCTGCACACCCCCTTGGGTACGATTTTGCACACAGGTGACTTTAAGCTTGACACAACGCCTATTGACGGCGAAATGATGGACATCGTTCGTTTGGGTGAGCTTGGACGCCGCGGTGTGCTGATGCTGATGTGCGAATCCACCAACGCCGAGCGCCCCGGTCATACCCCCTCCGAGAAGACCGTAGGCACCTCCCTTGCAAGCGTTTTTGCAACACATCCCAAAAAACGTGTCATTATTGCCACATTCTCCTCTAACGTGCATCGTGTTCAGCAAATTATTGACGCCAGCGCAAAGCACAAGCGCAAGGTTGCCATCACAGGTCGCAGTATGCTCAATATTGTGAGCGCCGCCACAGAGCTCGGATATATGAAGATCCCTGCGGGCGTTCTCATTGACATCAACGACATCAAGCGCTTCAAGCCCGGCGAGGTCACCATTGTGACCACAGGAAGCCAAGGGGAGCCGATGTCGGCACTCTACCGTATGGCGTTTTCCGATCACGCACAGGTATCGCTTGATCAAAACGACGTTGTTGTTCTTTCCGCCTCGGCAATTCCGGGCAACGAAAAGCTGGTAGGTCGCATTATCAACGAGCTTTCCAAAAACAACATTGAGGTCCTGCACGAAGCGGGAGCCGAGCTTCACGTTTCGGGACATGCCTGCCAGGAAGAGATCAAACTGATGCTTGCCTTGACAAAACCGCGCTACTTTATGCCCATTCACGGTGAAAGCCGTCATCTTTGCGCCAATCGCGATCTGGCACGCTATATGGGCATGAAGGAGAAAAACATTTTTATTTCCGAGATCGGTCGCGTGCTTGAAATTGATGCCGAGGGTGCTCGCTTTGGCGGCGAGGTGCCTGCAGGCAAGATCCTGGTGGACGGCTATGGCGTGGGCGACGTTGGAAACATCGTTTTGCGCGACCGCCGACACCTCTCGCAGGACGGCTTGATCGTGGTGGTTGCCACCGTTGATACCGAGGAGCACTTACTGCTCTCCGGCCCCGACATCATCTCCCGCGGCTTTATTTACGTTCGCGAGGCGGAAGAGCTGATGGAAGAGGTACGCGCCGTGGCTTTTGACTCGATCATGAGTATTCTCGAGCGTCGCGAACGCGTCGACCGCATCAAGCTCAAGCGCCGCGTGAAGGACGATCTGACCAAATTTCTTTACAGCAAAACGCATCGCAAGCCGATGATACTGCCCGTTATTATGAATATTTAACATTTTTTGTCGATTTTACAGTCAAAATTTTGCCTTTGTTCATAATCAAGACACAAGATTTTCACACTCTAAAGTTATAATATCTTTATATGCGCTATGACCCTGTTCATACCCGTCAAAAAAGAAAGGAACATCAACCATGGGAAAAGGAAAAAGAAACAGACTCCTGCACGTTGAAGACGCTGTTGGAGCACCCCAGAAAAAACAAAACAAAAACAAGAAGCAAATCGTTTGGCCCGTTTGGGCAAAGCGCGCTGTTTGCATCGCTCTGCTCGTAGCAGTGCTTGCTGGCATTATTGTTGCTGCCGTTATCAGCGGCGGTGCTGTTCTGCGCGGACGCATTGTTGTTGAAAGTAAGAGCGGCAAATACGATATGAACCAGCAAATGGCAACGTTCATTCTTTGGCAAACAATGTTTCAACAAGCAAGCTACGAGTGGCAAAACGCTTACTACCAACAATACTTTGGCGGTACCAAGAGCGAGATTTTGACACAGTATCAGTCCCCCGAGCAATATGGCATCACAATGGCTGCTTACTACACAAAGGAAGCGCTCAACTCCGGCTTGTACTCCATTAAGGATTACCTCATCGAGCTCGTTGCCGGTGCAGATGCTGCATATGAGGCAGGTCTGAAGTTTGATGAAAACGACAAGAAGGACGTTCAAGACGTTGTTTCCTGGATGCAAAACATCTACGTAAACCTCGGCTTTAACTACAGCGGTGTTCCCTTCAAGAACTTCCTCGCTGAGTACGTTGGCGACAGCTTTAAGACCTCTGACATTGAGGCTGCTGCAAAGATCATGGTTATGTACTCCAAGTACAGCGACTACGTTTCCTTTGATATGCAGGATGATCCCGACCAGAACGCTCTGCAGAATTACATTTTGAAGAACCCCGCAAACTTCTTTGAAACCAAGTACTACTCCTACACCAGTGCAGAAATTGCTATGATCCGCGATTTCTTCACCGATGAGTTTATGACCGAACGCTTTGAGAGCACCATTGCAAAGCACTTTGCTAACGTTGACCGCCTTGCTATTATGGATCTCAAGGATGAGGCTCTGACCGCAAAGCTTACCGAGCTTGGTCTTAACAACGCTGTAAAGTACACCAGAACCGCTGATGATGACGGTGAGTACACCTACTCCCCCGAATTGGTAGAGGCTCTCGCCGATTATATTTTCGGTACCTCTAACAAGGCCGGCACCTTTGCTGCTATCTCCGGTGAAAAGTGCGCATATCTCGTTTACTATAAGGAGAGCTCCACGGCAACCGAAGCTACCGTTGCTGTTAGAGAATACAAGTATGAGGATTACGAACAGATCCTTCTCGATGAGCTCAACGATGCAGATCTTTCTACCGTTGCCCTTGTTAAGGCTGCCCTCACCAGCTCCATCGTTGCAGGTGAAAGCACCGAGGATTACAAGACCGACAATGAAAAGGCAGCAGATCTGCTTGATAAGCTCAACGCTGACGTAACCATTGATATTGACAACAACCTTGAGGGCGTTTTTGAGGTTCACACCGAAGTGCTCACCACAAAGCCCGTTGAAAAGGACGATCCCAACACCGCTCCCAAGTCCATTCTTGATGCTCTTTACGATAAGGACGTAAAGCCCGTTATCGGCTGGAACTTTGTTGTTAACGATCCCACCGTATCCTACGTTGTAAAGGTCGTTTCCATTAAGAAGGACCCCGCAACCGGTGAAGACACCGACAGCTATCTCATTTCCTACGCTGTTGTTAAGGATGACTTCTTTGCATCCCTGCTTGCTACCTTTGAGGCTGAATTCAACCTCTACCTGCTCGAGTCCAAGGTAAATGCTCCCAAGTATACAATGACGTTTGCAGACTTTGAAAAGAAGGCTCTTGAGTGGTTGATGGATGAAAATTTCAAGGAGCTCGTTCTCAACAGATACGCAACCAAGGAGCACAGTGCCCTGCTCACCGCAAAGGCCGATAGCAACAAGGACGTTCTTGCTAACAAGCTGACCGAGCTGTTTGGCGTTGACGGCGTCAAGACCTTTACCAAGTCGACCACGCTCGAAAAGGAATTCAAGACCCTTTACGATAGCAAGGTTTACGATTATATCTTCAACTCCAAAAACAAGGATACCTCTTCCGTAATCGTTGGCAAGGGTGACCGTGTATTCCTGGTTTACGTTGCTCCCACTCCCGCAGAGAATGAGCCCGGCCACGAAGGTCACGACCACAGCAATACCGTTCACGCAGGCATCAAGGAATACAACTTTGATGACTATGCAGAAAACCTGAAGTACACCTACACCAAGGATGATAAGGAAGAAACCAAGACCTTTGCAGAGCAAATTATGGCTGACCTGCTTGCAGACGGCAGAAGCGATAAGACCACCTACAAGTCGGCAGACGACCTTGCAAAGGAAGAATACGATGCTCTCAAGAAGACTGAGGGCGCAAAAGCTTGGGAAGGCTTTACTACTATTGGCGTCCTCAAGCCCGCAAAGGAAAACGACACCAACACCGTTCCCTCTGCAATTCTGAACAAGATCTACCCCAACGGCAGCAGCGCAACCAAGATCGACCTTACCGTTAACACCTACTATCAGGTAAACGATAACGGCACCTCTTACGTTTTCAAGCTGACCGATATCAATGCTACCACTCTTGCGGCTACTGTTGAATACAAGACCTTTGAGGATGAGGAATACTACAGCTATTTCCGTGCTATCAAGTCCAAGCTTGATGCTTCCCTTAAGGAGACCTCCACTACCCTGAAGCAGCCCGCTTCCATTACCGATGGCTCTTATCAAGACTGGCTCTTCAAGAGCGAGTACAAGGAAGCTGAAGGCGATACCGCTGCTTCCCGCACCTATGAGCGTGTAAAGGATGATCTCACCTTTATCGCTAACGTTGATAGCAAAAACAACGTTACCTCCGTTAATATTTATATCGTTGACGAGCCTGCAAAGCAGGTTAACGACGAGGAAAAGACCGTATACGCAGCTTTCCAACTGTATGAGACCGAAAAGGAAGCTCAAAAGGCTCTCAAGAAGCTCAACGGCTTGGAAGACTTCGAGCTGCTTGATATGTTCACCTCCTTCAAGCAAAGAGAAGAGATGGGCGACGACAATGCTGAGGGCTACGCTCCCGGATACGTTATCATCACTTCCCCCACGATCAGCGTAGATCTGACCAAGTCTGACGTTTCCGATGAGAACCTGAAGAACTGGCTGTTTGACGACAACCGTCAAGCAAACGACTACGACATCGTTCAAACCAAGGATGGCAAGGGCTACTACCTCGTAGTATTCTCCTCCACCGAGCAAGCTTGGCTCCGCAGCGCAAGAACCGGTTGGATTAACGAAGCGTTCACCGAGCACATGAAGACGCTCGTTGCTGATTATGAGATCAACGAAGAGGCTATGGATAAGATCGACGGTGTAATCACCACTACAACCGCTAACTCCTAACCCTAATTTAAAAGTTTTATCCGCAAAATGGCACGGAAGCTTCCGTGCCATTTTGCAACCGAGTACATATACTGTATTGACTATCAAAACTATCAAAAAAGGAATTTTGTGTGATGATTCTTGACTCCAAACACACAACGGTGGCTTACCGTTGTCCGCACTGCGGTGCCGGCGTTATCAGCGCTGTAAACGTTTTTTCTCTTTCGGCTGACATGGTTAAGCTCAAATGCACCTGCGGTAAAAGTGAAATGTCGATCGTTTCCTCGCAGGATGAAAAGATCCGCCTGACTGTTCCCTGCATGCTGTGTGCATCTCCGCATATTTTCACGGTCAGCAGCTCTCTCTTTTACGGCAAGGATATCTTTTCGCTCGCCTGCCCTTACGCCTCGGATTTTCCCATTGCTTTCTTTGGCGAAATGAATTTGGTTAAAGCCGAGCTGGCACGCTCCGAGCTGGCACTCCTTGATATGATGGAAAAGAACGGTATTACACCGCCCGAAGAGATTATCGACGATGAGGACCTTTTGCCCGACCCGCAAATTTTGGATATTGTGATGTTCGTTATTAACGATATGGATGCCGAAGGTAAAATTTACTGCAAGTGCTCCACCGACGATAACGGCCGCGCCTACGAGGCGGAGATCACTCCCGAAGGCGTCTCGGTCACCTGCAAAAAGTGCGGTGCCTCTCGCACCATCCCCACAGACTCACGACTGAGCGCTCACGCGTTCCTCAACGCGGATGCGTTGTATTTAGAACAATAGGAAGAATTGGACGTGGGGGAAGTTTTTGAGAAAAGTTCCCCCACACCCCTTCAAAAACTTTCTAACAAAAATAACAGAATAGAGTCGTTCGTCTACGAATAGACAGTCGACGCGAGGGTAAACCTCGCTTTGGCTACCGCGAACGGTCAGGGACCACCAACCCTGCCCGTTAAGAGAGTAGTTTAGAAATGGTACGGACCGCCGAGGACGTCGGTCCCTACAAGGTTTATGTGTTTTATTGTAGGGACCGGCGTCCTCGACGGTCCGTTATAAGAAAAAGGAGATATTATGAATTTTTACGAAATCGCACAAAATCGGCAATCCTGCCGCAGCTATGATGCCAACCGCGCAGTTGAAGAAGAAAAGCTCAACGCCATTTTGGAGTCTGTTCGCCTTTCTCCCTCGGCTTGCAACGGTCAGCCCTATCACCTGACGGTTTGCAAGGGAGACGTCGCTCGCGAGGTCGCAAAGGCGGTTATGGGCATGGGAATGAACAAGTTTGCCGCTGATGCACCCGTTCTTATCGTCATTTCCGAGGAGCCCTACTGCAAGACTGCGGCTCTCGGTGCAAAGGTCAAGGGCAACGATTACCGCTCCATTGACATTGGCATTGCGGCGGCGTATCTCACCGCTGAAGCAAACGCGCAAGGTCTTGGCTCTTGCATTCTCGGCTGGCTCGACGATGATAAAATTCGCAAGATCTGTTCCCTTTCTCACCCTGTTCGCCTTGTCATCACGCTTGGCTACGCCAAAGAGGACGACAAATTGAGATCGAAAAAGAGAAAAGATTTGGATGAGTTGGTGACAAAGCTATAAAAAACACCCCGACAAACTTTAATCTGTCGGGGATTTTTGTAAATCCGATGGTTTATTTGCCCATTTTTTCTTTTAATTCTTTGGCACCTTTTAGGTGTATATCAGCTTCAAATTCGAAGCCTCTTTGGCGATAGATCGTCGCGATCTCCATATGGGTATCGTACGCTTTTTGATATTCGCCCTGCTCCTCGTAGTAATGTGCTATCAAATCCTTTCCATCACAAAACGGGGTTCCAATTTCTTCGGCTTTTTCAAAGCAAGCAAACGCTTCGTCATATCTTCCCAATTCTCCGCAAGCATCACCGCCACAGATATAAATCTCCCAATTGTCGGGATAAATTTCGATGGCACGGCGATAGACCTCATAAACTTTTTCATACTGCTTGTTAAGAGCATACGCATCCATCAGCAACACCCATTCTCTTGGCTCCAAGGGCTTGTCGGCAGCCTCAAATTTTGCTTCCTGCTCTTTGATAACCTCTTCCCCTTTTCCCAAGTAAAATAGCAGTCCCATCTTCATAGATGCGGCACGACGATAGGGGTGCAGGTCCTTATCTTTATCATCTGCCAAAACAGCATCATACCACTTGATCGCCTCTTCCTTGCAGAAATACATCATTTGATGATAGATCGTGGCATAGATCCATTTACCGTTGATAGAGAGTTCCCCATCCTTTAACATTCTTTCGTATTCCATACGGCATCTGAAAAAGTCCTCAGGATCATCACTAAATTCATAGGCAGCGGCAAGGCGCTCTGCATAGTTTTCATAAGCGATGGACTGCTTTTTGAAAAGGTCATCCACAAGGACGCCATAAAGAGTGGCAATTTCGGGGAGCATCAGGACGTCGGGGAGCGTTGAGCCGCACTCCCAGCGCGAAACGGTTTGCGAATTGACGCAAAGCTTTTCGGCAACCTGCTCTTGCGTGTACTTTTTTGCTTGGCGGAATTTTTTCATATTCTCCGCAAAAACTGTTTGATTCATTTTTATCTCCTTAAATCGATTGTTTTGAAAGCTTTCGATATGATTATAGCACGAATTTGCACTTCTGTCTATATCTTATTTTGTGATGAAACTCTTGATTTCTGTATAATAAACGTCCCCGACAGATTGCAACGTCTGTCGGGGATGTTTATTTAAGAAATAGGTTGGCCGGAAGCAACGGTATCTCTATCGTAAGTTGCGTTTACTTCGCTATCCCACAAAATTGTGATTTCGGAGTTTTGATAGGTCAGGACACCTGTGCGGACGGCATCCTTTGTGTGATATTTCGTTTCCTTAACGCACAAAACACCATCACGCAAAAAAAGATAGTAGTCGTAATTTTCTCTGTCTTGCTTCGTGTAAATCGTTTGTTTGGTTTTATAATCGACAATCACAATACGCTTATCGACAACATCACTGCCAAAGTTCATACCAAAACACAGTTCGGGATAGCCGTCGCCTGTCAAGTCACTCGTGTAAAAACTATTACATTCGTTTCCAACTCCGCCGAACAAATATTCACCGGCTATATAAATCGAATTATCCTCTTTGCGCTCAACACGAAAATTCTCGTCAAACGCAGCCGATGTAATACAGAAAAATGGATTTCTCTCGCTGTCATCCGGGTGATTGGAGTCATATTCCCTGTGACCGTTTCCGGTCGTTTCTTTGGGATTTTCGGGGGTGTCAGGGATAAAAAAGCATCCCGTAAGCAAAGACATACAAAGTGTTGCGGCAAGCATAACAAATAGGATTCTTGTCATAACGTACCTCCGTGTCTCAATTTTTACGCTCTCCGGATTAGGGGAACAATTTTATTATAGCATAAGGTATAAAAAATGTCAACCGTTTTATAAGTGAAAGCCAAGTCAGCCCTTTCCAAAGCAATATTTATGTCAAAAAAACTGCGTTTTTTTCTCTTACCCTATTGACAAACGCGAAAAATGGGGGTATACTATTAGCAACATCAAAAACCGATGCGAAAGAAGAGTAACCGAGCATAAAGCTTTTACAGAGAGCCGCAGGTGGTGGAATTGCGGCAAAGACGGCTTGGCGAATGGGCTTTCAAGGGCGAACCGAACGAGTATTTTCTTCAGTAGGCTTCGACGGGGTGCGCTCCCGTTACCACTCGCGCCGCATATAATCTACTACCGTATGCGAAAAGTGGAAGCTTTGGCTTCAATGAGGGTGGCACCGCGAATTTTTCGTCCCTATGACCGAAAGGTTTTAGGGCGTTTTTTGTTTTTTGTCACTCGCGAAAGGAGAACATTATGGTACAAAAAGAGATCCCCTACAAGATTTATTTGGAAGAGAGCGAAATGCCGCGCGATTGGTACAACGTGCGCGCCGATATGGTAAAGAAGCCCGCTCCCCTGCTCGACCCCGAGACCTGCAAGCCCATTACGGCTGAGGCTCTTGGCAAGGTTTTTTGCGAGGAGCTTGTCAAGCAGGAGCTGGATGACACAAATCGCTACATTCCCATCCCCGAGGAAATTCTCAATTTTTATAAAATGTACCGTCCCGCACCGCTGGTTCGCGCTTATTGCCTTGAAAAGAAGCTCGGCACTCCTGCGCACATCTACTACAAATTTGAAGGCAACAACACCAGCGGAAGCCACAAGCTCAATTCTGCCATCGCGCAAGCGTACTATGCAAAAGAGCAAGGACTTGTTGGCGTTACCACCGAGACGGGTGCCGGTCAATGGGGTACTGCCCTTTCGATGGCTTGCTCCTATTTTGGGCTTGACTGCAAGGTATTTATGGTAAAATCCTCTTATGAGTTAAAGCCTTTCCGCCGCGAGGTCATGCGCACCTACGGTGCAAGTGTTACCCCCTCTCCTTCTGACACCACGCGCGTAGGCAGAAAGATCCTTGAGGAATTTCCCGGCACCACGGGAAGCCTTGGCTGCGCCATCTCCGAGGCGGTTGAGGCGGCTACCGATCGCGAGGGTTATCGCTACGTGCTCGGCAGCGTTCTTTCGCAGGTTATGCTTCACCAATCGGTTATTGGTATGGAGACCAAGGCAGCACTTGACAAATACGGCGTAAAAGCCGACGTTATCATCGGTTGTGCCGGTGGTGGCTCGAACTTGGGCGGTCTGATCGCTCCCTTTATGGGTGAAAAGCTGCGCGGTGAGGCGGATTATCAATTTATTGCCGTTGAGCCCGAAAGCTGTCCTTCCCTCTCTCGCGGCAAATACGTTTACGACTACTGCGATACCGGTCGCGTTTGCCCTCTTGCAAAAATGTACACGCTTGGCAGCGGATTTATTCCTGCCGCTACGCACGCGGGCGGTCTGCGTTACCACGGTATGAGCTCCGTTCTCTCCGAGCTCTACGACGAAGGACTTATGGAAGCGCGCACGGTCAAGCAAACCGAGGTCTTTGCCGCCGCCGAATACTTTGCTCGCATTGAGGGTATTCTGCCCGCTCCCGAAAGCTCTCATGCCATTAAGGTAGCTATGGACGAAGCCATCAAGTGCAAAGAAACCGGTGAAGAAAAGGTCATCGTCTTTGGTCTGACCGGTACCGGCTACTTTGATATGATGTCCTATGAAAAATTCCACGACGGTAAAATGACCGACTACAAGCCCACCGACGAGGAGATCGCTCTGGGACTTTCCAAAACACCGAAGATTGTTTGATAAGAAATGCGGGGGAACCTTTTTTAGAAAAAAGGTTCCCCCGCACCCCTTCCAAAAAATTTTCGCACAAATAGCAGCAAATAAAACGCGGATAACAACTTTCTTAGCGAGCAGGGTCTCGGTGGCCCCTGGGAGCTAGCGAGAGCAAAAGCGAGCCTTGCGCTCGCGTCGACTGTCTATCCAAAAACGCAAGGCTCTATTTTGCTTTTTTGTTAGAGAGTTCTTAAAAGGGGCGTGGGGGAAACTTCTTGTAAGAAGTTTCCCCCACAAAATCTTTATTTCTTAAAAAGTGGTGTTGAAAGGTATCTCTCTCCTGTATCGGGCAAAAGAACTGCGATGCGTGCATCCTTTGGTAGCTGTTTTGCAAGCTCTGCGGCGGCGTGGAGCGCCGCGCCTGCGGTGATGCCGACAAGAATTCCCTCGGTGGTAGCAAAGCATTGTGCGGCGCGATAGGCATCCTCATCGGCAACGGTGATAACCTCGTTATAGATGGTTTGGTCGAGATTTTCGGGCACAAAATTCGCACCGATTCCCTGCAAGCCGTGCGCGCCTGCATATCCTTTGGAAAGCAAGGGCGAGGTTTCGGGTTCAACCGCAACAATGCGGCAATTCGGGTTTTGTTCCTTAAGATAGCGACCAACGCCCGAGAGCGTTCCCCCCGTTCCAACGCCTGCCACAAAGGCATCAATTTTGCCATCACAATCCTCCCAAATTTCGGGGCCTGTGGTGGTGTAATGCGCCAAAGGGTTAGCGGGATTATCAAATTGCGACGGAATAAAGCTGTTCTCTATCTCTTTTGCAAGTTCTTTTGCTTTGGCTACTGCGCCTTGCATTCCGAGTGCACCGTTGGTCAGGACGATCTCGGCGCCGTAGGCGGCAAGAAGCGCGCGACGCTCTGCGCTCATGCTGTCGGGCATCGTTAAAATAAGACGATAACCGCGACGGGCGCAAAGAGCGGCAAGACCGATACCTGTGTTACCGCTGGTGGGTTCGATAATAGTTGCGCCCTCTTTGATAAGTCCGCGATTTTCGGCATCATCGAGCATCGAGAGTGCTACGCGATCCTTGGCACTGCCTGCGGGATTGAAGCATTCCAATTTGCACAAAAGATGTGCCCCATCCGCATAAGTGGCAGCAAAATTATGCGCCTCGAGAAGCGGCGTTCTCCCTATCATTTCGGCTATATTATGAAACAGCATGGCATACACCTCCTGTCGATTGTCTTTTCCTTATTGTATCACAAATCTTAGTATTTGTCAATTATCTCTCCATAAAACAGAAAAAAACAGCACGGAAAGCTCCATACTGTTTTATTCTGAGGCAAAGTTGGGTTAGGACTTTACCGTTTTTTGTTTGGTTTGATTACTTGTTCAGCGCGTTGAGCTTCTTGGTGAACTGGCTCTTCTTGTGAGCTGCTGCGTTCTTATGGATGATTCCGTAAGCGGCTGCTTGGTCAACCTTCTTTACAGCTTCCTTATAAGCTGCTTGAGCGGCTGCCATATCACCGGATGCAAGAGCTGCATCATACTTCTTCATTTCAGTCTTGAGCGCGCTGCGGTGCATTTTGTTCTGCAGGGTCTTGGTCTCGATAACCTTAACTCTCTTCTTAGCAGACTTAATGTTAGGCATAGTTTTTTACCTCCCTATAGATTTGAAATTCGAATAACTGATATTTCAAAGCGGCACCTGAGAGGGTGTGCACTGCTTCATCCATATACTGCTATATTGTACCACAAACTTTTGAGAATTGCAATACCTTTTTTGAAAAAAGTTTGAATTTTTTTGCAAAATTCGAAATATTTTTCGCCCCCAAATATTTTTCTTTGTTTCCCTCTACTTTTTTTGCAAATTCACTTGATTTTTTTGTCGTTTTGTTCTATAATGATAGCAGGGGTTCTCCCTAAATACATAAAGGAGTATATTGGTATGGCAAAAAAGACAATTACCGGTGCTTACGAGGCTCTGCCGAAGCTCGCAAAGATCCTTCTGCAAATCTTCCTTGGCGCAATTATCGGCGGTGTTTACAGAATTCTTCGTTTCCTTGAAACCAAGAACGTTGTAACTCTCGTAGTTGGCATTCTCGCCCTCATTCCGCCCATTGATTTCGTTTTCTGGCTCATCGACCTCATTACCGAAATCACCAGCGACCGCATCACCGTTCTGGCGAACTAATAGTAGATAAAGCAGACTCTTCGGGGTCTGCTTTTTCTATGCCCCACCTCGGTGGGGCTTTTTTATATTCCGAAATACAACGATTACTTGTATTTGAAACAACAAATTGATAATTGTTTTTTGAAAAATTTGTGCTATAATAAAATCACACCGGTGATAAAACTTTAGGAGGTGCTTTTATGCAACTTGATTTAGGACAAAAAATACGTGAGCTGCGCCGTCGTGACGGACGCACGCAAGAGGCGCTTGCCGAGGCTCTCGGTGTGACCTCGCAAGCTGTTTCCCGCTGGGAAGCAAACGGCGGTTATCCCGATATGGAAATCATTCCGTCGATTGCAAATTATTTTGGAATTTCAATTGATGAATTGTTTGGCTATGATAATGATCGCTCTAAAAAAATCGACGAATTAGCTGCCAAAATTGATAATATGAATTTTCAAAATAACGGTGTGGATATCAACATTGATGAGTGTATTGCACTTGCAAGAGAGGCGTTGGTTGAATTCCCCGGCAATGAAAAAATTATGCTTTGTCTTGCATCGGTATTGTATAATGCAGGATACGTTCGCTATGGTGAATACCATTTGCAGGACGAAGAAGGATACGATATTTATGACGTTGAAAGACATCGAACCTACTCGGAGTGGAAAGAGGCAATTTCTCTCTATGAAAAACTATTGAAAACAATGGGAGCGGGTAAAGCTCGTCACCGTGTAATTCGTGAGCTTACGCAACTGTATCTAAATGTTGGAGAGCACAAGCGAGTAAGCGAAATTGTTGAGTCTGTTCCCAGCATTTATGATTCAAGAGAATTTCTCAAAGCAAAAGCAACGGACGGAAAAGAACGTGCAAAAGCATATAGTGAAGCTTTGCTAAAAACCGTCGCCGCATCCTCTGAACTGATGGTGAGTATTGTAATTACCAATAATATGTCAATCACAGAAAAAGCGCAAAGCTTGCGTGGTGCTATCGAAATCTTTCATATTGTATGCACCGACGGAAATTGTGGAAGGTATCATTCATTTATAGCGAGAGTGTATACTTTGCTTTCCCTTTACCTGTGGCTGGATGGCAAAAAAGAGGAAGCATTTGAAGCTTTGGATAGTGCACTCGAACAATTTAAATGCTTTGAAAAATATTGCTCTGCCAGCGCAGAACAATACTCTGCCCCTCTCATCCGTTTGGTTCAATATGACGTATGCAATACGAAAGGATCCGACGATTCTTACCCGAGCACATCAAGCATCAGTCTTGCAGAAGATTGGCCTTGGTGGGGTGGCATTCCGGAATACGATATCGTAAAAGCCGAAATGCAAGCCGATTCTCGATGGAAGGAATGGGTATCCAAACTGCAATAATAAATTTGCCCCACCTCGGTGGGGCTTTTTTAGCGTTTTTTTATTTTCAATAAAAAAGATGTGCAAAATCTATTGCATTTTTTTTATTTTGCGGTATAATATATAATGTTGAATTATGGCTATTTTGAAGCCCACAATTATTGGAGGATTTTGAAAATGACAAAAAAGCTTGAAAAATTGAAGAACTTTGACGGTGTACAAGGTCCTGTGCTCACCATTGTAATGGATGGCGTCGGTCTTGCTCCCAACACCGTATCCAACGCCGTTGCAGGCGCATACACCCCCAATCTTGACGCCCTGATGAAGAACTACCCCATGGTAACTCTCAAGGCGCACGGCACCGCTGTTGGTCTCCCCTCTGACGACGATATGGGCAACAGCGAGGTTGGCCACAATGCTCTTGGTGCGGGACAAGTTTTTGCACAGGGTGCAAAGCTGGTTTCCAACTCCATCGAATCTGGCAAGATGTTCACCTCCGCTACTTGGCAGGAGCTTGTTGCAAACGTAAAGGCAAACAACTCTACCCTGCACTTCCTCGGTCTTTTCTCCGACGGTAACGTGCATTCTCACATCGACCACCTCAAGGCAATGCTGAAGCAAGCAAAGGCTGAGGGCGTTTCTACCGTTCGTGTTCACATTCTTTTGGACGGCCGTGACGTTGGCGAGACCTCTGCTCTTGATTATATCCTTCCCTTTGAAGATTTCCTTGCAAGCCTGAACGGCGACGGCTTTGACGCGCGCATCGCATCGGGCGGCGGCCGTATGAGCATTACCATGGACCGCTATGAAGCAAACTGGAAGATGGTTGAAGAGGGCTGGAAGACCCACGTTCTCGGTCTTGGCCGTCAATTCTGCTGTGCCGCAAAGGCAGTTCAGACCTATCGTGACGAGCTCAAGGTCATCGACCAAGACCTGCCCGCATTCGTTATTGCCGAGAATGGCAAGCCCGTTGGAACCGTTGAGGATGGCGACAGCGTGATCTTCTACAACTTCCGCGGTGACCGCTCCATCGAGATCTCCCGCGCGTTTGATGCAAAAGAGGGCGAATTTGATAAGTTTGACCGCGTTCGCGTTCCTGCAGTCGTTTATGCAGGTATGCTTGAGTATGACGGCGACCTGCACATTCCCAACAAGTATCTCGTATCTCCCCCCGAGATCACCAACACCATGGGCGAGTATCTTGCCGCTATGGGTGTTCCCGTTCTCGCTATTTCCGAAACACAAAAGTACGGTCACGTAACCTATTTCTGGAACGGCAACAAGTCGGGCAAGTTCGACGAAGAGCTTGAGGATTATATCGAGATCCCCTCTGACGTCGTTCCCTTTGAGCAACGCCCCTGGATGAAGTGTGCAGAGATCACTGATAAGCTGATTGAATGCCTCAAGAGCGGCAAGTATAAGTATCTGCGTGTAAACTTCCCCAACGGCGATATGGTTGGACACACCGGCTCTTTGGCAGCAACCCGTTGCTCTATGGAAGCGCTTGACCTTCAACTCGGCAGAATTCTGCCTGTTCTCGATACCCTTGGTGGCGTAGCCTTGATCACCGCTGACCACGGCAATGCTGATGAGATGTATGAGATGGACAAGAAGTCCGGACTGCCCAAGACCGATAAAAACGGCAACTTTAAGGCAAAGACCAGCCACACGCTCAATCCCGTTCCCTGCATCGTTTACGACAACACGAGTGCAAAGGAACACTACACCGTAAAGCTTGACGGCTCCTTTGGACTTTCCAACGTAGCCGCTACCACCGTCAACCTGCTTGGCTACAAAGCCCCCGAAATGTGGGATGACTCTATTATTGAGGTAAAATAATGCAATTCAAAACCGAGCTTCACGCTCACACAAGTGAGGTCAGCCCTTGCGGACACGTTACCGCCCCCGAGGTTGCAGAGCGCTTTATTGCCGAGGGCTACTCCTCGCTGGTTATCACCAATCACTATTGCGACTACGTGATTGACCCCCTCAAGGGTTCGTGGCGCGAAAAAATGGATTATTATCTCTACCCCTATCACCTGATGCGCGAGCACGCGGGTGACCGCTTGCACGTCATTCTCGGGTGCGAATTGCGCTTTGAGGGTAACATCAACGATTATCTGATCTATGGCATTACCGAGGAATTTTTGCGCGAAAATCCCGACCTGCACAAAATGAGCTTGCGCTCTTTCTCGGAGCTTGCACACGAAAATGAAATGCTTGTGGTGCAGGCACATCCCTTCCGCAACGGAATGGTGGTCGTTAACCCCGAGTATCTTGATGGTATGGAGACCTTTAACGGAACGCCAAGCTATGACGGTCGCAATACGATCGCCGATGCCTGGGCGAAGCGTTACAATCTTCTTCGCACGTCGGGCAGCGATTTTCACAATCCCGACCAATACGGCACAGGTGGTATCCTCACAAACGCCGCCATTCGCACAGGTGAAGAACTCATAGCCGTACTCAAAAGCGGCAACTATACCCTGCACTGCGAGGGCCCCGCTGCCGAGCGCGAAGGTATTACTGATCACCCTGCAAAATATTGATTTTTATGGAGGTTTTTATGGAACCTTGTAAATACGAAAATCTTGAAGAGTTGGCATCAGCTTGTGCTAACTGCCAGCGATGCCCTTTGGGCGAAACACGCACCAAATTGGTGTTTGGCGTAGGCAACCCCAATGCAGATTTGATGTTTGTGGGCGAAGCCCCCGGCGAGCAGGAGGACCTGACAGGCACGCCCTTTGTCGGAAGAGCCGGTCAGTTGCTTGACAAATATCTTTACGCCGTTGATATTGAGCGTAAAGACGTTTACATCGCTAATATTCTCAAATGCCGCCCGCCCAAGAACCGCGATCCGCTCCCGGCGGAGGAGGACGCTTGCATTGATTATCTGCGTGAGCAGGTTCGTCTTATTCGTCCCAAGGTAATCGTTTGCCTCGGTCGCATTGCCGCTATGCGCCTTATCAAGCCCGATTTTAAGATCTCTGTTGAGCACGGCACGTGGTTTGAAAAAGGTGACTATCTCATGACAGCTGTTTATCACCCTGCGGCACTTTTGCGCGACCCTCGCCGCCGCGAGGATATGCTGCGCGATATGCAAACCGTCAAGGCAAAGCTTGACGAGCTTGGAGGAAGATAACGCGATGCTTGACTTCTTCCCTCGCCTACTCACCATCATTCTCACGCTCTTCTTTTTGATGATCTGCGGCTACATTTGCCGCAAGACGAAAATCATCGACGATAAAGCATCCAAGGCACTCTCGCGCCTCATTGTTTCCATCGGGCAACCAATGATGATTATTGGAGCGCTGAACAATATTAAGTTTTCAAAAGAAAATTTGACGATTGGATGGCAGGTGCTCCTCATTAGCCTTGCGATGCACATCCTGATGGCGGCAATGGCATTCCTCATTTGCCGACCGATGAAAAAAGGCAACTTTGACAGAGCCAAGGTGTTTGAGTTCTCGCTTGTGTTTGCAAATGCAGGATTTATCGGTTTCCCCATTCTCGATTCGATTTTCGGAAATGGTATCGGCAGCTTTATGGGCGCGTTTTACGTTGTATTCTTTAACATTTTTATTTGGACGTGGGGTATTATGATCCTTGCGCGCGAGCGTGAGGATATTAAACTCACTCCCAAAAAGATTTTCATCAATTACGGAACCGTTCCCTGCACCGTTGGTATTTTGCTGTTCCTTTTGCAGCCCTACATCGTTCCGCCTGCGGGAAGCTTTCTCGCACCCGCGTATGATGCACTTTCGCAGTTTTTCAACTATCTCGGCTCGCTCTGCACGCCTATCTCCGTGCTTGTAACGGGTGCGCTGCTTGCAACTATGCCGCTCTCGGATATGTTCAAAAACGGGCGTTTGTATCTGCATTCGGGCATTAAATTGATCGTGTTCCCCATCATCCTCTGCCTTTTGGCAAAGGTCGTGGGGCTGAATGACACCTACGTTTTGCTCGTTACAGCAATGGCGGGTGTACCGAGTGCCGCAATGGTCACGATGCTTGCAGAGCTGCACGATATCGAACCCGGCTATGCCTCCCAAACGGTTGGAATGACATCCATCCTTTCCACCGCAACGCTCCCTCTTGTAATGCTGTTTGCACAATGGGTGGTTTCGTTATAAAAAAATAAAAGAAGCGAGCCGCAAACGCGGCTCGCTGATTTTTTATTCGGTGCGATCCCAACGATATTGTTTGTAATCTGACGTCAAATACTGCGCGGCAGTTTTTAAATTAGAAAGTTCGTTAGTGGGAAACTCGACATAGTAGTATACGTTTCCGTTGCTGTTTTCCTCTCCAATTCTTCCTACCCACCCGTTTGGATTATTAAACGTTACGTTCTTTAGCGCAGTACACTTTGAAAATGCATATCGAACAATACATTCAACGCTCTCGGGAATAACGATACTCGTCAAAGAGGTGCATTCTGTAAATGCAAACTCACCGATTCCCACAACACCTTCGGGAATTGTGATATTTGTGAGGCTTTTGCAAATTGCAAACGCTCTGGTTGCAATTACTTTTGTATTGGGGTGAATTTCATAAGACTTAAGCATTCTGTTGTTTGCTCCAACAAGTATAGCATAGGGGTTTTGTGCATCCCCAACATACTTGATAGATTGATATTCTGTGTAGATTGCATCATCGCAACCATAGAATGCAGAGCTTTCTACGCTCTTAATGCCTTTGCCCAGAGTGATTTTTTGCAAAGAAGAACAATCGGCAAACGCAGACTCGCCAATGTGCGTAACACTATCGGGAATTACAACACTTGTTAAAGCTTCGCAACTACAGAACAAATGATTAGAAATACTCGTAACTCCCTCAGGAATAGCAAGATCGGTTATTTCTTCACCGTTTTCATCTAAAATATGCAGGGTTCCATACCAGTTAGGGTGCGCGTAATAAAGACCACCAAAGGAAATGTTCAGCCAAGCCTCAAGATCGGTTGCGTAAACATCCGTGATATTGGTGCAATCCCTAAACGCATCGCTGCCAACACTTGCAACCCCCTTCCCGATTGTTACACTCGTTACAGAAGAACAAAATGCGAATGCACGCCAGCCAATGCTTGTAACACTATCAGGAATTACAATTGTTGACAAAGAGGAACAACGGTAGAATGCAGAAGAACCAATACTTGTAACGCTGTTCGGAATTGTTACGTCCAATAAGGAATCACATCTCAAAAAAGCGCTTTCCCCAATATCGGTGACGTAGCTTCCTATCGTTACACTCGTCAAAGACGTACAGTTTGCAAATGCATTCTCGCGTATGCTTGTAACACTTTCAGGAATGACGATCGAGGTTATTTCGTGCCCGTTTTCATCCAAAAAATGCAAATTACTGCCGTAGGAGTTTGGATGTTCGGTTCCTTTAGACTCTGATTCAAAAAAGTCCTCGTAAACCGGAAAAGAAATGTTCAACCATGCCTCAACGTCGGTTACATAAATATCGTTGAGCTCAAAGCACCAAAAGAAAGCGGCTTCGTCAATGCTTTCCACTCCGCTACCTATGGTTATGCTTTGCAAAGCAGAGCAACCGCTGAATGCTCCTTTGCCAATGCTCTTTACACTATCGGGAATTTGAACGCTCGTTATGGTATCGCAGCCCAAAAATGCCCTATCCCCAATGGCAACTACCTCATAGCCATTGATGTAACTATCGATGCAAACAGTATTGTTGGAATAGGTTCCTATGCCTATTATAGTGCAGGTTTTGCCATCGGAATTGATCTTATGAGCAAGGGTAGACGGCCCCAATGCAGGGATAACTTCCTGCGGGGCAAGAATTTCACCGCAAACAGAGCAATGCTTGCCGTCGGTTAAACCATTCTCGGTAGAAGTGGGAGGAACAGCTTTGTCAATAACTACCGTGTGAACATGTTGTTCACTCGGTGTAGTGACCTCTTCAGCATTTTCGGTAGTTGTGAAGTTTTCTTTGCTTCCTTTATTGTTGGGAGCAGAGTTGCACGATGAAAACACACAAACAAATGCAAGTAAAACTACAATAATACATAAAACCTTTTTCACTTTCTTTCCTCCTTTAAAACATTTATGCGTCTTGTTTACACGCAAGCCTCTTTGAGACATAATTATTATAGCATTTTTTTATTCCTTTGTCAAGAAAATTCACAGAATCCTTATATTGACAGTAACTGCAAGCAAAAAAAGACGCTGCAATGCTCAGTTCCCTTAAGGACAGTTTTCAAGAATTAAGAATAACGAGCATTGCGAAGGCGAAGAAAAATACGAGAACATTTCGGTGTTTCTCGTATTTTTCTTTTTTGCACATTTGCAGTTTTTCCGTTCTTATAGTACA
>JBGVQK010000009.1:0-18439 GCA_045127455.1 Eubacteriales bacterium
TTGGTATCAACTACGGTAAGGAAATGGGCGTTCAGGGCATTGCAATGGACGGCACCTACGGCTTTGGTGCAAACCTGCACCGCAGCGCTTGGGGCGGACGTAACTACGAATACTTCTCCGAGGACGGATTTTTGGCAGGAACCATGCTTGCCGAGCAGGTTCGCGGTCTTACCAACACGGGCAAGTATTGCTACCTCAAGCATCTCGTTCTTTATGAAACCGAGCACGAGCGTGACTCGATGTACACCTGGTGCACCGAGCAAGCTCTGCGTGAAATTTACCTCAAGCCCTTCAAAAAAGCCATTCAGGATGGCGGATGCGTAGGCATTATGTCCTCTTACAACCGCATCGGCAACGTTTGGACGGGCGGCAGCGAAGCACTCATTCAAGGCGTTATTCGCGACGAGCTCGGCTTCTCGGGCACGATCGTTACCGACTACGTAGACGGATGGTCTGTCAAATTTATGTCTATTGAGGATGCCGTTCGCGCAGGCGGCGATATCAACCTCGGTCAAAGAACCAACGTCCTTGACACCGGCTTTGACGATAGCAATCGCATTCAAAATCAGGCAAAAGAGGTTTGCCACCACGTTCTTTATATGTTCCTCAGTCCTCTTTATGCAAACGCCGAATATAACGAGAACGACGACGTTGAGCAGATCACCGTAGGCGCGGTCATTGAGCCTTGGCTGTGGTGGAAGCTCGCTGTCATCGACCTCGATATCATCGTTGGCGTTGCTTGTGCTTACTGGTTATACTTTATCATTCGCAAGGTGGTTAAGAATCACAAGAAGAAAAAGGAAGAGGAAATCCCCGAAGATGTGAACCCCGAAGTGGAAGGAGGTAGCGAAGCATGAAAAAGAAAACCGCAAAAATCATAGAGATCATTTTACTCATCGCAGGTGTTCTTTTAACCGCAGCCATTGTGGTTGCCATTCCGCTCAACTCCTATCACGAATACGCAGATTATTTGGAAAAGCTGATTGAACTCAGCAAGCCCGAGCCTAAGCCCGTGCTTGAGTCGATCACTGTCGAGCTCAAAGAGGGCGTCAAGTATTTCAAAAACGATTTGGCAGAGCCTCGCGCCGAGCATTTTCGCGTAATTGCCAACTACACGCTTGAGGGCGAGCCTTACAGCGAGGAGGTAGAGGCAGGTAAGTTCAGCTTTAGTGCCGAAAACGATTTCTACTCGGTTGGCGGTGATATTAAGGTCACCTATAAAAACAAGACCGAGGTGCTGCACGTCGATCTGATCCCCGTTGTGCTGGAAACGCTCAGCATCACGCAAAATCCTTATACTGTAAAGTACCAAACGGGTTCTGTTTTTAATGCGGAAGGTCTTATCATCAGTGCCGTTTACAACGACGGTTCAACAAAGATCATTCCCGCGGAAAAATACGTTCTTGATACCCAAAAGCAGCTCACGCTCGGTGATAACGCTGTTTCCGTCAGCTACGTTGAGGGTGGCAAAACCTACACGCTCTCCGTTCCCGTAGGCGTTGTAGACGTTCTGGATAATGGAGCGGTTACAAAGCTGATTTTGGCAGGAGAGGCGATTGTTCAATCGGGAAGCAAGCTTTCCGATACCCAAATGGAGATCAATGCTGTTTACGAGAGCGGCAACAGATTGCCTCTTGACAAATCGCAGTATATCGTTTCGGGT
The DNA here is from genome assembly GCA_045127455.1 of Eubacteriales bacterium. GTDB lineage: Bacteria > Bacillota > Clostridia > Oscillospirales > CAG-272 > UMGS1865. Next base: position 1,664 of record JBGVQK010000009.1, read on the forward strand.
GGCGATACGGTTGCAAAACTTGGCAAAGCATACAACGTTAAGGTATCTTACACGCAAAATCCCAGCATCTCTCTTTCTACCGGTGTCATCGTTCGCGCCAAGCTTGAAGGAGAGCATGGCATCATTGTTGGCGGCTACAGCAAAACCGAAACCGAATTTGCGGTTATAGACGGTGTCATTACAAACCTTGGTAAAAGTGTTTCTTTTGCAGGTGACTTTGGTGGAACTGTCCTCAGAGGGGGAGAAGGTTCTCTTACCATCACTGTAAACTCCGAGTCCGCCATTGTCAGTGATATTACGATGCGCTGCGGCAACAGCTATTGCTGCTTTGTAAACGGAGCAAACAAAAATGACGGCTACCGTATGTTGCCCTTGCAGATCAATACCATTCTCGACTTGACGGTCAACGGCAAGGAGATTGTCATTCCCGACAGTGTTGTTCTCAAAGGAACCGACATAGACAAGGATTACGCACCCTTGTACGGCATTTATTACGAGTTTACGTTTGAGGATATCGCACTCGAACCGGGTGCCAACACCATTAAGGTCAGCTTCAAGACCAGCACGGTAGGTGCAATGAACTGTTGGGGCGAATCCCCCTCTACGATGAACATTGACTACATCAACGTAGATGCGGTTGGCAACGAAATTCCCGATACGTTCCCCATCGAAAAGATCGAAGTATCTTCCAACTACACCGTAGCAATCGGTGGCAAGATCAGCGACATAAAGCCTCCCGTAGTGGCAATACTTGCCAACGGCACCAAGGTTCTGGTTCCCTCCGACCAATTTAATTACGAGGTCAGCGGTGGGGATGCAGGCGACGTCTACACCAAATACGGCAAATATACGGTCAAGGTGACCCTCAAATCCAATCCCGCAGTCACCGCTACGGGCGCGGTCGAGTTTGTCGGTATTAAGGTTCTGAACGCCGGCGTTGAAAAAGAAGGCGACAAGGTCTATTACGTATTCAGCGGCAACGCTTGGGGCTACACAGCCGAGGATCTGATGTTCTTTGACGGCTCCAAGATGTTCGATATGATCACCGAATTTGACGGCAACAAGTTCACCTTCAAAATAGACGTTACCCATCTTACCCCCGGTACGGCAATTTATCCGCACCTGAGAGTTAAGGGTGCCGTTTACTACAACGGTGGCGCCAATAATAACGGTGACATCAGAGGATACGACCTGAAGTTCACCGACGGACAAAGCGTGACCGTTGGCGGACAGCTTTACAGGATCGTCAAGGAATACGAAATGCCCGTTCTCAAAATTTCCGTGGCAAGCTAATCATCACTAACCAAGCCCACCTTGCAAAAACAAGGTGGGCTTTCTGTCCCCAAAAAACCGAGTTTTATTTTTTATCTTGCAATATGCAAGATAATGTGATATAATAAAGAGTGCAACCCTTACCGATTTAGGAAAAGAGGTACCAAAAATGAAAGTACACGAACAAATAAAAAAGCTATCCACCGCACAAAAGGCGGCGCTTTTGCAGGGCAAGACCGTTTGGACGACCTATGCCTTTTTGGATGCTGACGTTCCCGAGATCTTCCTCTCCGATGGCCCTCACGGGCTTCGCAAGCAGGCAGGCTCTGCCGACCATCTCGGTCTCAACGCGTCTATCCCCGCTACTTGTTTTCCAACCGCGGCAGGTATGGCAAACTCTTGGAACCTCGCGCTTGCCGAGGAGCTGGGACGCGCGCTTGGAGAGGAAGCCGCAGCAAATGACGTGCACGTAGTTCTGGGCCCCGGGCTCAACATCAAGCGCAGCCCTCTTTGCGGCAGAAATTTTGAGTATTTTTCCGAGGATCCTTACCTTGCCGGCAAAATGGCGGCAGCATACATCAAGGGAATTCAGGCAAACGGCGTAGCGGCTTGCCCCAAGCACTTTGCCGTCAACTCGCAGGAGCTTCGCCGCATGGCAATGAACTCGGTTCTTGACGAGCGCACGCTGCGCGAGATCTACCTGACCGCGTTTGAGATTGCCGTAAAAGAGGGAAATGCCAAGGCGATCATGTCTGCCTACAATATGGTAAACGGCACATACGCTAACGAAAATGCGCATCTTTTGAGCGATATTTTACGCCACGAATGGGGCTTTGAAGGCTTTGTTGTAACCGACTGGGGAGCAGATAACAACCACACCGAGGGAGTTAGAGCAGGCTCCAACCTTGTTATGCCCGCTCCGGGAGCTGACTGTGCGCTTGGGCTGATCAAAGACCTTGAAGAGGGCAAGATCGACGAGAGCGTGCTTGAAGAGCGTCTTGCAGAGCTTCTTGGCGTTATCAATTCCACGTCCGAGGCGGTGGCAAACGCTCCCAAGAGCTTTGACGTTGACGCGCATCACGCGCTTGCAAAAAAGTGTGCAGGGGAGAGCATCGTTCTTTTGGAAAACGACGGCATTCTGCCGCTTTCCGAGGGCGCAAAGGTTGCCGTTATCGGTGACTTTGCAAAGTCTCCTCGCTACCAAGGCGCGGGCTCCTCGCAGGTCAACCCCACAAAGCTGGATAACCTCTACGATTGCCTTGTGGCATCGGGGGCCAATATTGTGGCATACGCGCAGGGGTTTGACCGCAAAAAGCCCACTCCCAATCAAAAACACATTGCCGAGGCCGTAGAAGCCGCAAAGAGTGCCGAAACGGTCCTGCTTTGCGTAGGACTTGACGAGATCCTCGAATCCGAGGGAATGGACCGTACGCACATCGAATTAAGTGCTGCACAAAAGGAGCTCATCACTGCGGTTTGCGCCGCAAACGAGAACGTTATCCTCGTTCTTTCGGGCGGAGCGCCCTTCATTCTTCCCGAGAATTGCACCTATCGCGCAGCCATTCATGGCTATCTTGGCGGTCAGGCAGGCGCGGGAGCAATGGCAGATGCCATTCTCGGCAAAATCAACCCCTCGGGCAAGCTCAACGAAAGCTGGCCGCTTTCTCTTGAGGACGTTTCCGCAACGCCTTATTTCCCGAGCAAGGAGCGCAGCGCAGAATACCGAGAAGGACTTTACGTTGGCTACCGCTATTTTGAAAGCGCAGGTGTGCCCGTGCGCTATCCCTTTGGCTACGGCTTGAGCTATACCAATTTTGCATATAGCGACATTAAAGTTACCGAAAAAGACGTCAGCGTTACCGTTACCAATACGGGCGCGCGCGACGGTGCAGAGGTCGTACAGCTCTACGTTTCTTGCGACGATAGCAAGATCTACCGCCCCGAAAAGGAGCTCAAGGGCTTTGCAAAGGTATTCCTTGCCGCAGGCGAGAGCCGTCGCGTGACCATCGCATTTGACGATAAGACCTTCCGTTATTTTGATATGCAAGACAATGCTTGGGCAATCGAAGATGCCGATTATGACATCTGCATTGCAAGAAATGCACACGAGGTCGTTCTCTCGGGCGTGCTTCACGTATCGGGCAAAAAGGCGACCGATAATGCACCCACGTGCTACAAAAAAGCGGATATCAAGAACGTATCCGACGCCGATTTTGAGGCTTTGTTGGGTAACGCCATCCCCGACGGCAAGTGGAGCGGAGAGATCACCGAAAACGATGCACTCTGTCAGCTTTACTACGCCAAGGGCGCGTTTGCGCGCTTCCTCTGCCGCACCTTGACCTCTATCAAGGAGAAAAAGGAGGCAAAGGGCAGCTCCGATATCAACATTCTCTTTATCTACAATATGCCCATCCGCGCCATTTCCAAAATGGCAAACGGATTGGTGACCAAAAAAATGACCGAGGATATTCTTTACATCTTCAACGGTCACGCTTGGCGAGGTCTTGGCAGACTCATCGTTGATTTCTTCAAGGCGCTCGGTCAAAATTCCAAATTCAAGAAAGCCCTCAAAAAGGGAAGCAAATGATCCATTCAACAGGTAAAAGCAAATGATGAAATACGATTATTTGATCGTCGGTGCGGGGTTGTTTGGTGCCACCTTTGCGCAAAAGGCAAGGGAAGCGGGCAAAACGGTCCTCGTTATCGACAAACGCGCCCACGTGGGCGGAAACATCTACACAGAGGACATAGCAGGCATTCAGGTGCACAAATACGGCGCGCACATCTTTCACACAAACGACCACCGCGTGTGGGAGTACGTCAACCGTTTTGCCACGTTCAACCGCTACACAAACTCGCCTATGGCGAACTATCACGGCGAGCTTTATTCCTTGCCCTTCAATATGCTCACCTTTAACAAAATGTGGGGCGTGGTAACGCCCGATGAGGCAAAGGCAAAGATCGAGGAGCAGCGCCGCGAGAGCGGTATTTGCGAGCCGCAAAACCTCGAGGAGCAAGCCATCAGTCTTGTGGGCAAGGATATCTATGAAAAGCTTGTAAAGGGCTATACGGAGAAGCAATGGGGCAGACCCTGCCACGCTCTTCCCGCCTTTATCATCAAGCGCCTGCCCGTCAGATTTACCTACGACAACAACTATTTCAACGCCCTCTATCAAGGCATTCCCACCGACGGTTATACTGCAATGGTGGAAAAAATGCTGGAAGGAATTGAGGTTCGCCTCGGGGTCGATTACCTCGAAAATCGCGATACGTATAGCAAAATTGCGGCAAAAACCGTTTATACGGGTGCCATTGATGCCTATTTTGACTACTGCTTTGGAGCCCTGAACTACCGCAGCATTCGCTTTGAGACCGAGGTGCTTGATACCGACAACTATCAGGGCAACGCGGTCATCAACTACACCGATGCCGAAACGCCCTACACGCGCATCATCGAGCACAAGCACTTTGTGTTCGGCACGCAAAAAGGAACCGTCATCTCCCGCGAATACAGTCAGGAGTGGACACCCGAGATCGAGCCCTACTATCCCATCAACAATGAATCCAACAATGCCCTCTATGAAAAATACAGAGCATTGGCAGAGAAAGAAGAAAAAGTCATCTTTGGCGGTCGCCTTGGGCAGTACCGCTACTACGATATGGATGCGGTCATTTTATCCGCGTTGGATGCCGCAGAAAGAGAGCTTGTATGAATCAGAAATTACTTTCCGTAACAGTACCCTGTTACAATTCCGAAGGCTATATGCGCACCTGCATCGATAGTTTGCTTGCGGGCGGTGAGCGTGTAGAAATCATTATTATCGACGATGGCTCCACCGACCAAACGGGCGCAATTGCCGACGAATACGCAAACGCACATCCCTCCATTGTCAAGGTTATTCACCAAGAAAACGGCGGACATGGCGAGGGTATCAATCAGGGCGCAAAACACGCCACAGGTATCTATTTTAAGGTGGTTGACAGCGACGACAAGATGAGCGAGGACTTTGTCGCTTTCCTTGATGCGCTTGAAAATTGCGAACGTGAGGGTGGCGTTGACCTTATGGTCAGCAACTATTATTATGTCCACACCGACGGTGTGGGTGACCGTTCCATCGACTACTCCAGCGTTCTGCCCAAGGACTGTATTTTTGGGTGGAAGGACACAAAACGCTTCCGCTTGCACCAAATGCTCACCATTCATTCCTGCACCTTCCGCACCGAGCTTCTCAAAATTTGGGACGAGCCGTTGCCCAAAAAGGTGTTCTATGAAGATAACCTTATGATCTGCAAAACGCTGCCACTTGTTCAAAAAATGTACTATTTTCCGCACGATCTCTACCGTTATTGGATCGGTAGACCTGACCAATCGGTGCAAGAGGCGGCAATCATTAAAAGATACACGCACCAGCTGCTTGTCAGCGAAAAGAGCTTTATTGCCTGCGACCTTGATAACGTCAGCGAGCCGATGCTCAAAAAATATCTGAGGCACGAGCTCTTTATGCTGTTTGGCATCGCTATTATGTTCGCACGCCTGAACAAGAGCGACGAGGCAGATGCAAACCTTGAGGCAATGTGGGATGCTTGCAAAAAGCACAACCTCAAATGGGGCAAACACTTCCGTCATCACACCCCGCTTGCCGTTATTTGTATGAAAGGCAAAATCGGCAGAGCCGTTGCGATCTTCTTTTATAGAATTGCAAATAAAATTGTTCGTTTCAATTAAAAAACAACAACCGCACACACGTTTTTTCGTGTGTGCGGTCGTCTCTTTTTTTGCCGCTTTTTAGCATGCGTTATGCATTTTCTGCCTTTTTTGCCTTTTTCGCTTCTCTTTTTGCGTCGTTGAACACGATCTTGTTCACAATAAAGAACACGACCATCGAAACGCCGCCGTTGAGAATGGTGGTCACAATGTTATAAAGCCAACCGCCAACAAACTTGCTTGCAACTGCGATCCAGATGCAGTTGATCGAGTTGACGACGCAGGTAACAACGCAAAATGCCAACAGATACCAAGCGCCCTGCCAAAGAATGTTGCCGTTTGAGCGGAAGACGTATTTTCTTTGAATAAAGAAATTGATGACCTCGCCGATCACCATTGCGATCATATAGGCGGTGAAGTAAGAAATTCCGCCTTGCTCGGCTCCGTAGCCGATGATGTACCATTTGAATTCCACGCCAAACAGGGTCAGGTCAATGCCGGGGAATCCAAAATCGCGGTTGCCCATAAAGGCAAACGCCGCGGGCAAAAAGGTGAGGATGAGGTATTTGAAAACGGTGATGAGGTTGCTGACAAGAAAGAAAAGTCCGCCCTCGCGCACCCAAACCGAAAGCTTGGGGTGCTTTTGAACAAAATCAGACCATAATTGCTTGATTTTTTGCATATCGCGCCTCCTGTAAGGTAGTGTAACCATTATAGCACATCTTGGTAAAAAAGGAAAGCCCTTTTGCAAAAAAACGCACAAGAGTGCAGAATTTTTGCAAAAAATATGAAAAAACGGTTGAAAATTGTTAACAAATTACAAACATTTCGAAAAAAATGCACCCAAAAACGCGTTTTTTTGAAAATTGGAAGATAAAACCATTGACAAACATCTTATCATATGATATAATATTCGCACAAAACACCGTCCACAAAAAATCTACCCTATTTGTATTATATCGCGAATAGGGTTGGGACGGTGTATTTTTTTGTAAAATCGAATGACATTAAAAAGAGGGCAACCCCGAAGACGGATCAAGCCGCAAGGGAAATACCCTTTGGGAGGAAAAAATGTTACTTGAAGTCAAAAACCTTTACAAGAAGTACCACAAGAGAGCCAACTATGCTGTCGAGGATATCAACATTGTTGGCAACCCCGGTGAGATCGTAGGCGTACTCGGCCACAACGGTGCGGGTAAGTCCACAACCATCAAATGCATCACCGGTATGCACCCCTACGAAGAGGGCTCTATCTCTATCGGCGGCTATGATTTGATGGAAAACCCCATCGAGGCAAAGCAAAACTTTGGTTACGTAAGTGATGAGTACACACTCTTTGAGAAAATGACGGGCTATGAATTCGTTAACTTCATGGCAGACATTTATCAGGTCAAGTCGTCCGACCGCAAGGCAAGAATTCAAAAGTTCCAGCAAATGCTCGCTCTCGGTGACTCCATCTACAAGCCGATCTCTTCCTACTCTCACGGTATGAAGCAGAAGGTCTCCTTTATGGGCGCACTGATCCATAACCCCAAGGTATTCATTTTGGATGAGCCTATGGTAGGTCTTGACCCCCACACCGCAAACCAAGTCAGACGTTTCTTCTACGAGCACAGCAGAAGCGGCAACCTCGTTATCTTCTCCTCTCACAACCTTGATACGGTTGAGAAGGTTTGTGACAGAGTTTACATCATCGACCAGGGCAGAATCCTGCAAGAGATCGATATGGCTGCCTTTAAGCAGACCGGCTGCAGCCTTGAAAACTATTTCTTGTTGATTACACAAAGGGTGGCAAAGGTATGAGAAACTTCCGAACACTTTTTAAATATGAGCGCCGAATGCTCTTTCCCGGTTCTCAAAAGAAGCGGATCGACATTCTCGGCTTTCTTACGTCAATTATCTTCACGCTTGTTATTGCAGGCATCTTCGGCATTCTGGTTTATGCGGTTGCCGACGGCTATCTTGACATAAAGATAGACAAAGTAAGCGACCCCATTGCAAGAGCGCACGAGCTCCTCAATGCGGTCTACACCATCATCATTGTGGCACTTGGTATTATGTGCCTCGAAAAAATGCGCAGCACGCTTGCAAGAAGCTCGGATATCCCGATCTTTTTGCGTTTGCCTGTTAAAAACGGAACCATCTTCCGCGCAAAGTTCACGGCTCTTTTGCTCTGGACGTACGTTACGGCATTTATGCTGATCATTCCCGTTAACGCCATCTTCTATTTCGTTCTTGGCGCGGGAAGAGATTTTCTGATCAACACCGCCATCGTATATTTGCTGCTCCCCATGGTATCCTTCCTTTTGGCAACGCTCTTGATCCTGCCTTACATGGTCATCATCAAGTTCCTCAGCACAAGATATTTCCTGTCCTTCGTTTCTCTGTCTGTTCTCGTTGTCGGTGCCTTCTTCCTTTACTCGGGCATTCTCGACGTTCTGCGCGGACTGTTTGAAACCGGCTCCATCAAGTTCCTGTTCACCAGCGACTTTGTGAACATCCTGATGGGTGCAAAGCTTTACACCTATCCCGCAAATGCACTCGCATCCTTGTTGCTTGGCATTGATATGCAGAAGTCTATCCTCATTTCCGCAGGCTTTGCCGCAGCAGCGCTCCTGTTTACCTTCCTGATCACCGGCGCGCTCTACCGCCTCGTTCTTTACAGAAACCGCGACGGCAGAAAGAGCCGCTCGAGATTTACCCTCGGCTTTAGACGCGGAGTGACCTCCAGCTTGCTGAGAAAGGAATTCGTTACGGTTTACCGTGAGCCCAAATACCTCTTCTCTTATTTTGCAATTGCGTTTGCAATGCCGTTTATGATCTACTGCTGCTACACGCTGTTTGAGACCTTGATCTTTAACGCGCTCGGCCGCGGCTTTGAGTTCTCCCTGGCACTCCTGGTCGTTTTGGTATTCGGTATTTTGACCAACACCTTCTGTGCGACCAACATCACCAGAGACGGCAAATCCGCCCTCAAGGCAAAATCCTTCCCCGTAAAGGCATCTAAGCTTTTGTTCTCCAAGGTGCTTTTCTGCAGCATTATCAGCTCGCTTTCCGTTTTGGGAAGTGTGGCAATGCTTTACTTCACCGTTGGCATGACGCCCTTCAACGCAGCCATCACCTGCGTTATCGGCCTTGTGTTCTCCTTCTCGCAGATCCTTATTGCGACCAGAACCGACCTCAACTGTGCTGTTGTTGACGCATCCCCCGAGGAAGTTGCAAGAACCAGTGACAGAACCATTGCAAAGGTAGTTACCGTTGGTCTCTTCTTTGCAGTTATCATCGGCTTTGTAACCTTCTTTGTTTCGGTATTTGCAGGAACAGCTCCCGCGTTCCTGAAAGGATTTGAAGTAAAAGAAGTATACGTTTACTTCATTCCTGCGATCATTGCACTGATCTATTTTGGTGCAAGTCTCGTTTATTACCTTGTAAACATCGAAAAGGCGTTTTCCAAGCTCACCAAATAATAGCTGCACCCACACAAAGGAATGCACCAAAATTTTAAGGAGGCTCTTATATGGCAAAAAAATTGATATTGCTTTTGCTCATCATCCCGATCGTTGTTATGATCCTTCTCTTTGCTGCTACGCAAACGCTTAGCAACCTTGTTGAGGTTCCCGTAACAGGCATTGAGATCATTGGAACAGATGAGTTCGTCTACCTGGACGTAGACAAAGAAGAAAGCTACACGCTTGAATATACAGTTTATCCCACAACCGCAAAGAACAAGGATATTTCGGTAAGTGCCGAGGCATTTAACGAGCGTCCGGTTCCCGAATTCGACTTTGTAGTTGAAGACGGCAAGGTCACCATTACCCCCAAGTCGGCAGGCGCTGCAAGAGTTGTTCTCACCACCGTTAGCGGCGGCTTTAGAGATAGTATCGTAGTCTACGCCGACTCCACAAAGCTGAAGGGAATTGAGTCCACTATCACCAGCTCCGAAATTTACGTTGGTCATAACGCTGCAATTCTCACCACCTTCCTTCCCGAAAACCCCTCCAACACGCTGCTTGAATACGTATCCAGCGATCCCGACGTTGCAGAGGTAAACTCCAACGGTGTTGTTTTCGGTCGCAAGAAGGGAACAGCTACCATTACGATCATTTCCCAATACGACAGAAGCATTACCGACACCGTTACCATTACCGTATCGAATATGGACGAAATGGACCTTGGTGTTTCCGGCGGTCAAATGTCTACGTTCCAAGGCAAGGGAAGTGTTCCCGTTTCCATTAAGTCCGACGATAAGATCGCACTTGAAAATCTCTCTTACAGAATTCTCGATGAAAGCGGCAACGCCATTCCCGAAACGGTTATTGCTGCTGCGTTCAACATCAACGGAACAACGGTAACCCTTGATTATGAATTCAAGGATGCCGACTATGTTGGAACCATTACAATTGAAATCACTTTTACTCACGAAGATACCGTCATTACTAAGTCCTGCGATATTTCCAAGATGCTGGAGATCGAAATTTCCTTCGACGTTGAAGGCGCGTTCGGTATTTTTGCAGGCATGACGTCGCTTGTTCCTCACACCTTAACTCCCGTGGATGCTGAGGTTTCCTATCAAGTAGCAACGTCCAACGATAATATTACCGCAACCGTAAATAACAACGGCAACGTTGTTATCACCGCTCAAAAGGCGGGTATCACCGAAATTACCCTGACCGCAACAAACGTTGCATATCCCGATCAGGTTAAAACAGCAAAGGTCACTGTTGTTGTTCGTCCCAGAAATATGACGGTTACCGAGGCTGCAAAAGAATACGGCATTGAAAAGATCTTTACCATTGGCGGTTATGAATACACCACCACCGGCAATCTGGTGGCATCCGCCCTTGGCGAAAAGGCCTTCACCCTCCACTTCAAAACACCCACCGAGGCAGGTGCAGGCTTTATTGAAAACATCACTTGGCATTCTTCCACCCCTGAGGTGACAATTGACAAGAACGGCGTTATCTCCTTTGCAAACGATACGTTCGTAGGCGAGGTTCAGTTCTGGGCATCCTTCAATTATGGCGGCATTGAAGAGAAAACCTCTACTTACACCATTCGCTGCGTAGCGAACGGCATCAACGTTTACAGCTACGTTGACCTTTACAGAGCAACCAAGGCAACCGAACACCAGATCGTTCTCCACAACGATATCAAGGATGACTTTGGTTACATCAACGGCGAGGTCATCTACACCGAGATCGACACCACCTACGATAAGACCTATTACAGAAACGACCCCGAAGCAGGCGAGGCAAAGGTCAAGATCCTGCTTGAGTTCAGAAACGACCTCTACGGCAACGGCCACATCATCAACGCGCACAACGTTACCTATAAGATCACCAAGACCGAAGAAAACGGCATCATTAAGAGAACCTTGGATCCCAATGCACTCTTCAAGGGCCCGCTTAACTTCGTTATGATGCGCGAGGATAACGGTGCAACCATCAGTGTTAAGGCACAGGATAATATCTGCTTTGCTCTGTATGAGGGTGTTACAATCAGCAACGTCGAGCTTCGCGGCTGTGACCTCGAAGGCGACGAAGACGGCAACCAAGACCTTGTTGACCTTGACTACATCGGCACCACCGTTGAAGTGCTTGGCGACAACGTTAACGTTGCATACTCCAGAATTACCAACGGACGTACTGTTCTGCGCGCATTCGGCGACATTGAGGACAGTACCAAAAAGATCCACCTCAACATCACCAACTCGGTTCTCTCCGGTGCCCGTGAGTTCATTATGAGAATCGGCTCCAACCGCTTTGTTGACGGTGTTGACGATAACATTTCTCCCAACCTGCCCGGCGACACCAAGGGCGAATACAACAGCAAGAAGGAATACCACACCTTCACCGACGAGCAAAAGAAGGCATACGATGAAAAGTATATCAACACCTTTGTAACCGTCAAGAACTCCGTGTTCAAGGATACCGGTATCTTCGCTATCGGTATGGATTCTCACTTTGCAGGCGCGGCACTCCACAACGGTCGCGGTCTGGGTGCTGTGAACCCGAACTTTGAAAAGTATCTCGGCAAGTGGTATGACCTTGCAAAGACCTCTTACGGTGCAAAGCTGTACTTTGAAGGTGAGGTTGAGCTTTACAACTGGAAAGACCTTGAAGACATCGACAGCTCCACGCTGATCAAGATCGAGGGCGTAAGTGCCTTTGATATGGAGCTCAACCTTAAGGAAATGGTTGAGTTGGCTTCTCAAAAAGACGTTTACAAGAACATTTTGACACCCCACAAGGAAAAACAATACGTCCACGCAGGTATCGCATTCTTTGGCGGCGGCAAGAACTACTCCATCTTTGATTCCGAGCAGGAGATCTCTCTTGGTCGCTACGAGGTTTCTCTCGATATTGTAAACCAAACCATTCTTAAGATCGCTGCAGGTAACGAAGACTTCTACTTCTTCATCTATGATAAGACCTCTTCGTTCACCCCCAAAATGCAAGAAGAAAAGCTTGCAGATAAGTCGGCTTACGAGTGCATTTACAAGTAAACACCCAACACACCAAAACACCCAACACCAAATACACCAAAAAGTCAACCCTGAAAATCCACTTTAGAAGAAAACAAACGAGTCCACGCGTTTATAATTCTTCATCTACTGTTTCCAAAAAGGAGAAGTTATGAGAAAAGAAATTATAACAAGAATCATCGTTTGGATCGTCACAATTGTTATCATCCTCTTGGGCGGCTATGCCGTAAAAGAGTTTGTAATCGACAGACCTGTTGAACCCGAGGCACCGAGTGTAGAGTATACGCTTGACACCGAGGCCTTTGGCGGCGTTGTGGTTTACAATGAGACAATTGATCTGAGCAAACTCACAATCACCAAAACCGAAAACGGAGTCACGACCGAGATTCCGGTCGACGCCTCTATGATAACCACCCCCGTCGATACGACGAGGGTGGGAGCCTCCATGCTCAAGCTGAGCTATGAGGGCCAGGAGTTTTCCGTTCCGGTTACCGTAAAGTATAAGGTGCAGTTCGCAACCGATGACGGAGTGTTTGAGACCATCTATACTCTGAGCTCTTCCGAGCTCGACGAGATCGAAGCCCCCAAAAAGGAAGGCTACACGTTCTCGGGCTGGTCAAATGAAATTCCCGACATCCTTTTCGAAAACATGCACCTTGTTGCAAATTACGAGGCGATCATCCCCTCGCTTCCCACAATCGAGGCGACCTATGGGGATAAGCTTGCCGATATCAAGCTTCCCGACAACGCAGCAGGCGCATGGAAGCTCGATCATGCCGAGGGCACCGTTGGTGACGCAGGCAGAAGAACCTTTGACGTAAGCTTTATCGAAAAAGAGACCAACGAGGTACTCAAAACGGCAAAGCTGATCGTTAACGTAGCAAGACGTGCGGTCAAGATCGACGTTTTTGCAGACTTTACTTACAACGGCAAGCGTCAAGAGCCCACCTATACAACGGATATCGACGTAAAGATCTCCGCTTGGTGGGACGGTAACAAGAACTATACCGATGCAGGCGAATATAGCTACCACTTTGAAGTTGACGATTCCAACTACGTTGGCGAAGCAAAGGGAACCTATGTCATCAAGCCCGCGGTCGTTACCGTTGAAATTAAAGATGCACAAATTTTTGCAAACGAAGCACTTCCCAAAATCGAATATCAGATTTCCGGTCTCGAGGGTATGAGCCAAGAGCAGCTTGCAGAGTTTGTTGGCCTTACCATCGTTTATCCGCAAAGTGTTGTCGTTGGTGAGCATAAGATCACCGCAAAGGCATCCAACCCCAGCATTCAGCTCGAGGTAAGGGATGGCACACTTAAGGTTATTCAAGCAACGCTTGAGGGCATTGGCGATCCCGTTCTGCTCTCCAAGACTGCTACCTACGAGGATCTGATCGGCTCCATCGGCTTCGAGATGCACCCCAACGGCAAGTGGATCTGGGAGACTCCCGATGCAGCGGTAGGCACGGTAGGCAAGCAAAAGCACACCGCTATCTTTGTTCCTTCCAACAGTGCATACGAGCAGATCAAATGTGAAGTTGAAATCACGGTTATTCCCAAGCCGATGGTTATCGAGGTTGTTGGCAATACCACCTTTGATTATGACGGCACAGACCATAACCTGTCCGTTATCGTCAAGGATGAAGCAGGCACCCTCTACGATACCCTTGAGGTACTTGGCAACGACCTCTGTCAAAAGGCGGGTACATATACCATCACCTTGACTCTTGCAGATCCCAACTATTCTGCAACCAAGGTAGTCACCTTAACCATCAATAAGGTTAACCCCGAAACCGACTTTACCCAAGTCTTTACAGCAGTTTGGTCCGCAACGCTCAAGCTTTCGGACGTTAAGCTGCCCACAGGATATGCTTGGGCAAATCCCGATAAGAGAATCGAAACTGCAGGAACCGAATCCTATGCAGTAATCTTCACCCCCGCCGATACCGATAACTATAACACAGTAACGGGCGAATTCAAGCTCGAAGTCGCAAAGGCAACGGCGAAGATTGAAAATGCAAAAGAAAAGTACACGTTCACCTATAACGGAAGCGAACACAAGATCACCGGTGTAACCGCTTCTAACGGTGGAACCCTTGTATACACATATGCAGACGGCACACCCTTCCTCAGTGTTACAGATGCAGGTACGTATTCTGTAATCATCACGCTTCCCGAAAGCGACAATTACAAGGCTGCAGAAGCAACTGTAACGATCGAGGTTCTTCCTGCTGAAAATGAGCAAGATAGAGTTAAGGCCGTTCAAGATGCAATCTTTGGCGATTCCATCAACAAAGTAGAGCTTCCCACAAGCAACATTGGTACTTGGGCCCTTGAGGGCGAGCACACTACGGTTGGCAACGCAGGCACCAACTACTTCTGGGCTGTTTTCACACCCGCAACCGGCAACTATAATAGCAAGCGCGTTCAAATTCAAGTAAACGTTGCTAAGCAGGTTGTTCGCACGCCCACCGCACCGAATGCTACAAGCATTTATGACAATACAACCAAGTATTCCGGTCTGACAGCCGTAGCCGGTATTTACACGGTTGAGGTCGACGGTGCTATCAACGTTGGAACGTATTATGCCGAGCTCAAATTGGTCGATCCCAGCAACTACGCTTGGGACTATGTAGGAAATACCAGCGAAACCACCAAGGTAGAGTACTCCATTAAGAAGGCGACCATTACTTTTGAGAACAAGCCTGAAATTCAGGAAGAGTGGACGTTTACTCCCGGTCAAACGATCCCGCTGCCTGAATTTGACGTTGATCAAAGCTTTGTTCCCGCAGAGGATATTTATTTCGAATATCAATATTCTGCAGACGGTGGTGTTCACTGGACCGATTGGATCCTTTGGACAGAAGCACCCGCAGCAACCACGTGGAGTCTCCGCAATGCAGCAAGTGCTCCTTCTCAAGCAGGTATGTACAGAGTAAGAGCTGTTGTTGTAGGAACCGACAACTACGATCAGATCACAACCTCGAAAGACGATATCGTTGAATTTGTTATTCACAAAGCCGAGGTTGTTGTCCCCAATTATACAAAACAATATCCTTACAAGGGTATAAACATTTCCGTTGAGGCGGATATTCCCGCATCCGACTTCTATGATATCAAGTATACTGCAGGCACATACGTTGGAGACGTCTGCTATGCAACGCTTACCTTGAAGGATTCCGTCAACTATAAGTGGGTTGAAGAAGCAGGGAAGGATGGCGCTTACGGCCACTCCAATGCCATTCAGCTCAACTATGAGATCGTTAAGGCAAGTCCCAACTTGAGTGGTCTCACCGCTCCCAATGTCACCTTTGGCAACAAGCCCGCACCTTCGGTCAGTGGCAATACGGCGTTCGGTGTTATGTTGACTTACACCTATGCGACCTCCGAGAACGGTGAGTACAGTGATACAATACCTACCGCGGTTGGTACGTATTGGGTTAAGGCAACCTTTGGCGGCAACCAAAACATTCTCGCTCAAACGATCGGTCCTGTTTCCTTCAAGATCGAAAAGGCCGACGCAAAGATTCAAAACGCAAAGGATAGCTATACGTTTGATTATGACGGTCAGGTTCACACCCTTCCCACAAATATAAAGGCATCTAACGGCGTTACTCTCGTATACACCTATGAGGGTGGCAATACACTGTTTGAAGGTGTTACAAACGCAGGAACATATAAAGTAACCATCACGCTCCCCGAGACAGATAATTACAAGGGAGACAGTGTTACGGTCACCGTTCTTGTTAATCCCGCTAAAAACACCGATTATCTCAAGCCGAGTTACAGCGCAACCTATGGTGATTCGATAACCGAGCTTGAGAAACAGCTCCCCACCACAAATCAAACCGGTGCTTGGAGCATTGACACCACACAAGCAACCGTTGGCGATGCAGGCACGCAAACCTTTGTTGCCGTATTTACACCTTACGAGCAATACAAGAACAACTACGCAACAAGAACGGAAAACATTACCGTAATTGTAGCAAAGGCAGTTATTGTACCCAGCATTCCCAACAAGACGTACAACGGAGATTACCAGACCTCCGGATTGAATGACTCCCGTTACACCGTTACCGAGGTAGACAACGGTGAAGGTGTAAAGAAGGGTGGCAAGAACGTAGGTACTTACGAAGTAACCCTTACGCTCACAGCTGAGGCATTCAAGAACTACGCTTGGAACAACGTAGAGAACCAGAATCTTGAAATCAAAGTTTCTTACACTATTGTTAAGGAAGAAACCTTGAGCTTCAACAATGCAATCAGCATTGAAGGCTGGACCTACGGCAAGTATAACGAAACCACCAATGCATAC
>JBGVQK010000010.1:0-32611 GCA_045127455.1 Eubacteriales bacterium
GTTCTTTATTACGAGCAACACAAAAACGGATTTGCCGATTGGGAGGTCGTTCGCGCTTTGGCAACGGGCGGCATTATTGGCAATTTGATCAAAACGAACGCATCTATTTCGGGTGCGGAGTGCGGATGCCAAGCCGAGATCGGTACGGCGTGCGCCATGGCTGCGGCAGCTTTGGGCGAGCTCTTTCAGCTCAGTCTTGACAAGATCGAATACGCCGCTGAAATTGCGATCGAGCACCACTTGGGACTGACCTGCGACCCCATTTGCGGTCTTGTTCAAATCCCCTGCATCGAACGAAATGCCGTTGCCGCGATGCGTGCCATCAATGCGGTAACGCTTTCCGACTTCCTTTCCGACACGCGAATGATTTCCTTCGACAAGGTCGTGCGCGCAATGATGGAAACCGGTCGCGATATGTCCGACCTTTATAAGGAGACTTCCGAGGGCGGACTTGCAACGCAGGGGGTTGGAAAGAAAGATTAACAAGCTTCTAAAATTAGCCTCCCTTGTGTAAAGGGAGGTGGCTCGCAGAGCGAGACGGAGGGATTGTGATAATTAAATTTTCTGCTAGACAATCCCTCAGTCAGTCTATCGACTGACAGCTCCCTTTACACAAGGGAGCCTTTGAATCCTTGAACTCGTTCATTATGAGGAAAAATTTATGAGATCTTTTGAAGTTTATGATGCCATCGTGACGCGTCACTGTTGGACGATGGTGCTAATTGGCTTGTTCGCCATATTGGCTATCATTGCCATCTATTTGTGGATAAGAAAAACAAACGATAATAAGAAAGAGCGAACGGAGTTCTCCATCATACTCGCCGTGTTGCTTTTGGGTGTTCTGGCATTTGAAACCTACACAATCTGCACCTCTGTACACGATATTCAAAACGATGCCTACGTTGTTTATGAAGGAACGTATGAAATAGGCGAAAGCAAGAGGACATATGTTTATATCACAGATACCAATGGCAAAAGAAAGACATTATCTGACGCATTCTACTCTTTACCCGACGGAACACATCGGGGAAGAATTGTGTATAGCGAGAAAACAAAACTTGTTGTAGACTATCAAGGCTATTTAAATTAGAATACAAAATTCAAAAAAATCGCTAAACCCTCTTGAAAAATTCCCCACTTTTGTGATATAATAGTACAGATATTGAAAATTTTGAAACAAACTCGCCCATCAGGGCTTTGGAGGTAAGAATTGATCGTTGCATTGGAAGATGCCAAGTATAAGTTGCTTGGTATGAGAGAAAGCATTGAGGAGCTCGGCTCCGCTTTGCGTATTGAAGAAACCAAAGAATTGCTTTTTGACCTTGAGGCGCAAACACAAGCTCCCGATTTTTGGAACAGCTCCGAAAAATCGAGCAAAGTGCTTCAAACCATTAAGCAAGGTCAGGATAAGGTTGCCGGCTATGAAAAGCTTTGCGCGCGTCTTGAGGACGCCATCGCACTTGCCGAAATGGCAATTGAAGAAAACGACGAAAGCTATGTAGAAGAAGTGGAAAGCGAGCTTGACGCCATCGTTGCCGAGGAAGAGACACGCCGTATTGAGGTTCTCCTTTCGGGCGAGTACGACAAGAGCAATGCCATTGTATCCTTCCACCCCGGTGCAGGCGGCACCGAGGCGCAGGACTGGGCGCAAATGCTCTACCGTATGATCACCCGTTGGGCTGAAAAGCGCGGATTTAACGTAAAACTGACCGACTGGCTAGACGGCGACGGCGCAGGTATTAAGAGTGCGACTGTGATGATTTCGGGTCTGAATGCTTACGGCTACCTCAAGAGCGAGAACGGTGTTCACCGCTTGGTGCGCGTTTCTCCCTTTGACGCAAACGGACGCCGTCAAACGTCCTTTGCATCCATCGAGGTTATGCCCGAATTTGAAAACCTTGATGCCGTTGTCATCCGCGAGGAAGACATCGAAGTTACCGCTCACCGTTCCAGCGGTGCGGGCGGTCAGCACATCAACAAAACCGACTCGGCTATCCGAATCGTTCACAAGCCTACGGGCATTGTTGTCGGTTGCCAGACCGAGCGTTCGCAGCTTCAAAACAAAGAAACTGCTATGCGTATGCTGAAATCCAAGTTGATGGAAATTAAAATCCAAGAGCGTCTTGACACCATTGAAGACATTCAAGGAAACAAAACAAACATTGAGTGGGGTGCGCAAATTCGTTCCTACGTCTTTATGCCCTACACCCTTGTTACCGACAAGCGCACGGGCTATGAGACGGGTAACATTCAAGCTGTAATGGATGGCGATCTTGACGGATTTATCAACGCATATCTTAAGCACACAGCAGGAAAATAAAAAGGAGAAGGATTATGAATATCAACAAGATCATTTTTTCTCTCGCGGGTGCAACCGCGGCTATTGCCTCCGCCATTGCTCTGGTCGACTACAAGCGTCGCAGAGATTGCAGACAGATTGCAGATCCTCCCGTTGGTGAGCTCCTTTTGGCATTTGCCACCGCTGCAGGCGGTGCGGCATTGGCTGCTATTGCCGATCAGCTTGATGAAAACAAGCATCCCGAGCGTGCCGAAATGCTGCAAAAAGCAGACGATGCTCTTTCGTCTCTTGTAACTCCTAAAGAAAAAAATCAATAAAAAGATTGTGCGGGCGACCAATGGTCGCCCCTACTTTTTTCATATCTACGCAAGCAGCCGGTAAATTGATTTGCTTTTTCAAAAAGTGCAACAAAATGTTGACTTTTCTTTTCTTTTATGATATAATAAGATGTTAAACTATGCATTATTGAAGTTTTTTGGAAAGGAGAGATAGAAGTGGTAAAGATTTTGGCTGTTTTGCCGCACAGTATTGCCGAAAAGGCGGGTATTCGTGGCGGTGACGTGCTTGTCTCCATCAATCAAAATGAAATACGCGACGTGCTTGATTACCGTTTTTATCTCACCGATACAAACGTTTCGATCACGCTCTCGCGCGCGGACAAGCTCTATACCGTTCATATCAACAAGGGTGAGTACGATGACATTGGTCTTTCGTTTGAAACGCCCTTGATGGATAAAAAGCATTCTTGCACAAACAAATGCGTGTTCTGCTTTATTGATCAGCTCCCGCCCGGTATGCGCGAGTCCCTCTATTTTAAGGATGACGACGACCGACTTTCCTTTTTGCACGGCAACTACGTTACCTTGACAAACCTCAAGGATGAGGATATTGATCGCATCATCAAAATGCACATCTCCCCCGTCAACGTGTCGGTGCACACAACAAATCCCGAGCTGCGTGTAAAAATGATGAAAAACAAGCACGCGGGACGGGTGCTTTCCTACCTTGACCGTATGGCAGATGCAGGCATTGCACTTTGCACGCAGGTCGTGCTTTGCAAGGGGCTCAACGACGGTGCCGAGCTTGACCGCACCCTGCACGACCTGATCAAATATCATCCCGCGCTGCGCTCCTGCGCCATTGTTCCCGTGGGTCTTACAAAATATCGCGAAAAACTCTATCCGCTTGAGGCCTTCTCCCCCGAGGAATGTGCGGCGGTGATTGAGCAGGTCAACGCGTACGGAAATTGGTGCCTCAAAGAATTTGGCACACGCATTTTTTACTGCTCCGACGAATTTTATATTCGCGCAGGGCTCCCCCTTCCCCCCGAGGAATTTTACGAAGATTACTCCCAAATTGAAAACGGCGTTGGTATGCTGACCTCGATGCGTGCCGAATTTGATATGGAGATGGAATATCTTGACGAGCTTCTTGTCGATTTTCGCGCACCGCGCACGGTTTCGGTAATTACCGGTATGGCGGCATATGAGCATATCGCATCTCTTGCAAATGCGCTGACGGAGAGAGTTGATGGCTTGACGGTAAACGTTTACCCCATTCAAAACGATTTCTTCGGGTCTCGTGTGACCGTTGCGGGTCTAATTACGGGTGGTGACGCAGTCAAGCAGCTCAAGGGCAAGGAGCTTGGCGACGAGCTTCTCTTCCCCTCTGTGATGCTTCGCGCAGACGGCGACGTTTTTCTTGACGATATGACGCCTGCCGAGCTATCAGAGCATCTTGGCGTTCCCGTTTGCGCCACAGAAAGCGACGGCGCAAAATTCATTTCGGCTCTGCTTGGCATTGGCGAATGATGGGAAGAAAATGCGGACAAACTGTTTTTAATGGAAAGGACATATAGATTTATGGCAAAACCGATTATTGCGATTGTCGGACGTCCCAACGTTGGCAAGAGCACTCTTTTTAACAAGCTCATCGGTGAGCGTCGCTCGATTGTAGAGGACACTCCCGGTGTTACACGCGACCGCATCTATGGCGAGACCGAATGGCGCGGCAAGCGTATGATTCTCATTGACACGGGCGGAATCGAGCCCAAAACCGACAACCTCATTCTCAAGCAAATGCGTCAGCAGGCGCAAATGGCAATCGACACCGCCGACGTTATCATCTTTATGTGTGACGTTCGCACGGGTCTTACTGCCAATGACCGCGACATTGCGGTTATGCTGAAGAAGAGTGGCAAACCTGTGGTTCCCTGCATCAACAAGTGCGACAGCATTGGAGCTCTGCCTATGGAATTCTACGAATTCTATGAGCTCGGCTTTGAGGAAGACCCCATTGGCGTTTCTTCCATTCACGGAAGCGGCTCGGGTGACCTTCTTGACGCTTGTTTGCGTTATCTTGACGATTGGCAAGACACTATGGAGGAGGACGACAGCATTAAGGTAGCCGTTATCGGCAAGCCGAATGCGGGCAAGTCTTCTATCATCAACCGTTTGATTGGCGAAGAACGTCTTATCGTCTCTAACATTGCGGGCACAACGCGTGATGCAGTTGACACGCAGCTTGAAAACGAATACGGCAAGTTCACCTTTATTGATACGGCAGGCATTCGCCGTCAATCAAAAATTGATGACAAGATCGAGCACTTCAGCGTTTTGCGCGCCCACATGGCGGTAGATCGCGCGCAAGTTTGCCTTTTGATGATCGACGCTTCAACCGGCATTACCGATCAGGACACCAAAATTGCGGGCATTGCACACGAGGCAGGCAAGGCAGTTATTATTGTAGTTAACAAGTGGGATCTGATTGAAAAAGACAACAACACCGTTAACGAGTTTAACAATAAAATTCGCACCGAGCTGGCTTATATGCCCTACGCGCCCATTCTCTATATTTCGGCAAAGACCGGTCAAAGAGTGACCAATTTGTTTGAGCGCATCGTTTACGTTTACGGTCAATCGGTTATGCGTGTTACCACGGGTATGCTCAATGACGTTCTTGGCGACGCGATGATCCGCGTTCAGCCTCCCTCCGATAAGGGTCGCCGCCTCAAGATCTACTATATGACGCAGATCAGCGTGGCTCCCCCCACATTTGTCATCTTTTGTAACAATGTTGAGCTCTTCCACTTCTCCTATCAGCGCTATATTGAAAATTGCCTGCGCGAGACCTTTGGCTTTATGGGCACGCCCATTAAGCTGATCATTCGCATGAAGGGCGACGAAGCGGATAAGTAAGTAAAGGGCATCTTGGTTCGATACGCAAGCTATACTATCACCTCATCCGTCACCTAACGGTGACACCTTCCCCTCAAGGGGAAGGCTAAACTGCCTTCGCTCTCATCTTTTGGATAAAATGAGCACATTAACCCTTATTTGCAAATTGAGGTGACATAACCATTGCCTTCCCCTTGAGGGGAAGGTGTCGGCAAACGCCGACGGATGAGGTGACAAGTATACTGCTAAGCTTTACTGATACTCCGACAATACACGAGGTAACTTTATGTTTGTTGATAACGTTAAAATTTATATCAAAGCCGGTGACGGCGGCAACGGTGCCGTCTCTTTTCGCCGCGAAAAATACGTAGCCGCGGGCGGTCCCGACGGTGGCGATGGCGGACACGGCGGAAACGTTGTGTTTCGCGTAGACGAGGGCACCAATACCCTGCTCGCATTCCGTTATAAGCACAAATTTGTTGCAGCTCGCGGTGGCGACGGCAAGGGCGGCAAGTTCCACGGTGCTACCGCCGAGGATCTTGTGATCCTCGTTCCCCCCGGAACGCTGATCCGTGATGCGGAGTCGGGCAAGGTCATTCACGATATGTCCGAGGACGACGGTGCCGATTTTATCGCTTGCCGCGGCGGTCGCGGCGGTTGGGGCAACCGTCACTTTGCAACACCTACGCGTCAGGTGCCCATGTTTGCCAAAAACGGTACCGAGGGACAAGAACGCGAGGTTATTTTGGAACTGAAAATGATTGCCGACGTAGGTCTTATCGGTTACCCCAGCGTTGGTAAATCCTCTATTCTCGCTCGCATTTCCGCGGCAAAGCCGAAGATCGCGGACTATCACTTTACCACTCTCTCCCCCAACCTCGGTGTTGTTCGCACGGGCGGCGAGAGCGGATTTGTGGCGGCTGACATTCCCGGACTGATCGAAGGTGCGGCTGACGGTGCAGGTCTCGGCCACGCATTCTTGCGCCACGTTGACCGTTGCCGTTTGCTCCTCCACGTTGTAGATATTTCCTGCTTTGAGGGCAGAGATCCTGTGGAAGATGTAAAGCAGATCAACTATGAGTTAGCGCGTTACAGCCCCGAGCTTGCAGAGCGTCCGCAAATTATTGTGGCAAACAAGTGCGACTCTCTTGACCGCGAAATTGTTGACGTAGATGCGTTTGAAGCCTTTATCAAGGAAAACGGCTGGGAGCTCTTCTACATCTCCGCCGTAACCGGTGAGGGTGTGGATGCACTCATCCGCCGCGTAGCGGCTCGCCTTGGAGAGCTGCCCCCCATTAAGGTTTATGAGCAAGAATACGCTCCAGAGGACGTTGTTGTCGGTGGTGAGCGCGAGACGATCATTCGCCGCGAGAACGACACCTTCTACGTTGAGGGCGAGTGGATCAAGAACGTAATGGGACAGATCAACTTCAGCAATTACGAGTCGCTCAACTACTTCCAAAAGGTGCTCCAAAACGGTGGCGTTTTTGAGGCTTTGGAAAAGAAAGGCTGTCGCGACGGACATACCGTTTCAATCTACGATTTTGAATTTGATTACGTAAAATAAGGAGAACACAATATGAACGTTTGGCACGACATCCCCTCTCAATACATCACGCCCTCTGATTTTGCGGCGGTGATTGAAATTCCCAAGGGAAGCAAGTGCAAATATGAATTGGATAAATCGACGGGGCTTCTTAAATTGGACCGCATCCTTTACACCTCTACCCACTACCCTGCCAACTATGGCTTTATTCCTCGCACCTATGCCGATGACGGCGACCCCTTGGACGTTTTGGTGCTTTGTGCCGAGCCGATCTATCCGATGACCTTGATGCAGGTTTATCCCATTGGTGTGATGCGTATGTTGGATGGCGGAAAGATGGATGACAAGATCATTGCGATTCCCGTATCCGACCCCACCTATGCGGGCATTGACTCGATCGACAGTCTCCCTGCACACATTTTTGATGAAATTATGCACTTTTTTAGCGTTTACAAGCAGCTGGAGAACAAGGAGACCGCTGTCAAGTCTCTCTTTGGTCGCAAAAAGGCAGAAGAAATTATTGCCGAGGCGATCGCGTTTTATAAGGAAACGTTTGAAAAAGAATAAAGGATAAAAAATCGCCTACGACAGTGTCGTAGGCGATTTTTTTGTTATAAAACAGGTGGGCTTAAAAGTTGTTAACTCTTCAAAGGTTCTTTCTGCAAATAAGCAATCCGTGTGCACTCATACCGGTACAACTCTCACAAGACGTCATTTTATCATATAATGGTCTGAACAATTCAAACTTTTCTTCCGATATGTCGTTTATTACACACGCAAGGAAGGAAAAATCCAAACCGAGATTTGAAACCTTTTCAAATCCGTTTTTGCGTGCAACCTTTTCTATTTCTTCGGGCATTGTATAGTAATATATATAGGGGTGTACATCGTCTGTGCAATTTTCAAATATCATTTCATTGGCGCGTGCATTGGGATATCC
Source organism: Eubacteriales bacterium (assembly GCA_045127455.1). Classification (GTDB taxonomy): domain Bacteria; phylum Bacillota; class Clostridia; order Oscillospirales; family CAG-272; genus UMGS1865. The sequence goes on from JBGVQK010000010.1 coordinate 7,962, forward strand.
TTTACGCCATTCGTCATGAACACATACGCCTGCATATTCCCCAACTTGATTCAAATATGCAAAAGCAACTATTCCATTTTTCGCACAAACTCTATGGCACTCTTTGAAAACTTTTTCTCTTTCTTCCGGCGGTAAATGATACATAGGTCCCAAACACAAAACAACGTCAAAACTATCACTGGCAATTTCTCGAAGATCTGTAGCATCTCCTACTTGACATGATACATTTTTTAATCCCAAATCCTTTATTTTGTCATGAAACACCTTTATATGATTCGGCACTATATCAACACCTACATACTCTTTACACTTATCGGAATAGTAAACTCCATAATAGCCCGTTGCACAGCCAACCTCTAAAATTCGAGAGTCCTTTGTAATGTAGTCGGATAAATGCTTTTTGGTATAATAAAACTCCAAAGAGGTGGATTTCGATTTTTGGAAACGGCTATTTTCTTTTAATCCATCTCCATACTTTTGAATCAACATGTTTTCATTAGACGACATATGCTTACCTCCGTAAATTTAAAAACGATACACGTTGAAAAAACTCAACTTGTATCGTTATACCTTACATCTTATTATTGTAAAATCATAAAAAATAGGCACAACAACACAAGCGCGACTGTTTTTTTGGAAGTCTCACTTTGCTTTTTCATGTTTTTCTTCCAAAAGATAGGACGAATAAACATCTTATGTACCCTTTCTGAATTTTTATTTTCTCCATTATAACACACATCAGAATGCTTGTCAAGATAAAAAAATAAAAACTCCCCGTAGAATGATATTCTCCAAAAATCAGATGTTTTTGGGTGGCATATCATTTGCGGGGCTTTTTTATTTGGCACAAAGTGGCACAAACTGTCACTCTTTGGCACGCAAAGGCGCGGTAGAATATGGGCGTCACAAAGAAAACCGAACCATTGGAGGTGATGCACTTTGTATGGCAAAGAGAATGCCTAAAACACTTGATACGTCCACTCGCCAAAAGCGCCTTTTGGATCTTTTGGAGGATTATATCAAGTCCTGTCATCCGCCGCCCGAGGCGGACACAAAAAAAGCAAGTGGGAGACTTGCAAACCTTGCAGGCTTTTGCCGCTTTATTGGTTGCGGTATTTCGCATTTGCAAAAGCTCTGCTCCGAGGTTCCTCGCCTTTACGATCTGATCTGCACCACGCTGGAGGATGAGCTGCTGATCTCTTCCCCGTCCCCATCGTTGCTTTCCTATTATCTCAAAAAGCGGTTGGGGTACGACGAAAAGGGAGAGAGTGCAGCTGCTTCGTGCGGTGAGATGCGGCTTGTGTTTGAGCACGACATTTTGGAGGACGGCGCGTGAATGACGCAAGCGAAGGCGTTTTGCACATTCGCGGCACGCCAAACGAGCGGCAAAAGCTGTTTTTTGCTTCCCGTGCCCGTTACACGGCTTACGGCGGAGCGAGAGGTGGTGGAAAGTCCTGGGCTTTGCGACGCAAGCTGATCGGGCTTTGCCTCTGCTACCCCGGCATCCGTTGTCTTTTGGTACGGCGCTCCTATGCAGAGCTCAAAGCCAATCACGTGCGGCCTTTGCTTGCGGAGTATAGCGAGGTTCTTTCCTATAGTGAGACGGACAAGTGTCTGTCGCTCCCCAACGGCAGCAGCATTACGCTGGGATATTGCTCGTCAACGAGAGACGTTTTGCGCTATCAGGGACAAGAGTACGACATTATTGCCATTGATGAGGCTACGCAGCTGAGCGAATATCAGTTTTCTATTTTTAAGGCCTGCCTTCGTGGCACTGCTGACGTACCGCGCAGAATGTATTTGACCTGCAACCCCGGTGGCGTGGGACACGCTTGGGTGAAGCGGCTGTTTGTGGAACGGAATTTCAGAGGCGATGAAAATCCCGACGATTATCTCTTTATTTCAGCACAGGTCTATGACAATCCCGTCCTGCTGCGAGCCGACCCCGACTACGTTCGGCAATTGGAAACGCTACCGCAAAAATTGCGCGACGCGTGGCTATACGGCCGTTGGGATGTATTTGAGGGACAGTTCTTTTCGGAGTTCGACCCCGACGAGCACGTCTGCTCGCCCGAGAGGATCCCCTGTGATCTTCACTATTTCGTTGCGTTCGACTACGGCTTTGATATGCTTGCGGCGCTCCTTGTGGGCGTTGACACGGATGGAAACCTATTTGTTGTGGACGAATTCTGCCGACCGAACCTGACCCTGAGTGAGGCTGCGCGGCAGGTGGCAAATCTGTGTCGCGGCAAAGTGGTACGCTATGCGGTCGCCTCGCCCGATTTGTGGAATAGGCGTCAAGATAGCGGCAAAAGCGGATTTGAGGTGATGCAATCGGTTAGCGGTATGCCACCGATGTGCGCTGCCGATAACCGTCGCGTTTCCGGCTGGCGCGTTTTGCGTGAGTATTTGCAACCGGCACAAGGTGCACCCGCGCTTCGGATATCGTCGGTATGCTCCGAGCTGATCCGCTCGATGCCGGCATTGCTCTGCGACGCATTACGCCCCGAGGATGCCTCGGATGAGCCGCACGCCGTAACACACGCGCCAGAGGCTTTGCGCTATGCCGTAATGAGCCGAGCAAAGGAGAGCATTCCCACACCTCGCCCTGACAACACCTTTCGTTTTGCTAAAAAAGAGCGCTCGCTCTTTTGAGCGAGCGAAGGAAGGTTTTCTTTGTGATAATTCAAAATGAAAGGAGTTTTCAATTTTATGGCAAGAATCAGGTCAAAGCAACCTGCTCTCAAGTCTCTCTCTTACAAATTTGGCGGCATGGGCAAGCACACACCTCTCTCCCCCGTGGGGGCTGAGGATACGTGCAATTTTCGAATTTTGCCAAACGGCGTTTTGCGAGTGCGATCGGGCTATGCACTCAAAAAGCACTTTTCTTCGGGTGGTAAGGTGCGCGGCGTTTGGGAAGGAACGCTTGGTGGCACGTCCTTGCGTTTTGCGGTGGTTGGCGATACCGTTTACCGCTTATCGGGGGATGCGATGGACGAGACCGCCGTGGGAACCGTCACCGAAGGTGATGGCCCCGTACACTTTTGCGTTTTTGAGGACACGCTTCATCTTTTGGATGGGCAGACCATTTGGACGTATTCCGAAACCACCCAAACCTTTGGTGCGGTAGAACCTTACGTTCCGCTTTATGGGTATTCCTGGAACCCCACAACCTACGGTGAGGTCAACGAGGACATCAATCTTCTCACCCCTCGCCTGCGTGTGCATTATTACAACTCCACGGGCTCCAGCATCTTTACGCTCCCCTACTACGCCGACAGAATAGAGGTTGTGATCGCCGACGGAAAAAAGACAGGTAATTACAGCTTTATGGCAGGCTCAAATAAGATCTCATTTTCTACCCCTCCCACCGTTTTGGAGGTTGGATTTTCGGTATCGCTGAATGCCGAAACGCGTGCCGCTATGCTTGCATCGCAGATGTCTTATATCTACACGCGCGGTGGAGCAAATCAGCTTCTCCTTTGGGGCAATGATGCGCGTCTGTTTTTCTCGAGAAGCGTGAGTGCACCGATGATGTCCTCCTGCCGCGTCTTTTATCCCAAAGCTTCCTCGCTTTATTTCTGTGCAAAGGACGTTCTCTTTTTGGGGGACAGCGCCCACCCGATCCGCACGATCTGCCCCTTGTATGAAACGCTTTTGGTATTTACATCTGACCGCATTTGGAATCTTGCATTTGAAAAAGAGGGCATTGTCTCCACGCTGGCAATGCAGGATATGGGGTGCGGTTCTCAGCACGGAGCCATTCCCTACAACAATGGCGTTCTTGCGGCACTGGATGGCGGAATTTATCATATCACCGCTTCCCCCGCGCGCCCCGAAGAGCTCTTTTTGGAGCGACTTTCGATTGGCGTTGACGAAAAATTCCCCTCTGGCTTTACCGACAACGTGCAGCTCGTGCGCAACCTTTTGGACGGCGAGATCTGGCTGCGAGACCCCACAAATGAGGCGGGAGAGGTTTGGGTTTGGAACTTTGAGTTGGAGCAATGGTACCAATTTGACGGCATTGCGGCATCCTCCTTCTTCAAAAATGCCGATAGCATCGGGTTTGCCTGTGGAAGTGATATTTTTCTGTTTAGCCGCACCGCCACAACAGACAACGGCTCCGCGATCAACGCCTACTACAAAAGCGCTTATCTCGATTTTGAAGCCTCGGATTCGCCCCGTCGCTCAATGCGTGCGCTTCTTTACTCCTCGGCAAGCGAGAGCGACTGTGAGGTCTTATTTGAGACCGAGCAAAAAGAGATCTCCTATCCGCTCCTCCCTGCCTCTTACGCAAACGCACCGCAGCTGCACGATATGCGCATTGCCACCCATCGCTATCGCTTCTTGCGCTTTACACTCTCGGCCAGCGCTATGGATCTTTTGGAGTTTTACCGACTCGATCTTTATTCTCGGCCGTAAGGCTATCTATTACAGAAAGGAGGAATCGTTATTTCTCAAGCACACGAAAGTGCGTGGAAGGCTTATGAGGCAGGCAAAGCCTATAAGCAACAGATCGGTCTTTATGAAACGGTAAGGCGCAATGAGCGTTTTTATCGCGGAGACCAATGGTACGGCTCGAATGCCGACCTTCCACGCCCTGTTTTTAACTTTATCCGACGGGTCATCGACCACCAGGTCGCATCCGTCATTGGCGGAGATATTTCCATTTCTTACGCCGACGAGGCACTCCCCTTTGTTACCTCTTCCGAAACCCGCAAACGACTTACACGAGGCATTGGCATTTTGGAGCGCAATGCGGCTTGGCGATGGAAGCACAGCAAAATGGAGTCGCTCTCCTACAAAGCCCTTTTGGATGCAGCTGTTTCGGGCGACGGCGTCTTTTATTGCTGGTGGGACCCCGATCAACGCAACGGTCAAGCCTTTGACGGTGACATTTGCACCGACGTTGTAGACTCCACAAATCTGTTTGTGGCGGACGTCACATCTTCTAACCTTCAATCGCAAAAATACGTGATGCTTGCAGGCCGTGCAAGCGTTGAAAGCTTGCGTCGCGAGGCGCTTGCCGCAGGCGCCTCTGAAGCGGACGTCGCCAAGATCGTTGCCGATGAGGAAATTGCCGGAACGTATGCCGCCGACCTTGGCAAATGCGAGCTGGAGGGTGACCAAAAAGCAACCTTTTTGATCCGCTTCTTCCGCGAAAACGGAGAGGTCATTTTTGAAAAGTCCACCAGAAATTGCCTCATTCGCCGCGCCAATACGGGCCTGCACCTCTACCCCATTGCTTATTTCCACTGGCACGAAGCCAAAAACTGCTATCACGGAACGGCGTCGGTCAGCGACATGGTCGCTAACCAAAAGTGCATCAACACTGCCTACGCGATGGCGCTCAAGCACATGAGCAATACGGCGTTCTCAAAGGTCATTTACGACAAGACTCGTATTCCCGAATGGTCTAACGAGGTTGGCGAAGCCATTGGTGCCGTTGGTGGCGGAAGCATGGCAGATGCCGTTTCGGTCGTGGGCGTTGGCAAAATGCAGGAGGGGTATCTCGACCTGATCACCGACATCATCAACAATACCAAGGGAATGATGGGTGCCACCGACTCGGCACTCGGTGAGGAGCGTGCAAACAACACGAGTGCAATTATGAAGCTGCAAACCGCCGCCTCTATTGCGCTTGAGCACGTGCGCGTTAGCTTTTGTCAATGCATTTGCGAGCTTGCCGCCATTTGGGCTGATATGATCTGCACCTATTGCCCCAACGAGCGTCTGCTCCCCGTTTTGGAAAAGAACGGTGAGGTTGCCGCCATAGCTCCCGATTATACGCTTTTGAAGGAAGCGTTGATCACAGCAAACGTTCACGCAGGCAGCCTTGACCGCTACTCTCCCTCAACCACCGTTGCAACACTAAATAAGCTGCTCGAGGAGGGACACCTGAACGCGGAAGAATACGTAGAGCTGTTGCCCGAAGGCGTGCTCATCAACCGCGATACTCTACTTGAAAAAATGAGGAAGAAAGGAGTTAGAACTGATGAATGATGAAGGCTCTGTTTTTGAAGCTGCAGAGACAGCTCCGTGTACGACGGGCGATTTACCACAGACGGAAAATGAGGGCGAGAGAGCTTCGTGCGGCGAAGGCTCCGAAGAAGCTTCAGCCCGAGCAGATGAAGCTGCTGCTGACGTTCTTACAGATCCCTGCACAGATCCTGATCTTGATTGCCAAGGTGCTGATCCCGAAGCTCAAGCGAGCGAGCTGGAGCAGCTGCGAGGTGAACTGAAGGAGCTGCGAGAGGAGCTTGCCGCGCGAAATGCGCGTATGGAGCAGGATGCTCGCGTGGAACGCGAATATGCCGAATTTTGCGAGCTCTTTCCCGATCTTTCCATTAGTGAGCTGCCCGACGAGGTCTGGCAGGATGTCAAAAACGGTACGTCGCTTGCCGCCGCGTATGCGTTGGCTGAAAAGAAGCGTGCCGTTGCCCTTGGGCGTGCAAAGGTCAATAACGCGCAGAACCGTGCTCGCTCCGTCGGCGCCGTTCGCAACGCCCAAAATGATGAATTTTCCCCCGCTGAGGTGCGTGCCATGACCTCGGCGGAGGTACGCGCAAATCTTCCCAAGATCATGCGCTCGATGCAAAAATGGCACTAAAAACAAATTGATTGAAAAAAGAAAGGAAAAAACAATATGGCAATCACAAATTTTATTCCCACCGTTTGGAGCGAAAACCTCTACCAGGAGCTTGACAAAAAGTACATCGCCGTTGCAAACTGCAACCGTGATTTTGAAGGCGAAATTCACGAAAAAGGCAATACCGTTCGCATTTGCGGCATCGGTGACGTAGTTGTTTCCGAATACACCAAAAATGCAAACATGAACGCGCCCGCAAGCCTTTCCGATACCGCTCGCGAGCTTGTGATCGATCAGGCAAAGTACTTCAACTTCCAAATCGACGATATCGACCGCGCACAGGCATCTCCCAAGCTGATGGAGGTTGCTATGAAGAACGCTGCCAGCGCCCTTGCAAACGATGCAGACCGCTACGTTTTCGGTCTTTACGGTCAGGCAGGCAGCACCGTTACCTGCAGCGACACCACCGTTGACAACATCGTTGACCTCATTATTGATGCAAGAACCAAGCTCTTTACCAACAACGTAGCCGATCCCGAGGATATCGTTATTGAGGTAACTCCCGAGATCGCAGGCATGATTTTGAAGGCAAAGGTCAACCTTTCCACCGATAACACCGCGGTTATGGAGGCCGGTTGCATTGGCGCGATTGGCGGCTGCAAGATCTTTGTTTCCAACAACGTAGAGATCATTGAGGCGGATGCCGGCTTTAAGCACAAGTGCCTTGCCCGCACCAAGCGCGCCATCGCCTTTGCAGAGCAGCTCTCCGAAATTGACGCTTATCGCCCCGAGCTCCGCTTTGCAGACGCCGTTAAGGGCTTGCACCTCTATGGCGCAAAGGTCGTTTACCCCAAGGAGATGGTATTGCTCGACCTGAACGTTAAGGGATAATTAGGAGCTGACAATGATCTACTATGACATTTTGGACGGTGCCATAGCGGCGGTGTGTGAAGACGTTGCAGCCTCGCACACGACCGAGGATTACGTCACTCGCGGACAGTTTTTGTTGGCAAGCTTTGTGGTGAAATATGCCTCTCTTGATGCCGTTTGGCGCAAGACACACGGAATGGAGCCCAAAGAAATAGACACGGATATGGCCTCGGTCAATCCCCGTGATGAGTTCCCTCTTTGCGATATTTTTGCCCCATTGCAACCGATTACCTTGCCTCGGGCTTGGTAATTGATGAAAACGAGGAAATGAGCGACAAATTCTTTGACCGTTATATCACAGGAGTGATGGAAATTCGCAACTCCCTTCCCGCCGAGCAAGCTCCTATCGTTGACCGCTACGGCTTAGTGTAATCGAAGTGTGACTGTTGTCACAAAATAAAAAAAGGTACCCACGCGAGCTCGCGTGGGTACTGATTTTTTTATTTTTGTAAGTGTCGGATCGCTTGGCGAATCTCTCCAATGGAATAGCCGTAGCGCGAAAGACTTGCGATCATACGGCGGTGCTCATCGGCATCAACAGGCACCTCGCCGTAATGCTTTTTAATCAGCATAGCACAGTTTTGTGGAAAGTCAATATCCTCCAAAAGCGCGGAAAGCCCCTTCATCGTTTCCGCGGCGTAGCCTTTGCTCCAAAGATGTGCGCTTATGCGCTTGGAGCCCCAAAGCTTGCGCAGGCATTTTTCAACCTCGCGTTGCATATCGCGCTCCTCGTCAATGAGTCCATAATCGGCCAGTCGTTCTGCCGCGGCTGCGGCAACGTCGCGCCCATACCCCTTGCCAACAAGCTTGCGGGTGAGCGCTTGCACCGAATTGGCACCGTAAGAGAGCAGATTTTCACCGCTGCGCAACGCGCGAGTGAGCTCAGCGGCTTCTTCGATCTTTTCGTAGGTCTCTTCCGTAATGGGTCCGCGCACCAAATTGAGCTCACAATACTGCTCGGTGGTGATAACAAGGCTTTTTTGCTCTTGGTGTTCCCCATTTTCCAAAAGCAGCAGCACAAGCATCTCCGCCCCCTCGTGCTGTGCACGCAGGGCGCGGATCGTTATCGTGAGCGGATTTGCCGTGTTGTAAGAAATTTGATCACTTGTCATTATTCATCATCGGAGAGGCGAAGATCAAATTCGTCGTCATCGTCTTCATCAACCTCGAACTCTTGATCCATCGACATTTTTGCTTGCTCGCTGAGCTGGCGAACCTTGTTTTCGATCTCCTTCATCAGGTCGGGAGTGTTCTCAATGAGCTTGCGAACGTTATCCTTACCCTGACCGATTCTCTCGCCGTTGTAGGAGAACCAAGAGCCGCTCTTTTGAATGACATCGAGCGCAATGGCAAAGTCGATGATCTCGCCCGAAAGAGAGATGCCCTTGCCGTAAAGAATATCAAACTCAGCTACGCGGAAAGGCGGTGCGACCTTGTTTTTAACGATCTTGCACTTAACGTGGTTGCCGTAAACGTCGTTGCCATCCTTGAGCTGCTCGGTTTTGCGAATGTCGATACGAACAGATGCAAAGAACTTGAGGGCACGTCCGCCGGGGGTGGTTTCGGGGTTGCCGTAAATAACGCCAACCTTTTCACGAATTTGATTGATGAAAACAACTACGCAGTTGCTCTTGGAGATAACGCCCGAAAGCTTGCGCATAGCCTGCGACATCATTCTTGCCTGCACGCCAACCATGGATTGACCCATATCGCCTTCGATCTCCTGACGGGGAACGAGAGCGGCTACCGAGTCGATAACGATGGCATCTACCGCACCGGAGCGTGCAAGTGCCTCGCAAATTTCAAGTGCATCCTCACCGCAATCGGGTTGGGATACGAGAAGCTCGTTGATATCAACGCCAAGCGCCTTGGCATATACGGGATCGAGTGCGTGCTCGGCATCAATAAAGGCTGCCGTTCCGCCCGATTTTTGCACCTCTGCAAGAATGTGCAGAGCAACGGTGGTCTTACCCGAGGATTCGGGGCCAAAGATCTCAACGATACGTCCGCGCGGAACACCGCCAATGCCAAGGGCAAGGTCAAGAGAGAGCGAGCCTGTGTGAATAGCCTGCACCTCCATGTGGGTGTTCTCACCCAATTTCATAATAGAGCCCGCGCCAAAGTCGCGCTCGATTTGTGTAAGAGCGGTTTTGAGTGCCTGCTGCTTTCCTTGCGCGTCAAGTCCTGCGGGAACTGCCGATTTCGTTTTCTTTGTAGCTGCCATAGTACGTTCCTTTCACGCGATGTATATTGCCATCGCTTTCCTTTTTATTTTCATTGCCCTCATTATACTCCATTTTTGGATGCTTGTCAAGCCCTTTTTGAAATATATTTTTCCGTTTTTGGTATTTTATTTGGCATTTTTGGTTTTTTGATTGGTTTTGAATGTATCATTTTTCCAAAACAGAGCAGTTTTGAGGACAAAGGACTTGTAATCGCTACATATTAAATGGGATCTTTTATCGTTTTTGGAAGCGCACAGGTGGGATCTGTTTTTTCAAGCAGAAGTCCTGCCGAAAGGAGTGCCCTATTCCAAAGACGGTAGGCGGTGCGGCGCGATAGCCCCAAAAGTCCTGCGGCACGCTCGACGCTCTCGCCCTTGACGTAGCGGTAATAGAGGAGCATTTTTTCTCTTCCGTTTTTCATCGTTCCCAAAAAGGTGGCGATCTCATAAATGCGCGCCTTCCAATAGGCTTCGTCGCCTGCCAGAATGTCCTCGCATTCGCAAAGCTCGTCGAATTTTGCGGCACGCCTTCTTTCATATTTTCTCAGCTTGAGCATATCCAAGCAAAGCTGATAGCCGCATAAATAATTACGCGCCCTCTCGCGCACTCTCATTTCTTCCTCTTGCGTCATTCAATCACTTCCCTTCAGTTTCGCAATTCCGTAATAATCTCTGTTGTTTTTTAGGATTTTCAAATTTTTTTGACAAAAAGGCGCTAATTCTCTTGACAAATCTTCGGAAATCCGTTATAATATTGGTGGTACACATATTATATCGGAAAACCGAAATGTTGTCAAGCGATATTTCGCATTTTATAAACATTCTGCACTTTACACAAAATAATCAACAACAAGTTGTATAACGTTGCCAAAACGAGGAGAAACGCTATGGAATATGCAATTTTTGAACGCCTCCTGCAGGAAAAGGGCTCCACGGTCTATCAGGTATCCAAGGCTACGGGCATTGCCGCCTCTACCTTTACCGATTGGAAGCAGGGTCGCTCCACCCCAAAGGTGGATAAGCTTGCCCGCATTGCCGAATATTTTTCGCTCACGCTCGATGAGTTGATGGGCACCTCCAGCGGTACGCGCGACACCGAGTCGGCTTACCGTCATTTGCGCGCGCGCAAGATGGTTCCCGTGATTGGGGTCATTCGCGCAGGGCGCCCGATCGTTACCGATGAGACCATGCTCGGGCACGAGTTTGCCGACGTGGACGACGTTGAAGAATATTTTTATTTAGAGGTTTGCGGTGACAGCATGAAAAACTGCGGCATTGTGGACGGTACATACGTTCTCTTTCACAAGCAGCAATATGCCGAAAACGGCGACATCGTTGCCTGCCTTGTAGACGGCGAGAGCGCAACTGTCAAGCGTTTTTCCAAGGAGAACCGCCGTATTCTTCTCTCCCCCGAAAACGAGGACTACTCCCCTATTTTGCTCTCGCCCGAGGATTTTGAGATCGGCAGAGCACGCATCCTCGGCGTTGCGATAGAAGCAAAAACAAAATTTTGATCCCCAAAAAGGAAGTTTCATTTTATGATTGCAATCAGTACAAACGATCTTTCCTTTTCGGTGGGAACGACCGTTATATTAGATAAGGTAACCTTCTCGCTTGAGGAGAACGACAAGCTTGGCATCATTGGTGTCAACGGCTGTGGCAAATCCACGCTCTTGCGCTTGCTTACGGGTGAGGTTGAACCGACCTCGGGCGAGGTCTATCTCTCACGCGGCAAAACGATGGGCATTTTGACCCAAGACGGCGCGTTTGACTGCGAGGACGAGGACCAGACCGTAATTGAGCGAATGTACCGCTCCTTCCCGCGCCTGCTTGAGATGGAAGAGCGCCTTGCCGTTCTCGAAAGATCTCTTGCCGACGGCGACGAGCGCACCATTGGCGAATACACCGACCTCAACGAAAAATTTGTGGAAGAAGGCGGACTTGAGTTCCGCTCAAGATGCGCATCCATTCTTTTGCGTCTCGGCTTTGATCAGCTTGCGGCACAGCAACCCGTTTCAACCCTCTCGGGCGGTCAGCGCACGCGCTTGGCGCTTGCCGTTGAGCTTGCACGCGAGCCTGATATTCTTTTGCTCGACGAGCCGACGAACCACCTTGACATTGAAACGCTTGCCTGGCTTGAGAGCTTTCTCTCTTCCTACCCCAAATGCGTGATGATCGTCTCGCACGACCGTTACTTTTTGGATAAGGTGACAAATAAGACGCTCTCCATTGAGCATCACCGCGCAAAGCTCTATCGAGGGGGCTACACAAAGAGTATGGAGCAGCGCCGCATTGACCGCGAGATCGCCGAAAAGCATTGGAAGAACCAACAAAAGGAGATCGCACGCCAAGAGGCGTATATTGCGCAGCAACGCGCCTGGAACCGCGAGCGCAACATCATTGCCGCTGAGAGCCGCCAAAAGCTACTTGACAAAATGGAGCGCGTAGAACGCCCCCAAAACGACCCCCGCGCCATTCGTATGCGCTTTGACGAGGCAAGCACCTCGGGCAACGACGTGCTCGAAGCACGAGGTCTTTCGATGGCGTTTGGTGAAAGAAAGCTCTTTGAAGATATTTCTTTCCTCATTAAAAGAGGTGAGCGCGCCCTAATCATTGGCCCCAACGGCTGTGGCAAATCTACGCTCATCAAAATTATTTTGCACAAGCTCGCGCCCGTTGCAGGGTCTCTGACCGAGGGCTACAACGTGCACGTTGGCTACTACGATCAGGAAAACCAAAATCTGAGCCTCGAAAACACGGTTCTTGACGAGCTTTGGAACGCCTACCCCACCAAAACAGAAACTGAAATTCGCAACACGTTGGGGCTCTTCCGCTTTACGGGCGACGACGTATTTAAGACCGTTAGTGTTCTTTCGGGCGGCGAGAGGGCGAGATTGACGCTCTCCAAGCTGATGCTCTCGCAAATGAACCTTTTGGTGCTTGACGAGCCTACGAACCACCTTGACATTGATTCGCGCGAAGCGCTTGAATCGGCACTCGAGCAGTTTGAGGGCACCATCGTTACCGTTTCCCACGACCGTTATTTGATTGAAAAGCTGGCAACGCGCATTTTGCAGCTCAAGCCGGGGCGCGCGTTTACAGGAGACCTTTTGGACTACCGCGTAGACCACGCCGGCCACGCCTTTAGCGAGTTTGAAGCCTATAAAAACGCACGCATTGCCGAATTTGAAGAAAGCGGTGCCTCGCTTGCATCAAGCGTAGCGCAAAGCTCCAACAAGGAGCAGTACCTCAAAAACAAGCAGGCAACAGCAGATGCGCGCAAGCGCAAGAATTATCTTGACAAGCTCCGCCGCGAGTGCGAGAGCATTGAGGGTGAGCTTGCCAAAATTGAACAAGAGCTCTTCGGCTCTGCCGCCGCCGACTACGTGCGCGCTGCCGAGCTGGATGAACAAAAAAATGCACTTGAAGAGAGACTGATGGAAATTTATGAAGAATTGGAGAGTGTAGAATGAAACGAAAAAGAAATAAAAATGCAGGTTTAATCAAAAAATTCCTGCCCTATTACAAGCCCTATTGCGGCATTATGGCATTTGACCTCTTTTGTGCCGCACTCACCACCGTTTGCGAGCTTGTGCTCCCCATGGTGGTGCGTACCATTACCAATGCGGCTTCTGCCGAAAACATTGCAACGCTTACCCCCACCCTCATTTTTGGAATTGGCGGTGCGTATATTCTGTTGCGCATCATCGACACAGCCGCCAACTACTTTATGACCTCTATCGGTCATATTATGGGAACAAAGATCGAGACCGATATGCGTCGCGACCTATTCGCACACTTACAAAAGCTTTCCTTCTCTTATTACGACAACACCAAGGTGGGAACCCTGATGTCACGCATTACGACCGATTTGTTTGACGTGACCGAGTTTGCTCACCACTGCCCCGAGGAGTTCTTTATTGCGGGCGTTAAGATCATTGGCGCATTCATTCTGTTGTGCACCATCAACGTTCCTCTCACGCTTATCATCTTCTCGGTCATTCCCCTCATTCTTGCACTGTCTATCTTCTTCCGCCGCCGTATGCGCGCAAACTTCCGCGAGTCGCGCAAGCAGATCGGTGAGCTCAACTCGCAAATTGAGGATAGCCTGCTCGGCGTTCGCGTAACGCGTTCCTTTGCTCGCGAGGACGAGGAAGAAAGAAAATTTGCAGGCGGCAACGGCGAGTATTTGCGCATCAAGAGCGAGCGCTACCGCATTATGGGCGCGTTCCACTCCTCTACCCGTCTGTTTGACGGACTAATGTATATCATTGTCGTCATTGCGGGTGCGCTCTTTATGATGGGCATTGGAAATCTGCCCACCATTACCCCTTCCGACTACATTGCTTATTTGATGTTCGTTTCCACGCTTCTTACCTCTATTCGTCGAATCGTGGAGTTCTCCGAGCAATTCCAGCAAGGCATTTCGGGCATTGAAAGATTCCAAGAAATTATGGAGACCGAGCCCGAGATCCAAGACACGCCAAACGCAACCGATCTGCGCGACGTGAAGGGTTGTGTAGAGTTTTGCGACGTTTCCTTCCATTATGAAACCGAAAGCAAGAACGTACTGACACACCTTGATCTGACGGTAAAGCCCGGTGAGAACATCGCGCTCGTAGGTCCCTCGGGTGGCGGCAAAACAACGCTCTGCTCGCTCATTCCCCGTTTTTATGAGGTATCCTCGGGCAAGATTCTAATCGACGGCAAGGATATTCGCGACGTTACGATGCACTCCTTGCGCGGCTGCATCGGCGTGGTAGCGCAGGACGTTTACCTCTTTTCGGGCAGCGTGCGCGAGAACATTGCCTACGGTAAGGTCGACGCTACCGACGAAGAAATTGAGAAAGCCGCGCGTATGGCGGGCGCTCACGAGTTCATTTCCGCCCTCCCCGATGGATACGACACCTACGTTGGTGAGCGTGGCGTAAAGCTTTCGGGCGGTCAAAAGCAGCGCATCTCGATTGCACGCTTGTTCCTGAAAAACCCGCCTATCCTCATTCTCGACGAAGCCACCAGCGCACTTGACAATGAAAGTGAAAGACTTGTGCAAAAGTCGCTTGAAAAGCTTGCCGAGGGCAGAACCACCTTTACCATTGCGCACCGCTTGACAACCATTCGCAATGCCGACCGTATTCTCGTACTGACAGAAAACGGCATTGAAGAATCTGGCACACATCAGGAACTGATGGCCAAAGGCGGCATTTACAGTGAGCTCTATGCGCTCTACTCCAATCTTTGATTATCCTCTATGAAAGGAAGAAAATATTATGTATGACGTTGCCATTATAGGCGGCGGTGTTGTTGGCGGCATGATTGCACGCACCCTCGCCTCTTATCAACTCAACATCTGTATTCTTGAAAAAGCACACGACGTTGCTACGGGCGCAAGTGCGGCAAACTCCGCCATTGTACACGCAGGCTACGATGCTAAGGAAGGCTCGCTCAAAGCCAAGCTCAACGTGCGTGGCTCGCGCCTGATGCCCTCGGTTTGCCGTGAGCTCGGTGTGAAATATCAAAACAACGGCTCGCTCGTTATCGGCTTTAATGAGGACGACCGCGCCTCTCTTGAAGCTTTGCTCGTGCGCGGAAACAAAAACGGCGTAGAAGGGCTTCGCATTCTTGAGAGAGACGAGCTCCACGCTCTTGAGCCCAACCTATCCCCCGACGTTCTCTGCGCGCTTCACGCGCCTACGGGTGCCATTGTTTGCCCTTATGAATTGACGATCGCCTCTATCGGCAACGCAATGGATAACGGTGCCGACCTCAAGCTCGATTTTGCCGTCAGCGGCATTCGCGACCTTGGTACGCACTATGAAATTTCTTGCGCCGATGATACCGTACAAGCAAAATACATCATCAATGCGGCAGGCGTTTTTGCTGATGAAATTGCCAAAATGGTGGGAGACGATAGCTTCTCCATTCATCCGCGCCGCGGCGAATACGTGCTCCTTGATAAGGAGTGCGGCTCGATCGTAAAGCACACCATCTTCCGCACGCCCGGCAAAATGGGCAAAGGCATTCTCGTCTCCCCCACCGTTGACGGCAACCTGATCACAGGTCCTACGGGTGTGGATATTGAAGATAAGCTTGATAGATCCACCACCGCCGAGGGGCTTGCATTTGTTATGCAGCAAAGCAACGAGAATACCACGGGTATTCCCTTTGGCAAGAGCATTACTTCTTTTTGCGGTCTGCGTGCAGTCGGCTCCACGGGTGACTTTATCATCAACAACTCCAAACCTCGCTTTGTAAACGTTGCGGGCATCGAATCCCCCGGACTTTCCTCTGCCCCCGCCATTGCCGAAATGGTTGTTGAGCTGCTTGGAACGGCAGGCTTGACGCTTGAAAAGAAAACAGACTTTAACCCCATCCGTCCCGCGGCACACGCGTTCCGCGAGGGATCGATTGAAGAAAAGAACGCCATCATTGCCAAAGACCCCACCTACGGTCACATCATTTGCCGTTGCGAGGGTGTCAGCGAGGGCGAAATTCTTGCAGCAATTCGTCAAAATCCGCGTCCGCGCGACCTCGACGGCGTAAAGCGTCGCACCCGCGCGCAGATGGGACGCTGCCAGGGCGGCTTCTGCTCGCCTTACATCGTAGAGCTGCTCGCTCGCGAGATGAACGTTCCCTACGAGGCAGTCACCAAATGCGGTGGCAAGTCCTTTATCAACGTCCAAAAAACAAAGGAGGTTCGCTGATATGAGAGAAATTGATCTTGTAATTATTGGCGGTGGCCCTGCAGGTATGAGCGCGGCTCTGGCGGCATACGATGCAGGCATTCGCGACCTTTTGATTTTGGAGCGTGACGAAAAGCTTGGCGGCATTTTGCAGCAATGCATTCACAACGGCTTTGGTCTGCATCGCTTTGGCGAGGAGCTGACCGGCCCCGAGTACGCTTGGCGTTACGAAAAAGAAGTGCACGCCAAGGGCATTCCCTTCCTTCTTGATACAATGGTACTTGACATCACCCCCGACCGCGTAGTAACGGCTACCAATACCGAGAGCGGTGTATTCCAGCTCAAGGCCAAGGCAGTCATTCTTGCAATGGGCTGTCGTGAGCGCTCCCGCGGTGCGCTCAACATTGCAGGCACACGCCCCGCAGGTATTTACAGCGCAGGTACGGCACAAAAATACGTCAACCTCAAGGGGTATCTTCCCGGCAAAGAGGTCGTTATTCTCGGCTCGGGCGACATTGGCCTGATTATGGCGCGCCGTATGACGCTTGAGGGCGCAAAGGTGCACGCAGTATGCGAGCTGATGCCCTACTCGGGCGGTCTTGCGCGCAACATAGAGCAATGTCTTAATGATTTTAACATTCCTCTCAAGCTCAGTCACACCGTAGTGGAAATTCACGGCCGCGAACGCCTTGAGGGCGTTACCATTGCAAAGGTAGACGAGCGTCGCCGTCCCATTGCAGAAACGCGTGAGTATATCCCCTGCGATACGCTTCTTCTCTCGGTTGGTCTCATTCCCGAAAACGAGCTCTCCAAGACTGCTGACGTCTCGCTTGACCGCGTAACCAACGGTGCGGTGGTGGACCAAGACAGACAAACTGCTACCGAGGGCATCTTTGCTTGCGGAAACGTGCTCCACGTGCACGATCTTGTTGACTTTGTTTCCGAAGAAGCAGAGGTTGCAGGCAAGAGCGCGGCGGCTTATATTCTTGGAAAGACCGAAAAGAAGCTTCACATTCCCCTCTCTACCGACGGGCGCGTGCGCTATACCGTTCCGCAGGTCATCACCGCAGAAAAGGACGTTACCGTTTACTTCCGCGTAGCCGACGTTTACAAGGGCGTAACGCTTAAGGTGCTGGACGGCGAGCGCGTGGTTGCGCAAAAGAAAAAAGCCCGTATGGCTCCGGGTGAGATGGAAAGCATCACGCTCAAATCTGCGGCATTCCTCGATGCCAAAGAGCTGAAGTTCGTTTTGGAGGTGCGCTGATATGAAAAGAAATTTGACCTGCATCGTATGCCCCATTGGTTGCCAATTGAGCGTAACGCTTGAGAATGGCGTTGTAACCGAGGTTACGGGCAACACCTGCCCTCGCGGCAAGCAATATGCAATAGACGAGTGCACCAACCCCGTTCGCACCGTTACCACAACGGCACGCACGGCAGACGGCGGTGTTATTCCCGTTAAGACCGACCGCCCTATCCCCAAGGAATTGATGTTTGAATGCATGAAGGAGATCGACCGCTCGGTCGTAACGCTTCCCGCACAGATCGGTGACATTGTTATCGAAAACCTTTTGGGAACCGGTGCAAACGTGATTGTTACCGCGAATATGAAATAAAAAAAGAAGGAAGCCGTTCCAAGGAACGGCTTCCTTCTTTTATTGATTACGCCTTTCTCCAACTACCGGGAGCAAAGAACAGCAGCATCGGGAAAATCTCAAGTCTGCCCGCAAGCATATCAAACGTGAGAACAAGCTTGGAAAAAATACCGTAATTGCTAAAATTCATCATAGGTCCTACGGCTTCAAATCCGGGGCCGATGTTGTTGAAACATGCCAACACCGCAGAGAAATTCGTACCGATGGAAAAGCCGTCAAGGCTGATAACAGCAAAGCTCAAAAACATAATGAGCACGTAAGCCGAAAGATAACCGTTAACACCTGACATAACCTTTTCATCAACAGCTCGTCCGTTTACGCGAACGACCTCCACCCGTTGCGGATGAAGCATTTGTCGAATGTTGCGGCGCAATCCCTTAAACAAGAGCAAAACGCGCGCACATTTCATACCGCCGCAGGTGCTTCCCGCGCAAGCGCCCGTAACCATCAAAACAATCAGGATCCCTTTGGAAAAGGACGGCCACAGGTCAAAGTCTACCGTAGAAAAACCTGTTGTAGAAATGATACTCGCCACTTGAAATGCTGCGTGACGCAAGCCTTCTCCAAACGTATCGTACATATCAGCAATGTTCCATGTGATCAGGGCAATGCTCACTGCAACGATGCAAAAATAGAGGCGCAGCTCTTCATCGCGGATGACCGAGCGGAATTGACCGAGAATAATGAGATAATAGCAGCTGAAATTGACACCAAAGAGCAGCATAAATACCGTGGTAACGTTTTGAATGTAAGGACTAAAGCTGCCAAGGCTGTCCCCTCTAACGCCAAAGCCACCTGTGCCCGCTGTTCCAAACATCGTGCACAGAGCTTCAAACCAGTTCATATCGCCAAACATTAAAAAAGCGAAATTGAGCAGACTGAGTACAAGATAGGTTCCGTAAAGATAAAGCGCCGTTTGACGAAGCTTGGGAACAAGCTTGCCAACCTCGGGTCCCGGGCTTTCTGCGCGGAAGAGGTGCATGGTAAAGCCCTCGTTCTTTTTGCCACCGGGGGCAAGCGCTAACAGGAACACAAGCACACCCATACCACCTACCCAGTGGCTAAAGGAACGCCAATAAAGCATTCCACGGGAGAGCGCTTCCACGTTTACCAAAATGGACGCACCGGTTGTGGTAAAGCCCGAAACGATTTCAAACAATGCATCCACAAAGTGCGGGATCTCGCCCGAT
The DNA here is from genome assembly GCA_045127455.1 of Eubacteriales bacterium. Lineage (GTDB taxonomy): Bacteria > Bacillota > Clostridia > Oscillospirales > CAG-272 > UMGS1865. The sequence goes on from JBGVQK010000010.1 coordinate 27,233, forward strand.
ATCACAAACGGTAAAGCCCCTATAAGGCTCATCAAGATCCAGCTTGCCGCCGTACAAACAAAGCCTTCCCTTGCCGATAGACGATTGGCGGTATTGCGTGAAAGAAGCTTTAGTGTGATATACAGTGCTATGGCAATGCAGATCGTTGCTCCAAATCCCAAAATCGCTTTTGCTTCACCGTCATATATACTGATAACAAGCGCGGGCAGCATAAACACCGCCTCTGCCAAACAGATCAGAGAAAGAAAGCGACTTATCATTTTGTAATTCATAGACACCTCCCCTTACTCAAAAATATCGTTGAGCTCGAGTATGGTGCTTTCTCCGTTGACAACAACAACTACGTCATCCCCGGCACGGAAGCAATCATCGCCACCGGGAATGATCACTTCATTTCCGCGTGCAATGCAGGCAAGACGAACATTCTTTTTGAACTTGATCTTACGCAGGGGCTCATCGCAATGGAAGGTATCGGGATCTACCAAAAATTCGATCGCCTCGGCTTGTCCGTCTGCTACGTGGTGAATGGCAACTGCGGCGCCGTCCTGGTTCTTCATTGCGCGCACGTAGCGAACAATGGTGTTGCAGCACAGCTTGCCGGGGGAAACCACGCTACCAATGGAAAGCTGGTCGATAAACGAAGAATTATCGAGTCTACCGAGTCGCGTGACGACCTGCGGAACGCCCAAGCTTTCAGCATAAAGAGAAACGATAACGTTTTCTTCATCGGTATCGGTCAGGGAAAGCAATGCATCGGCATCGGCAAGTCCCTCTTTTTCAAGAAAGGTCAGATTTCCGTCATCGCCGTGCACGACCGTTGCGCGAGGCAAAAGCTCGCTGAGCTCAAGGCAACGCTGCGCGTCACGCTCAAAGATCGTGACGTCGATGGAACGGCTGTTTTTGAGCTTTTTGGCAAGGTAATAGGACGTTGGCCCACCGCCAACCATCATAACGCGACGTGCCTTGTGCGTAACGATACCAAGGCTTTTGAGCATGATGGCAAGATCATCGGGAGCGGCGGTAACATAGATGCGGTCGCCCTCGCGCAGAACAAATTGCCCGTCGGGAATAATAGATTCACCGTCACGCAAAACAACGCAAACCAACACCTTGGTGCGCAAAACGGTATCAATATTAGCGAGAGCTACGTTGCAAAGTCGACTTCCCGCCTCCACGCGCAATTCTGCCAATTCGGCTCTGCCGCCCATAAAGGACTCACGCGTTAAAAAGCCGGGATATTTGATAAGTCTTTCAATTTCGGTTGCGGCATCCTGTTCGGGATTAAATGTCAAGGAAATACCGAATGCATCGCGCATAGCGTAGGCCTGCTCGAGATATTCGGGATCGCGAATGCGTGCAATGGTATGGATGCGCGGATTTAGGCTACGCGCAGTCATGCAAGTGAGCAGATTGAGCTCGTCGCTGCCCGTGCAGGCAATGAGAAGCTTGCATTTTTTTACGCCTGCACGTTGGAGGGATTCCATAGAGGCACAGTTGCCCTGCACAGCCATTACGTCATAGCGGTTAATGCCACTCTCAAGCACCCCGGGGTCGGAGTCCATAATGGTCAGATCGTATCCTGCTGCTCCAAGCTCACGCGCCAGAGTTTCGCCAATATCTCCGCAACCGCATATCAAAATCTTCATGGTCGTTTTCTCCTTTCAAGAGGAATGTCAAATTGTAAAGCTTTTAAAACAAGGTCAACGCAGGTACTCTACTGCCGAAAGTGCGGCAACCGTACCGTCGGAAACTGCCGTGGTGAGCTGGCGAACCGTTTTGCGGCAAGCATCGCCCGCAGCAAAAATGCCGGGGCAAGAGGTTTTGCACTCGTTATCTGTCAAGAAATAGCCGTCCTCATCAAGCTCTACAAGATCGGCAAACGCCGCGTTTTGCGGGAGCTGCCCAATGGCTTCAAAAAGTGCCGCTACGGGCAGATATTCGACTGCACCCGTGGTGACGTTGCGAAGCGTAAGAGATTGCAGGTTTTCTTCACCCTCGAGCTCTTCAATAACGGTCTCACCAACAAACTCGATGTTTTCCTTTGCCTGCATCTGTGCGGCAAGGCTCTTTTCTGCACGCAGCTCTGCGCGACGGTGAATGAGATAGACGCGTGAGCAATATTCGGCAAGCACTAAGGCATCCTGCACGGCGGTGTTACCGCCACCAACAACTGCGACCTCTTTTTTGCGGAAGAACATTCCGTCGCAGGTGGCGCAGAAGGAGATACCGCGACCGATGAGCGCCTCTTCCCCGTCAAGCCCAAGCTTGCGGTGCTTGAGCCCCGTTGCAAGAATAACGGCAGATGCCAAATAGGCTTCCTCACCCGTTAAAAGCGAAAAAGCACTGTCGGCTTTTTCAATTTTTGTAACGGTGGCATAAACGGTTGTAACTCCCAGTGCCGTGATCTGCTTTGTGAGCCCCTCGGCAAAGGTGTAGCCGTCAACGTCGGGGAGTGCGGGATAGTTTTCAATTTTTCGCGTTGGCAAAATCTGCCCACCGAGCATCTCTCCTTCAAAAAGGACTACGCTTTTGCCGGCACGTGCCGCATAAAGCGCGGCTGTCATTCCGGCAGGGCCACCGCCAACAATGGCAATATCATATTTCATATTTACCTCGTGAATGTTGTTTATTTTACACGCATCGCTTTGATACGTTCGGCATTGGGCGTGACTACACAAGACCAATTTGTGTGATAGATAACAAGTCCCGGCTTGCCGCCCGCAGGCTTTTTGACGTTGCGAACGAGCGTGTAGTCGACCTCAACGTTCTCACCCTCGGCGCCCTTGGAATAAAAAGCGGCAATTTCGGCTGCCTCAGTGAAGTTTTCGGCGGGGGGATCGTCCCCATTCGTCAACATGACCGTGTGAGAACCCGGCATACCCTTGACGTGGAACCAAAAGTCGTTTTTGCCCGCAACCTTGTGAGTGATATACTCATTTTGCAAATTGTTTTTGCCGCAAAGCACACGATATCCGCCCGAGGTGCGAAATTCCGCAACCGTAGGCGTGGGCATTTTTTTGGCAAGCGCGTAGTTTTTCATACGCGATGCATATCCCGAGCGGTAGAGCTCCTCGCGGATCTCCGAGAGGTCTGCCGCGGTTTCGGCGTGCGTTAAGGAATCAAAAACTGTGTCGATGTAGCGGAGCTCTGCCTCGCCAAGCGCGATCTGCTTTGCAAGCTCCACGCGTGCGGTTTTGGATTTGTTGTATTTTTTGTAATAGACCTGCGCGTTTGCCGAGGGAGAAAGTCGGTTATTGAGCGCGACTGTGCAGGTTCCAAACGTGCCATCCTCGCGATAATCGCTGTAATCGGTGAGGGTCGCCTCACGCATTCCGCGTGAGAGCTGATAAAGATTTGCCGTGATCAGGTCGGCATACTTTTTGTATTCTTCTCCCTTTTCGCAATCGGCAAGCTCACCTCGTTGAAGCTCCAGCTTTTTGCGCAAGCGCGCATCGGCGTTGGTGAGAATTCGCAAAATATCTGCCGCACGTTGGCGGATATGATTTTCTCTGTCTCTTGTATGGAAAAAGTCGTCAAGCATCTGCCCTGCACTCGTATAAGAGCGCATTTCAAAATCGGAGCCGTAGTGGCGCAGCTCGCAAAAGGCGTACTCAACGGGCTTGTTGCCCGAAAGGATCATTGTGGGCGTGTAGCTTGACGAGCGGATCATTTCGATGATGCCCGAAAAGCTTTCCCACAGCTTATCTACGCGGCAAAAGGTGACGGGGGTGTCAGTCTCGCCCGAGGTGCGCCAAACGATCTCTCGCGCAACCGCCGCGGAGATACCGAGGAATGTCGTGCTGATCCACTTGTCGGCAGGACGCTCGGGAGCGGCTTTTTTCCATTGCTCCCAAAAGGCCTCTTGTGTAACACCGAGCGGATCGATTTTTTCCTGCGGTGGGGGAAGCTCATAAGTCATTCCCGGCAAAACCTGACGGAGTGCCGAGGTGGAAAAATCTATGGGATGCAGAACCGCCATAATGCGACGGTCGTCGTTGAGCAGCATCAGGTTGCTGTGCTTGCCCATAATCTCGCAAACAAGATAGCGGTGGCAATCAAAGCCCATTTCGTCACGCGTTTCGAACTCCAGCGTTACCACGCGCTCAAAGCCCTCTTGACGAATATCGGAAAGCTTTGCGCCCTGCAAATGCTTGCGCAAAAGCATGCAGAGCATGGGCGGCGTTTGGGGATTTTCCTTTTGCTCGTTGGTAAAACCAAATCGGGGATTGGAAGAGCCTGCATTGATGAGAAGTCGCTTTCCGCCCTCAAAGCTGCGCATCTGCAAAACGATCTCGTCGCGTTCAGGCTGGAACACGCGCTCAATGCGCGCACCAAGCGCCAGAGCCTTGACCTCGGCGATCATACACGCAAGCATTCCCGCATCAAATGCCATTCTCTTTTCCCCCCTTCAAAAAATCTTTATAAAATATTATAACATATTATTGCAATTTTTACAAGTAGGTGTTATAATAAAACCAGAAAAGTTTGGAAAGGACGGTTTTTTAGAATGAACAGAACCGTAATTGGCATTGACGTAGGCGGTACCACGACCAAAATCGTTGGTTTTCGCCAAAAAGAGACGGGAGAGCAAGAGCTCATCGCGCCGCAATTCGTGCGCGCGACCGATCCCCTGACCTCGATTTACGGCGCGTTTGGCAAATTTACCGCCGAAAATAATCTCACACTCTCTGACATCGACCGCATTATGATGACGGGTGCGGGCTCGGTTTACGTAAAGGACGCGATCTACAACCTGCCCTGCTCTCCCGTTCCGGAGTTCACTAGCAGCGGCGTGGGCGGTCTTTACCTCTCGGGGCTTGATGAAGCCATTGTTGTCAGCATGGGAACCGGCACCGCCATCAATCACGCAAAGCGCACGAAGGACGGACACGAGATCAAATACCTCGGTGGCACGGGCGTTGGCGGCGGCACGCTGATTGGACTCTCTCGCAAGCTCATTGGTGTAGACACCATCGAGCACATTGAAAAGCTCGCGGCAGACGGAGACCTCGCCAACATCGACCTGCGCATCAAGGATATCGCGCAAAACCGCTCTTATCACGGCATTAACGAAAACCTGACCGCCGCAAACTTTGGCAAGGTTTCGGATATGGCAACCAATGCCGACCTCGCACTCGGTATCTCCAATCTCGTTGCCGAAACCGTTGCAATGCTCTCCATTTTTGCAGCACGTAGCTACAATATCAAGGACATCGTCCTCATTGGCAACCTAACTACCATCGAGCCTATCCGCAACGTTTTTGAGTCGCTTGGCGATAGCTTCGACGTTCGCTTCGTCATTCCCGAAAACGCTCAATTCGGCACTGTAATCGGAGCCGCATTGCATAAGGAGTAATAGAGTATGGGGGGGGGGCGTGT
>JBGVQK010000011.1:0-29351 GCA_045127455.1 Eubacteriales bacterium
AAAATAGTTCAATAAATTACCCCCCGCACCCCTTTCAAGAACTCTTGCACAAAATCATTCTAAATGTAAATTTTCGTTTGCGAATAGACGGACGGCGCGAGCACAAGGCTCGCTTTTGCTCTCGCGAGCAGCTAGGGACCACTACCCTATCTGCTAAGAAAGTTGAAAACATTAAAATAATCTGTAAAAAAGGGCTTTCTTGCTCTTTTCTTTTTTGCTCAAAATTCTACCATTGGTAGAATTATTAGAAATTTATCGAATTACTCTTGACAAAAAGTGATTAGATGTGTATAATATCAGTGTGGCCATCAAAAAACAGAAAGGCAGATATTGATATGAACAAACAAGAAATATTCAATGGGTTATGGAAAATAACAAAAGAAAAGCATCTTGCTTGCAAAGAAGAAGCAACCACCATTGGGAAAGATCACCCTACCGAGAAAGGCGTTTTGCAACTCAAGGCAGGCATCTACAATGTGGCAACCGCAGCAGGTATGATATCCGGCATTGATAACGCCACCGAGCTGATGTGCAAAAGATTTGTCAATTTGGTAAAGTTCTTCCCTTCTCTCGCGGCGCATTATCAGAACTTATCTGCAGAAGAAAAGGATATTATGGCGGTCGCGCTCTACCCCGAAGTGTTTATGCGCGCAAACTTTTATAAAACCTATAACAAAGAACTCGAAGAAGCCGAAAAAGAGGGCTCCCCTCAACAGATCTTCAAAGCAAGAGCCAAAAAAGAGGTTTTGGACGAAATTTTGACAACGTGGCGCAATTTCAGAGTGCAAAACGATCTGTTTGTTTTTGCTTTTGAGGGAAAGGAGAGCTAAAAATGGAAAATTCGACTTTTTATCAGGTTGCAGTCAAATTGATCGATACAGAAACAAAAAAATTAGAATCTTTTTGTAACGAGTTAGACAAAGATCCCATTGCTAAAAAGAACAATATTGCGGAATACAAATGCGCCAAATATAGATATGCCGGTGCAACAGCAGTGTGGTGTATGTTTTTCCACTCTCACAGAGTTGCCGAAAAAAACGCCCAAAGTCATTATCTGATTCCACAGGTAAACGATATTTTTGTCACCGTACCCGAATTTTTAGAGTTCTACGAGAACGCTCCCGATGATGAAAAGCGCGACTATGCCCTCTACTACGGTGTTCTTGCTTTTGCAAATGATGAGATTGCAAAGCTTGAACAAAAACTCACAAATGCATCCGACTGGGAAAAGATCGAGCTCGAAGAACGCATCAGCGGTCTGCAATTTGCGAAAGTGTGTCTTGACGAGGCATGGCAGAAACGAAAGGATGTGATCGCGTGAAAGAAAAGCTTGCCCTTCTAAAGCTTCTTGCCGATGAGACACGCCTTGAAATCCTTAACATTTTGCTCAAGGAAGATTCTTACGTAGAAAAGATTGCTTGTGAGCTTTCCCTCACCCCTGCAACCATTTGTTATCATCTCAAAAAAATGGAGTCGGCAGGTGTTGTGAACTGTTCTCGTTCGCAATTTTATATGATCTATTCCCTCAATCGCGAAATATTTGATCGTCCCCTTTATGAGCTGATCAAAAAGGATGATCCCATTGTAGATGCCGAAGAAAAATACAAAAAAGAGGTTCTCTCTCGCTTTTTCAAGTACGGTCGTCTGACACAGATCCCCACGCAACGCAAAAAACGTGAAATTGTGCTTTGGGAAATTGCAAAGCAATTTGAGCGCGGACGCGAATACGATGAAAAAGAGGTGAATGAGATCATTCATCGTTTTCACGAAGATCACTGCACCATTCGCCGCGAAATGATTGCCTGCGGCATTATGGCGCGCCAAAAAGAAACGTATTGGTTGGTGTAAATTATGACTATAAAAAGAATTATCGTCTCGCAAAAAGTCAAAACTTTTCGACACGAAAATCGCCTAACGCAGGAGCAATTCGCGTCCGGTTTAGGCTTATCGCCACAGACTATTTCCAAATGGGAGCGCGAGGAATGTTATCCCGACATCACCTTTCTCCCCACCCTTGCCGACGTGCTCGGTTGTACGGTGAATGACTTTTTTGCCTGAGATTTATGAAAATAATGCGGGGAGACCTTTTTCGCGGAAAGGGTCTCCCCGCACCCCTTCCAAAAGCATTCACGCAAAAAGCAAGATAGGGTTGTTAGTTGGCGCATGGACGGTTGAAAAAACATCGTAGGGCGGGGGCTTGCCGCCTTCCATTAGGTCGTCCCCTCTTTTTTGTTTTCTTATCTGCAAAACGGTGATTTTTTCTTCCCGCGGGCACGCGAGAACGGAAATATATTATAAAAATATATAAATATAGTAAAAAAGTTTTGAAAAAAGTATTTACAAAACCAAAAAAGTGTGGTATAATACTGTCGTATGCGTGAGCTCGGTTTTCGGATACGAGGCTGTTCAGCAGCTTTTTCACCCACCGATTGCTGAGTGAAACGTAAATAAATATTTTTTGAAAGGTGAAAAAACCATGCAGAAAGAAACAAAACTCAACATCATTGAGCAATACGCTACCCACGAGGGTGACACAGGTTCTCCCGAGGTACAAATTGCTATCCTGACCAACCGCATCGCTAACCTGACCGAGCACCTCAAGGCTAACAAGAAGGATTTCCACAGCCGCCGCGGTCTGCAAAAGATGATTGGTCACAGAAGAAGTCTGTTGAACTACCTGCAAAAGAACGACATCGAGCGTTACCGCGCGATCGTCAGCAAGCTCGGCTTGAGAAAGTAAGCAAACATTGGGAGTTGAGAGCAGCGGCAGTTTTGTCACTGCCCTCACTCCTTGTTTGTTTTTTTCTCAAAAGTACCATTCTCACGGTTGGATTAGCAGTTAACCGTGTGCCGGAGAGTTCCTTTTTTTCCGACTTACGGTTAAGTGCTAAACCTCCGCGAGAGCAACCCCAAAATGAAAACGGAGGAATGTAAAAAAATGAACATTACCAAAAGCGAACCCATGAATTTTAAAAATTACAAGGTGTTCAAGTACACCTACGCCGGCAGACCTCTCGTAATTGAGACCGGTAAAATGGCAGGCCTTGCAAACGGCTCTGTTCTCTGCCGCTACGGCGACACCGCAGTTCTCTGCTGTGCAACCGCATCCGAAAAGCCCCGCGACGGCATCGACTTTTTGCCCCTCTCTGTTGACTTTGACGAGAGAATGTATGCAGCCGGCAAGATTCCCGGTGGCTACCTCAAGCGTGAAGGCAAGCCCAGCGAAAAGGCAGTTTTGACCTCTCGCGTTATCGACCGTCCCATTCGTCCTCTCTTCCCCAAGGATCTGAGAAACGACGTGGCTCTGACTCTTGTTGTTATGTCGGTTGACCCCGACTGCTCCCCCGAGATCACCGCGATGATCGGTGCTTCCACCGCTCTCGCAATCTCCGATATTCCGTGGAACGGTCCCATTGGTGGCGCGTTCATGGGTCTTGTAGACGGCAAGATCGTCCTCAACCCCACCGCTGAAGAGCAAAAGAAGAGTGATCTTCAACTCACCGTTGCTGCATCTATGGAAAAGGTCGTAATGATCGAAGCAGGTGCTAACGAGGTTGATGATGACACGATGTTCGAGGCTATTATGAAGGCTCACGAGGAGATCAAGGACCTGCTCGGCTTCATTAACGGCATCATCGACGAGATCGGCAAGAAGAAGTTTGAGTATCCTTCCTGCGAGCTCGATCACGATATGTTCGACGAGATCTTCGCTTTCTGCGAAAAGGACGTTATGAACGCTCTTGACACCGACGACAAGAACGTAAGAGATGCAAGAATGGTTCCCGTTAAGGATGCTATCCTTGAAAACTTTACCGAAAAATATCCCGAGCTCCCCAACATTATGGAAGAGCTCATCTACAAGATTCAAAAGAAGATCGTTCGCCGCTGGCTGCTTGTTGACAAGAAGCGCGTTGACGGTCGTAGCATGGATCAGATCCGTCCCCTTGGCAGTGAGGTTGGCGTTCTGCCCCGCACCCACGGTTCCGGTCTGTTCACCAGAGGTCAAACTCAGGTTTTGACCGTTGCAACCCTTGGCACTCTTTCCGAGGCGCAAATGCTTGACGGCATTGACAGCGAGACCTCCAAGAGATATATGCACCACTACAACATGCCCGGCTTCTCCACCGGTGAAGCAAAGCCTGTTAGAAGCCCCGGACGTCGTGAGATCGGTCACGGTGCTCTCGCTGAGAGATCTCTCGTTCCCGTTCTTCCCTCCGAGGAAGAGTTCCCCTACGCGATCCGTCTCGTATCCGACGTTGTATCCTCCAACGGTTCTACCTCTCAAGGCTCCGTTTGCGGCTCTACTTTGGCACTGATGGATGCAGGCGTTCCGATCAAGGCTCCCGTTGCAGGTATCTCCTGCGGTCTGATCACCGCTGAGGACGGCTCTTGGGATACTATGATCGACATTCAGGGTCTTGAAGACTTCTATGGCGATATGGACTTTAAGGTTGCAGGTACTCACAAGGGTATCACCTCCATTCAAATGGACCTCAAGATCGACGGTCTTACCCCCGAGATCATTAAGAGAGCGTTTGAAATGACTCACGCAGGTCGTGATTATATCATTGATGAAGTTATCCTGAAGGCTATCGAGGCTCCTCGCGCAGAGGTTTCCCGCTATGCTCCCAAGATGACCACTATGAAGATCGATCCCGACAAGATCCGCGAGGTTATCGGTAAGGGCGGCTCTGTTATCCAGAAGATCGTTGCTGACACCGGCGCGAAGATCGACATCGACGATGACGGCACCATTCGTATTGCCGCAATCAACGCAGAGCAAGCAGAGGCTGCAAAGGCTTATATCGATGCCATCGTATTTGAACCCGTTGTTGGTGCTGTTTACACCGGTACCGTTACCGGCATTAAGGAATTTGGTTGCTTTGTTGAATATGCCCCCGGCAAGGAAGGCATGGTTCACATCTCCAAGATCGCACCTCGCCGCATTGAAAAGGTAGAAGACGTCCTCAAGCTTGGTGACGTTGTTAAGGTTAAATATATCGGACTTGATAAGAAGGGCCGCATGGACTTCTCTATCAAGGACGCGCTCGAAGGCTGATCGCCAATTCTCATGAAAGGAGCAACACATCATGGGAAATAAAGCGACACCTCCCCGCAGTTTTAACACAATTCGCCGCAGTCAAACAAAGGTGCGCGCACAGCGTCGCAGAACCCAACGCATTGTGTTGCTTGCCATGTTTGCTACGGTAGCACTCATTCTTGTTTCGTTGTTGGTACTTGGCGGTTTTGCAATCGCCAATGCCATCATCGATGCACGTCCCGATCCCAACACCCCCAACACTCCCTCTGAGCCTGTCAACGACATTGTTTTTGTGCAAGCCACAAAATCTGCCGATGATATTCACATGGGCAGAATGCTCTTGGTAAATGCAGATAACAGATACACTTTCCCCGCAGGTCTTTCCCTGCTTCGCGTTTATGACAATATGGTCACAAAACCGAACGGAGGTAGCATCTACCGTCCTGTTTCCAATGATTATAAATTGGAGGCTGAAACGCTGCAAGCACTCAATGCAATGATGTATAAGTACTTTGAGTTAGATGATAGCGCATCATTTGCAATCTCCTCGGCATATCGTACGTTGGAAGATCAAGAAGCTTTGAATTCTTCCGTTCAGCCTGGATATTCCGATCATCATACGGGTTACTGTGTAGCAATTAAATATTACGACAACAAAACGCCGTTGGAATCTGATCATTGGTTCTATCAAAATTGCTACAAGTATGGATTTATCATCCGCTACCCCGAAGGCAAGGAAAGCATTACAGGTGTTTCGGATTATATGCACTGTTTCCGCTACGTTGGCGTAGCTCACGCAACGTATATCTATCAAAATGGTTTGTGTTTGGAAGAATATGTTGAACTGTTGCAGAACACTTACAATTCTTCGGCAACACGCCTCTCCATTACCGCTGCCGATGGAATCTCTTATGAGGTTTATTATGTTTTGGCATCCGGTGAAGAGTTGACCACTCTGGACGTGCCCAGCAATTACAGTTATACCGTTTCGGGCGATAATCGCAGCGGATTTATCGTAACGGTAGCAAAAACCGCTCCCGCTGCATAAGCACCCTATCATTTGCATACCCTATCAATAATGACGGAGGAAATAAAAATGGAAAACGAAAACATGATTATTGAAGAGGCTGTTGTAGCCGAAGGCGAAGAAATTATCATTGAAGAAGTTCCCACCGATGCAATTGACGTAGTTGTTGAAGAAGAAGCTGACGCTACTGAAGAATATACCGAAGAAATCGTTGGTGAAATCGCAGACGAGGACGTACAAGAAGAGGCAGAAGAAGTAGAAGAGGAAGCAGAAGAAAGCGCAACTGAAAAGCTTTGCCGTAAATGCGAAGAAGTAAGAACCGCTTGCTGCGATACCATTGATCGCATCATCTACGATCTTAAGGAAACCAACTTCAACCCCTATATCAAGCAAACTCGCATCACTCGCGTAGAGATCTATCGCAATGCGGGTGAGGAGCAACCCATTGATACCTTTGAAACTACCGACACTAAGAGCTACTCTGCAAAGGCTTTAGCCGTTGCAAGTGCAGCTGCTGCTTTGTTGGTAATCGCTTCCAACGGTATTGTTAAGAGATTTCTGAAATAATGAAAAGTCAAAAAAGCCGACGGTGAAAACCGTCGGCTTTTTATAATCGAATCAAAGAGAAGCGAGCAAGGCTGCCTCCATACGATCGGCAATTTCCTTTTCGGAAATGTCAAGCGCGAGAGAAAGCTCGGTGTAAAGAAAGCTCTTGGCACGCGCAACCAGATTTCTTTCCCCCTCGGAAAGACGTTGAATACGATCGGGAAATTCATTTTTACGCGCATAAGCCGTTTTGATAACACGAACCCACTCACAGGGATCATGCTTTTGCATTGCATCGAGATATTTGGCGCGCAAGAGCTTGCCGTTTTCCTCAGCAATCGGCACAACTTGCGAAAGGCTTGCCAAAAGCGCTTCGGCACGTTCTACGTTCAAAAGCGGGCGCATAAAAATATTTTCATTATCCTTGGGAACGTAAATCATTCCACTCTTATCGTGAATGGAACGCATAACGTAATATTCTCTATCGGCAGGCATACCGTCAAGTGGTGCAAACTGCACGTCGAGAATTTTACATATTCCACCGGATTCGTAAAATACGTAGTCGTCTTTTTGAAAGGTCTTTGGCATAATTTTGAACTCCTTGTCGTTGTCTACATATATATTATACCACATTTTGGTTGGGATTTGTTGATTTTAGGCAGTAAATTCACAAAAAAGTAAAAAATGGAAGCGGTCTTTCCGTTGTGAAAATACCGCTTCTATTCTTTATTGCAAGTTGTATTGCACCCAAAATACATCCTTTACGCGTGCCAAAATTTCGCGCATATCGTATTTGAGCTGCTTTGTATAGCTGCGCAGATCAGCACTCACGCCATAGGCTTCAATACCAAGCTTTTGTGCAATGTAGAGCGCGCGGTAGAGATGATATTTTTGCGTGACGATAAGCACTTTTTTCCCTTTGTATTGCTGCAAAAGGTTGAAAATGCTCTCATACGTGGAATACCCATTGGGGTCAATTAAAATTTTATCCTTGGGAACACCAAGACGTTCGGCTTCTTTTTGCATTGCGCCAACTTCATCGTAGCCCTCGTGGCGATCACCGCTCATTAAGAAGTTATCAGCAAGACCCGACTCATAAAGCGATACGCTTGTTTTAACGCGGTCCTCAAGCATGTGGCTCAAAGTCCCGTCTGCGCGAACAGCGCAACCCAAAACAAGAATAAGATCAAAGTGCTCATTCGCTTCGGCCAGTGCTTCAAGAGTGGTGATGCGCGGTGCGGTTTTATGCTTGACGGCGGCGCTAATAGCGAGAAAACTCACTCCAAAAAAGATGCAGACTCCAAGAAAAAGTGCGCACCACGGAATAAGCTTGCGCCACGCAAAAGCGCGAATGCGTGACCAAATTTTATTGCAGATGTTCAAGAGAAATCGGAATACTTTTTTCAATGGGGAAAGGGCTCCTTTTTGGGGGATGCGGCAAAAACCGCTCGCTTTCATTATAGCAGAAAACGAGCGATTTGTCAATTATTTTATCAAGATAATTCTTCCCGCAAGGCAGCAAGCAGCTTTTTTTCTTCCCTTGAAATTTTGACCTGCGTTAGCCCCAACGTATTGGCAGTCTCTTGCTGTGTCATATTCCTGAAATATCGCATCAGCACGATCTTTTGCCACAACTCGGGCAAGCGGCGAATGCATTGTGCAAGCGCCACTTTGTCGCAAATGCGTTCGCTTTCTTGCTCGCTTTCCTCATCGGCGAGCACGCCCTCATAAGTAACGGTATCCTCGCCATATACAAAATCCGAAAGCGAGGTGACGGGAGTCATTGCATCAAGCGAGACTGCGGCTTCCTCGATGCTGACTCCGCAACGCGCGGCAAGCTCGGCAACGCCTGCTTCTCTTCCCTCCTCGGCGGCAATGCGATTCTTTTCACACATCAGCATCAAGCCCTGCTTTTTGTAGATACGGCTGACCTTGATGGGACCCTCGTCGCGCAGATGCCTGCGGATCTCTCCGATAATGAGCGGAACGGCATAGGTGGAAAAGACCGTGCCACGCTCGATGGAAAAGGAACGAATGGCTTTGATCATTCCAATCGTGCCTATCTGCACGAGATCCTCATATTCGGTTCCTCTATCGAGAAAGCGACGCGCGACCTTACGAACAAGGCCGAGATTTTCCTCGACCAATGCCGCTTCGGCTTCGCTATCTCCCTCTCCTGCGCGGCGCAAAAGCTCTTGATTGCGCTCGTAGAGCGTGCTTGTTTCCATTTGTTTACCTCACTAAAACACCTTCTATAAAACAGCACTCGCCACAAAGCGAGCACCCTGCGTTTTTACACGCAGGCTCCTTCCACCTTTGCCGCTTGCGGCATTTGTTCCCCTCCCTCCCGGAGGGAGGCTTCCATTCGTTCACCTTGCGATTTATTATCATTTTCTACGGGGAAGGCCGACAAATGTCCTCACAAATCATTTATGTAACCGTTTGAGCAGAGTGACAGTGGTGCCTCTATCCTTGCGGCTGGTAACGCGAAGCTCATCACAAAAGCTCTCCATTACCGTAAAGCCCATACCGCTGCGCTCGCCTGCGGCGTCAGTTGTAAAGAGGGGCTCGCGCGCTTGCTTGACGTTTTCAATGCCGCATCCGCGGTCGCGAATGTCGATGCAAACAAGCCGCCCCTCGCATAGCTTGACCTCGATCGTAATTTCGCCCACTTCCTCGCGATACGCGTGCACGATGCAGTTTGTGACCGCCTCGGAAACGGCACATTTGATGTCGGCAAGCTCCACCGCGGTGGGATTGAGTTGTGCACAAAATGCCGCGACTGCCGCACGCGCCATGCCTTCATTGACCGAGAGCGACGGCAAAATGAGCTTCATTTCATTTTCTACCGCTGCGCTGAAATCGACTCTGTTGTTCTTCATTGTTTTATATTCCTTTCACTTTTGTTTTCAAAATAGAGACCATTCGATCCATACCTGCGAGCTTGATCATTTTCATCACCGCAGGGCTTGGGTCAAGCAGTGCCAACGTTCCGCCACACTTTTTGATGAGCGCAAAGCGCCCCATAATAAGCCCCAACCCCGAGCTATCCATAAAATCGACTGCCGAAAGCTCCAATAGCACGCGCTTGGGGGATGTGGCAATGATGCGCTCATCGACCTCGGTGCGCACCTCTACGGCACTGTGATGGTCGATTTCCCCACCGATGTGCACCACGAGAGTATCTTCCTTTTCTTCATACGAGACTTGTCCACCTTTTTTGAACATTTCCTCACTCCTCTTTTTGATCTTTTTTCTTATTGTATCATAAAAGAAATAAAAAAAATGTCGCACCTTGCGGTGCGACGAAAAAATGTGTTTACAATTTGCTCCGATTGTTGTATAATAAGGGGGTACTATAAATTTTTCAACAAGAATTTTAAAACGTGCAAATCAAAAAAATCTTAAGTCAACACAATATTCAAATCTTGTTGTTCCTTTTCCCTTTTGAGGTTGTTATAATAAAGTCACAATAAAAACAACAAAAAAGGAGAAATAACATGAACACAGACAAAATTTATGCAGAATCCATCGCAAAGGAGTATGCCCCCAAGAACAGCTCTAAAATTGTAGCACTTCGCAAACTTGACAGAAAGGCAAAGATGCCTGCAACCATCTTTACTTACACCTTCGGCATTGTTTCATCTCTTGTATTGGGCACAGGAATGTGTTTTGCAATGCAGGTTCTCGGTAGCGGCATTGTAGATATGGTGATTGGAATTATTGTCGGCATTGTCGGCATGATTGGATGCGGTATAAACTATCCTATCTACAAAAAGATGCTTGAAAACGGCAAAAAGAAATACGCCTATGAAATTGTGGAGCTTGCAAGAGAAATCAGCGAGGGCGAATAATCATTTACGGAGGGCATCCTTATGAACAAAAACGAAAGTAAATACTTTAACACGGCAATCAAAATGGACGAGGCCCTCATTACACTACTTGAAAAGAAGGACTTTGAATATATCACCATTAAGGAAATATGCAATGCGGCAGGGGTGAACCGTTCTACGTTTTACCTGCATTACGAGAATACCTCGGATTTATTAAAGGAAACTACACGCTATATCATTGACAAGCACCTCACATACTACAAAATAGACAAGGAGCACATATCTCTGCAATTTGACACTTGCAAGCATGAGAAGCTTTTGTTCATAACGGACGAATATCTTACGCCGTATTTGACATTTGTCAAAGATAATCAACGTTTATTTAAAGTGTCTATCAAACAGTTTCATTCGATGCATATGGATGAAGTGTACGGAAAAATGTTTGAGCATATCTTCAGCCCCATACTTGCTCGTTTTTGCGTTCCTGTAGCAGAACATTCCTATGTGATGAAATTCTATCTTACCGGAGTATTTGCTGTTGTTATGGAATGGCTCAACAAGAATTGTTCAGACGATATAAAAGTAGTTGTTAAGATCATCACCGATTGCGTGATGGGAGAGAGAAATTTAAATGGATAAGACTTTAAAACTTGCTCTCTCAAGTTTGACATTCAACATAGCGTTCGCAATCTATCATTTTGCACTGGGAGTCTTCACAAGCTCATGGTGGCTTTTAACGCTCGGTACTTACTACTTGATTTTAAGCATTGTTCGATTTGTAGTACTGCGGTCTAAATCAAAAGAGCGTTTCATCACCAAGTTTACAGGGTGGATGTTGATGATATTATCTGTTCCGCTTGTAGGAACAGTTATATTGTCGGTGATAAGAGATAGAGGGCACGAGCTTCATATGATCATAATGATTGCAATGGCGGCTTATGCCTTTACCAAAATTACACTCGCAACAATAAAGTTTATAAAAGCGCGTCGCAGTACGTCGGCAACTCTTATCACACTCCGAAACATATCCTTTGCGGATGCCTTTGTTTCGATATTCGCATTGCAACGTTCGATGCTCGTATCGTTTGAAGGAATGCATGAGACGGAAATAGTGATTATGAATGCCGCTCTCGGCTCTGCCGTGTGCGTGATCGTCTTTCTTCTCGGATTCAATCTCGTAAAAAACAGAAAAATTCTATTTAAAAACATAGACTTATAAAGTCACTCAAACAAATTTTAATTTATCGAGTGGTATACTGTATTATCCCTCACCTGTTGTGTGGGGGATTTTTTGTAGGGGACGATAAATGTAAAATTGGGGCGCGCGAAATTTGATGCAGAAGGCGTGATCGACCAATCGTCACCGTACAAATGTACGGCAGAGAGGTCGAGCGCGGCTAAAAAGCCACACATTAAGATGAAGAAACCCGTCGATTTTTTCGACGGGTTTCAACCTTTTATAGTATGTTCAAAATGTTAGCCAAATTCGGATTGCCTTTTGGGGTGTGGCTTTTGTTCTGCGCAAATTTCGCCGTCCCAAAAATATACGGCATAGACCTTATGGTCTATGCCGTATATTCTGTCAGAATGGATTAGTCAGCGTATACGCTAACCTTCTTCTGAGACTTAGTCTTATGCTCGAACTTTACCTTACCATCGATCAGGGCATACAGAGTGTAGTCCTTGCCTACGCCAACGTTTTCGCCTGCGCAAACTGCGGAGCCTCTTTGTCTGATGATGATGTTGCCGGCTACAACGGATTGACCGTCTGCTTTCTTAACGCCAAGACGCTTGGATTCGCTATCGCGACCGTTCTTGGTGGAACCGACACCTTTCTTATGAGCAAAGAACTGTAAACTGAGCTTTAACATCATTCTTATCCTCCTAAATTTTTTTGATTCCCTACTTGGAATCCCAGGGGTTTGGTGAATTATTCTTCCCACGCTTTATCAATGACGGAAACGTCAAGATAATCGCCATATTCCTCAAGCATATCACTGAGCTGACAGTAGTAACCCATCATAATGCCCGAAACTGCATATCTCTTGTAATCGTCGGACTCAAACTCGGGCAGCGCCGATTTGGCTCTTACCGTAATTTTTGTCGCGCCCTCGTTGACGTCGTAGTCAACGGAAGAAGCATACGCAACCTCGATGGTGTTGATGAGCAGCATTGTCATGGACGAGATGGCTGCGCACAAAATATCGTCGCCTGCCTCACCGTAGCCTGTGTGACCCTGCTCTTGGAAGCCGTAGAACACTCCACCGCTTCTGAAAAACACGATTTTTGTCATCGTACTGACTGAGCGATTAGCCCTCGATGGTCAGGATCTGAACCTTGGTAAAGGGTTGACGGTGACCGATCTTCTTCTTTTCGTTCTTCTTGGACTTGTACTTCATAACGTAGATCTTCTTGTTCTTGCCGTTCTTAAGAACCTTGGCAGTAACCTTAGCGCCAGCTACGTTGGGAGCACCAGCTACAAAGCCCTTGTCAGTAGACAATGCCTTAACGCTGTCAAAGACGATTTCGTCTCCTTCGTTAACGTCGAGCTTTTCAACAAAAATAATGTCCTGCTCGATTACTTTGTACTGCTTTCCGCCGGTTTCGATAATTGCAAACACGAAAAGCACCTCTCTTTCTGATAGACTCGCTGATATAAAGGCGGCGTTTTTGGGCGCACTTAAAAGAGCCTTTTTCATGCGGCATATTATTATAGCATATTTTATATGCCGTTGTCAATAGTTTTTTGAAAAATTCTTCTATAAATATATGTGGGGAAACTTTTTGAGAAAAAGGACCGTCGGGGACGCCGGTCCCTACAAAGAATATTCATTCTGCACTTGTTACAGTTCTACTGTAACAACGTAATATCCCGTATTGTCGGGAGAGATGTGGCAGGACGCAAAGCTTGCAGGGAGTGTAAGCTCCTCGATGATGGCGGTGCGCAAAATGAGATAGTTCTCATAAGCATACCAAATTTCGGGGCGGATAGCCTGAATATATTCTTCGTATGCAAGGCCGCTATCGGTGATCAAGCGCGCGTGGGGTGCGCCAACGTAGCGCAAATGCCAAGGCTCATAATCAATTTTTGTGATCTCCTTCATGTCGGCATCGTAACGAATGATGTATCCATACTCCGCGCAAATGCGGTTGACCTCTCTGCCCGCGGGGGAGCGCAAAAAATCGTAGCTTGCGTGCGCAGGCGCGTAGACGTCGAGGGAGAGCCCTGCCTCGTGCTCACTGCATCCAACGGGTGCGGCACGGTCGGGGCCGTAAAACTCAAGAAGGGATGCTTGCTTTTCGGCTGTGCGGAAGTCGCTGGAAACGTAAATGCGAACGCCTGTTTTTTCTTGCACGGCATCGCGCAAAGCGGCGTACGGTTCCACCATTAAGGGGTGCATCTTGGCACCGTTATACTCTACGAGATCGGCTTCATATCCATCTGGCAACGGATAATCGCGGCTGACAAGAATCATTGTGTTATCCATAGTAACACGGCTATCCTGTAGCCATTCCCCTATCGGTTTTGTAATGCTATCCTTTGAAAGCGCGGTGGGCGTGAGAGAGAGCGGCGCGTGCTCCCCGTGCAAGCGGGAAAGATAAAAGAAGTATCCGCGTGCGTATTCCTCACCGATCACGATACCAAACATCACTACAACGACCAGAAGAATGACGCCGAGAAAATTTAAAACTTTTTTCATACGCTTTTCCCTTTTCTGTCAAATGGCAAATCCGCCATCTACGCCCAGCACCTGACCCGTAACAAAGGACGCGTCGCTCGATGCAAGAAAGCAAACAACGGCTGCGACCTCTTCGGATTTGCCAATGCGGCATAGCGGTGTTTCATCGCAAAGCTCGCGGCGAGTGGCATCATCAAGCGCGGCATTCATTTCGGTGTCAATAACACCAGGCTCGACGCAGTTAACTGTGATATTTGAGGGGCCAAGCTCCTTTGCAAGCGCCATTGTGAGCCCGCG
Organism: Eubacteriales bacterium; assembly: GCA_045127455.1. Lineage (GTDB taxonomy): Bacteria > Bacillota > Clostridia > Oscillospirales > CAG-272 > UMGS1865. Next base: position 14,425 of record JBGVQK010000011.1, read on the forward strand.
CAGTCCTGCCTTGGATGCCGAATAGTGCACCTCGCAGGAAGCGCCAACCTTGCCCCACATAGAGCTTACGTTGATAATTCTGCCAAAGTGCTGCGCAACCATTGCACGGGATGCCTCGCGAGAGGTATAGAATGCGCCCGAAAGGTTGGTATCGATCATTTTGCGCCAATCCTCGTCGGTGATATCGCCAAACAATTTGATTTGCGAGATACCCGCGTTATTGACGAGCACGTCAATGCCGCCAAGTGCTTCGATTGCCTGCTTTGTGGCGGCGGTTGCCAATTCGGCATTGGAAAGGTCGGTGGCAATAGCGATCGCTCCCGTTTCAAGGGCGAGGGCTTTAGCGCGCTCGTGGTTTGTGCGGTACAGGAATGCTACGCTATCGCCTCTTTGGCAAAATGCGCGCACACAAGCCTCGCCAATGCCGCGAGAGCCACCTGTAATCAAAACTTTCATTGTTTTTCTCCTTTTTTATCTACGTGCCAAATGGCACCTTTGTTGCATTCCAGCACGACCTCGCCATTGGTTGCCGTTTGGAGTATGGTGGCGCCAACCGCCTCTAATCGCTCCACTACAACGCCGTGGGGATGGCCGTAGGAATTATCAATGGATGAGCAAATAACTGCGTAGGTGGGCTTTACCGCATCCAAAAAGTCTTTGGTATTGGACGTGGAAGAACCGTGATGCCCAACCTTATAAAGCTCTGCCGAAAGCTGCGCGCTGCCGTAGGTTTGCAAAAGCTTTTGCTCCACCTTTGCACTTGCATCCCCCATAAAAAGCATACCGATCTCGCCACAAGTCACGCGAACAACGATACTGCTATCGTTGGAGTCGCCCGTAGCGTCTCCCATAGGCGCAAGTGTTGCCACCACCACGTCGCCAACGGTGAGCACCTCACCTGCCCTGACGTTTTTGCGAATGGCACCGCTATTTGCAATGACCTGCTCCATGCGTGCCGCAGAGGGGTTGTCCATTTCCTGCAAGGGCAGCCAGACCTCGCGCACGGGAATTTGCGAAAGCACACCGTCGGCACCGCCTACGTGGTCCTCGTCGGGGTGGGTGAAGATCGCCAATGCAATCTCCTTTACGCCAAGCTGCTTCAGGCGCAGGCACAAGGCATCCTGTGCGGATTCGGGTCCTGCGTCAATGAGGATATCCCCCTCGCGTGTGCGAATAAGGGTACAATCTCCCTGCCCCACGTCAAGAAAATAAATGCGACACAGGGCATCCTCGCTCATCAGCGTGGGAGAGCAAGCCGAAAACAGCAAGCAGATGCAAATAAGTGTGAGTATGAAGCCAAGAACACGTTTCATAGCTTTATGAGAGGAAGGCTTCGGCATAGCGAACGGTCTCCATTGCATCCTTGGCGTAGTGATCTGCACCGATCTGTTGCGCGTATTCGGCGGTGAGAACCGCTCCGCCCACAACGATCTTGCACCAAGGGGCGCTCTTGCGCAGAGCGCCAATGGTCGCCTCCATTGCGGGAACGGTGGTGGTCATCAAGGCGCTGAGCCCAACGATCGGGGCGTGCAGGCGCACGGCCTCCTCTACAACCGCTTCGGGGGGGACGTCTCTGCCGAGGTCATGGACGGCAAAGCCGTAGTTTTCGAGCAGTAATTTGACAATGTTTTTGCCGATGTCGTGAATGTCACCCTTGACGGTTGCAAGAACAATATCCACGCCATTGTTTGCCGCGGCGGGAAGATTTGCTTTGACCTCTTCAAATGCCGCCTTTGCCGCCTCTGCCGCCATTAAAAGCTGGGGCAAGTAGACGGTCTTTTTTTCAAATCCGTCACCCACAACATCAAGCGCGGGAATGATATCGGTCTGCACCACGTCAAGGGGGGCACGGCTCTTGAGCTCTTCGCGTGCAAGGATTGCGGCGCGGTCACGTAAGCCCCGAATGACTGCTTTTTGCAGTTCACTGCCCTCTTCTTTGGACGGTGCAGAGGGAGAAGCCGAAACGGAAAGGGACGTTGCTTGCAGCAGCTCCGATGCAAAACGGATGTATGCCTCGCAGTTTTCGTCCTGCCCGTCAAGAGCGCAAAAGGCGCGGTAGGCTTTCATCATTTCAACCGAATACGGGTTCATAATTGCCGCGGAAAGACCTTTGCCAAGCGCGAGTGCGAAAAAGGTGCTATTGATGATATCTCTGTTCGGGAGCCCGAACGAAACGTTGGAAACGCCCAAGGACGTGTGGCATCTCAACTCGTTTTTAATAAGGGAAACCGCGCGCAAGGTCTCTCGCGCGGCATTCCCATCGGCACTGATGGTGAGCGCCAATGGGTCAAAAATAATGTCTTTTTTATCAATGCCGTACTCGGCGGCAACAGAAAGGATGTGCTCGGCAATGGCGACGCGATCCTCGGCGCGTGTGGGAATGCCGTTCTCATCAAGCGTAAGCGCGACCACAAGACCGCCATATTTTCGGGCAAGCGGAAAGATGCTTCTCATGCTTTCCATTTTGCCGTTGACCGAGTTGATCATCGCCTTGCCGTTGTAGCGGCGCAGGGCGGCTTCCATTGCAACCGGATCGGAAGTATCTATTTGCAAAGGAAGGTCTGTAACCTCTTGCAGGCGGCAGACGGCATCGGTGAGCACCGTAACCTCGTCGATTTCGGGGAGCCCGACATTGACATCAAGAATATGCACACCCGCCTCGGCTTGAGAGAGCCCTTCGCGCAGGATGTAGTCCATATCGTTTGCTTTGAGGGCTTCTTTGAAACGCTTTTTGCCCGTGGGGTTGATGCGCTCACCAATGAGGATAGGCTCTTTATCAAAGATGACTGCGTGCGTGTAGGACGACACGCAGGTAATGTTCTTTTGCGTGATGGGTTGGGGCTGCATCTCTGCCGTTTTCTCTACCAACGCTTTGATGTATTCGGGCGCTGTGCCGCAGCATCCGCCAACAACTCGCACGCCAAGAGATACGGCATCTGCCATATCGGTAGCGAAATCTTTTGGGGAAAGGTCGTAGACCGTTCTTCCCTCTTTGACAGAAGGCAACCCTGCGTTGGGCTTGAAAATAACGGGAATAGATGCGTATTTGAGATATTCTTTGATAACGCCCATCAGCTTGCGAGGGCCGAAGGAGCAGTTGATGCCAATGACATCCGCGCCCATTCCCTCAAGCATTGCAACCATTGCTGCGGGATCAGCACCCGTCATCAGCTTGCCATCCTCGCCAAAGGCACAGGAAACGAATACGGGCAGGTCGCTATTCTCTTTTGCGGCAAGCAGAGCGGCGCGTGTTTCGTAGCTGTCGCTCATGGTTTCTATCATAACCAGATCCGCTCCGTGCTTGACACCGAGGCGAATTGTTTGGGCAAAGATAGAAACGGCATCCTCAAAGTCGAGGTCACCGTAAGGCGCGAGCATTCTGCCTGTGGGGCCAATATCAAGGGCTACCCATTTGGGTTGCGTGCCTGCGCTTTCATTGGCGGCACGGCGTGCGTTCTTGATTGCCGCGCAGATGATGCTATCAAGCTCGTCCACCCCAAATTTGAGGCAGTTTGCCCCGAAGGTATTGGTGTTGACAACGTTTGAGCCTGCATCAAAATACTGCTTATGAATATTTGTAATGACGTCGGGGTGCGAAAGATTCCATCGCTCGGGAAGCTCGCCAGCCAAGAGACCGCGCGCTTGCAGGAGCGTTCCCATGCCGCCATCAAGATACAAAATATTATTTTTGAGGTGTTGTAAAATATTCATACGCATCCTCATTTCTATCAAAAAATATTATTTCATTATCATTATAGCACAATATGGTCGGGATTTGTTGATTTTTTTGAAAAAAGGCAAAAAAATTGGGCGGATCCGTTTGAGATCCGCCCTTTTGTTTGTTATTTGATCGATGTACCGCCAAAGATACTGTTGCTGGTGATGTAAATGGTGTGCGCCCCGGGGTGATCTGTGGTCTTATTGGAGCAACCGCCAAAAATATTGCTGCTGTTCACCTTTACGTTGACGTTTTCGGGTACGAGAACGGTGATGCCACCAAAAATGCAGTTTGCACGAACGGTGCAGTCACCTTCGATAATGGCGTTGCGCAGATCGAGCTGTGCGCCACCGAAAATAACGTTGAGCTCGGCAGAATGGAACACCATACCGTCATAGTTTACGCGGTGTGCCGAAAAAATAGCGTTTGCGGTGTGAACGTCGTGGCTCGCTTCATCATCGTCGTCATCATCGTCATCATAGTCGTCTCTATCCTTGCGACCAAATAAACCTTTGAGAAGCATATTCAATCCGATCACTACAACAATGATGGGAAGCAGCAGCTTCCAGATCATAGAATAACTCAAAATTCCGCGTGCGCACAAAAGAAGGAACACGCCAAGGGCGATACCAAACAAATTGCCCACAATGTTATGGCGGTCAGTAAAAAGACTGATTGTGCAAGGAATAATAATAAAGAGCGTCCACCAACCCTCAAAGAAAACATCAATGTTGGTGATATCAAGGGAATTGAGTGCAAAAATGACGCCTGCAGCAACCAGGACGATGCCCCAAACAATGCTGCTGAAATTTACTTTAACAGTTGTTTTTTTCATTATTTTTCTCCTTTTGATAGAATCGACTCGTATATTGTCAGTATAGCACATCTTTTATCGTTTGTAAAGGTTTTTTATTTAGAACAAAGGATAAAAACGCAAATTCATCAAAATAATGCAAGCAAGTCCGCAAGCAATGCTCCATTTTTGTCGCTTGTGGAGCTTGTCGCCAAAGGCGAGAATGCCGATGGCGGTCATACCAAGCGTTTGCAGTCCTGCCCAGGTGGGCATCATAAAGGAGGCATCAAGGTGTTGCATCCCTAGCGCATAGAACTTTTGGAAGACGCCGAGCACGATTCCAATACCGAGTGCGTATGCGAGGACTTTCCACGAAAAGGCGAAGGTATGTTTCTCCTTTTTGCCTGTATAGCGGTTTATGATGTAGTATCCGAGTGCGAATACTGCCGCCGCGGCGTAGGAGAACGCCAAAAAAGTGATGTCCGATCCCGCGACCTCTGCCGCCTCTGTCTTTCCAAAAAGCTTGATGATGCTCGTTCCCACCGCGGTGCTCACCATTGCGGCAAGTGTGAAAAAGAGCCACCGTCTTCCCTTTTCTTTTTCTTCTTGCTTGACGTTGAGAATCATAGAAAGGATAAGGAGCAACATTCCCCCAATGTGGGAGAGATACAAGGTCTCTCCAAAGGCAATCGTGCTATACAGAACCACAAAAAAGGTACTGAAATTACAGATGAGAACCGTAAGCGACACGGGTCCCTCTTTGAGTGCTTGTGCGTAGAACACCTGATAGAAAAACGTAAAGAGCGCGCACAGAACAGAGAGCCAAAAGCCCTGCCATGTCAGAGCGGCTGTTGGAAAGATGACAACGAGCGTCAGTGCCACAAAAAAGAACAACATTGTATGGAAAAGCACGCTATCTGCTCCATTTTTGAAAAACTGTCGGCTTGCGCGCCCCTGCAAGGTCACCTTGGTGCAACCCAAGAGCGACATTGCCAAAACGACGAGAAATTGTAGTAGGTAGGACATTTCTTCCTTCCTTTCTGTGAAATCATTGACTTTTTTATTTTTTCGTGATAAACTATTACTGTAAAAATTGAAGCATCGGTTGAGTAGCGCTCGTGAAATGCTTGGTGTAAAAATCTCCCAAAAGCGTGTATAATGAAGATACAAAAGCGCTTTTGAAAATGGAAAAGGAGAATAACTATGTCTATTGGAACGACCATTAAACGCCTTCGACGCGAAAAAGGGATGACGCAAGAACAGCTTGCCGAGCTGTTGGGGCTTTCTACCAACGCCATCTCTCAATGGGAGTGCGACAAGACCGCGCCCGATATTTCAAATTTGCCCGTTCTTGCCAATATTTTTGAGGTGAGTGCCGACATTCTGCTTGAAATTGACATTGCCAAAAGCAAAAAACAGGCGGAAATTGAGGAATTCAAAGCGAAGTACGCCAAGCTTCACAGTCAAGGAAAGACCGAAGAAAGAGTACTACTCTCTCGCGCAATGCAAAAGAAATACCCCAACGACGAAACTGTGCGCCATCATTTAATGCGCGCTTTGTATACCGAAGATGCAGACAAATACTTTGAGGAGATCGTTTCCCTTGGAGAACGGCTTTTGCAATCTCAAAAAACAGAGTACAGAATGGGAGCTGTTAGCTGTCTGTGCTACGTGCATCTGCACAAGGGGGATAGAAAAACAGCGTTGCAATATGCCGATATGATGCCGCAAGGGATGGATCTGCATGTGCACGTGCTCCAGGGTGAAGAGCTTGTGATGCACTGCCAAAACTATTTTTGGAAGGTGTGCGACAAGATGTATCTTTATTTGCAAAACCTCTATGATTGCCCCGAAGCGGGCTATACCCTTGAAGAAAAACACGCGATGTGGAAGAAGCTCTACGATATGGTGGGTATGATCTTCTCGGACGGAGATTTCGGATTTTATGAAGACCGTTTGGCAAGAATCAGCTTTTTTATGGCGGCACAAAGTGCAAAAGCCGGAGAGTTTGAGCGAGCACTTGACGAGCTTGAAATGTTGATCGTTCACCTTGAAAAGCTGCAAAGCTTCTCTCAAATTCAGCACACTTCCCTGCTTGTTAACAAGATCAAGCACAGTGCAGACAATATTGCCAAGCACACCGACGAACCGCTCGGACACTTCTATTGGCGGCATTTGAACCGCGTGCTCGCTGACGTGTATGCCCCCGTAAAGGACTCCCCACGCTATGTTGCTATCAAAGAGCGGCTTGCTGCGCTTTGATCTGTCTTGAAAAATAAAAACCATTCCCGCTTTGGGAATGGTTTTTATTTGTAAGGGTAGATTAGTTGATCTGTTCCTTAACCTTGGATGCCTTACCAACGCGGTCACGGAGGTAGTACAGCTTTGCACGTCTTACCTTACCAACGCGGATAATGTCAACCTTTTCAACATTGGGAGAATGGATGGGGAAGGTCTTCTCTACGCCTACGCCATAAGAAACACGTCTTACAGTAAAGGTTTCGGAGATGCCGCCGCCGTGCTTTGCGATCACGGTGCCTTCGAACATCTGGATTCTCTGACGGTTACCCTCTTTGATTCTGTTGTGAACACGGATGGTGTCACCGATGCGAATCACGGGGAGTTCCTGTTTCAATTGCTCGTTTGTAAAAGCCTCAACCAAATTCATTTTTGAGTCCTCCTATAATATACCGGACGTTCATGCGAGCATGCAGCGGACCATCCTAAAATTCTTGCGCCATAGCGCAACACGAGTATTATACCACACACTTTTCGGTTTTGCAAGAGTTTTTTGAAAATTTATTTGCACTTTTTTCAATTTTTTGCCGTTTTTGCATAAAATCAAAAAACGAATTTGTGCATTTTTCCGTTTTTTTCCATTTTACTTGACAAATACGCAAAAATATGCTATTCTGTAAATGTACAAAATAACAAACGGAGGTGACATACCAATGAACCACAATGCACAAACGCAGTTATGCCTTATGCCACTACCGAAAAGGACAACACAAAATCGTCATTTAAGAGCGCAAAGGTAGAGCTGCGATAGCCTATCTCTGCGCTTTTTTTAATTCAACAAAACTTTAATATTAGGAGGTTATTATGAAAAAAATGCTTTTACTTATTTTAGTCTGCTCGCTTTTGTTGCTGACAGTAACAAGCTGCTTGCAAAATAACAAAAACGAGCAAACGACACCGCAAGATATAACCGAAAGCACGACGCCAATTGAAACCACAACTTCTGATGCGAGCAATTATAATCCACCGATTTTTGAAAACGAGATAGACAGAAGTAGTAACCTTATAACAGTTTTACTTTCATTTTTAAATCTATATTTAGTAGACATAAATCCGATAGATTTCTCACTTGCTGACAAAATTGATATGATAAAGAGCGGTGTCCAACCGCTATATGTGGCTATCAATCCTAATGAATACTATTTTGTATGTGGATATTACCGCCTTGCAGATGAACATAATGAATCGGGATACTGTTGCTGTAATGAGTATACTTGGATAAAATATCAAAACGAAATAGAAATTCATGAATATCTCAACGATATGAAATGCGTTGTGACATTTCAAATCAATAAAGCTTTAACGGTTACCGATATCTTTTCAAATGATTCAACAATTCCTATTTTCGAACATTTCCAGATTTATAAGCCGACGTTCCAAAATGGAGCTAATGTTGAAGCACCGATTGTGTTTGAAGAAAGTTTTATCTATTTGAACAAGTCAGAGAAGGATACACTATATCATTCCACATCCCTGTACAATCACACAAGTAACACGATTTCGCATATTCTCCTTGATGGACAACACTATATTTCTACTTATTTGTACACGATAGACAAGCAGGGAAATCCAAATTTAAAAGATGGTCTATCCAACGATTATTTCAAATATGAATTTGGCGAGTATTATGATGCTATCGTTAGTGTAATGGATATCGACAGATATAATGTCATCGGTGAAAATGGCAGAACAGCTATTTATGGTGTGATTCCTTTTGGAGATTTTTTCTATGGTGTTGCAAATTGATTAAAAATATTAAATTAGGAGGAACATCGATATGAAATTAAGTAGAAAATGGATTACTTTAATTCTTACGTTGATTATGGTTGTAAATGTGTTTTTTATAAGTGCAATTCCCACAGATGCACATCCTGCACTTCTTGATGTGAGCTATGATGACTGTGTTGATGTGGCGAATGGAGACGGACTTGATGAATTATGGTACATTTTAGATAAAGATGCTAAGTCTTGGCACATCAGTGACGAAGTTACAACAATTAGGTATTACTTTGCGGAGCGCGACCCAAACACAGGATGTACTTGGATTCCCGCTAACAAAACAGAAAATACTGCTCAGCAAATAAAAGCGGCATATGCGAACAGTATGAAAAAATGGAATAATGTATATTTTTATTCCTACAATCCAGACGGTTCCATAGCAAAGAACAAGATAATAAACATTGTCGAGGGAACTGCCGACAATCACAATCTAATTATATATCCGGACACCACGATAAGTGCTATTGCTTCAACGGGTACTCTTGGTGATGCAGTTACACTATCGACCGAAACAATTACTCATAAGCACTATGCCAAGTGGTATATGAGAGTAAATATCGATTATTTTTATGTTGGTAGCTCATACCCTCCTGCCTATGTTCTTTTTGCACAAAAAATGACAGGTGCTCACGAAATTGGTCACGTTTTAGGATTGCGCGATGTGGATTATGGGAATATTTGTAATTCAGATGCTAATAGTGACCACCATCAAGAGATACTGATGGGATATGGTAGTCCAATAACGAGTCGCTCATCTGACATTACATACAAAGACATCGCCGGTGTTGCAATAACACGCGGTTTCCATACGGATGATGATCACGATTGGCTTTATACTTGGGAGTCGAGTACTAGCAGATATAAATTGATTTGTTCCATTTGTAATGGTGTGAAATATGTGGAAAGTTCAGAAGCTTATCAACATATGCCCTATGGATGTTGTGATGAAGATCATACATTGTCGGGCGGAAATATGATGGCAGTAGCGAGTTATGGAAATCAAGACTATTACAAATGCCGATTTTGCAGATACGTTGCCCCTTTTTCTGATATCGTAACACAGAATTATACTATATCCACTTTTTCTGATGATCTGCATAAGTGCGTAAATACTGTGAATGGTTTAACGTATACCTTCTATGAAGAACATACTCTTGATGATACCATGTGTACAGGTTGCGGTTACGTGCACACGCACACGTACGGCCCTTACCTCTATCACAACGCCAGATCGCATGCAAAAGTTTGTAATTGTGGAAAAACAGAAACAGAGGGGCATTGGGTTTATGCCGCCGACATCATAGACGGTAGATATGCTACGTGCCAAGTGTGTAACTATTTGTTAGATTTAAACGAAGACTTACCCACAATCATAAATTCCATCCATCAAGTCTCTGTCAACGGAAGCTACATTTTGCCGAATGGCATTGTTGTTTTGGTAGAAGAGGACGTTGAGGCTTATCTTGCAGGCACGCTGCAATTCTATCACCCCGAGGACGTTCCCGTAACGCAATAACAATTTCTTTTCTTGGATGCCACCTCGGTGGCATCCTTTTTTGCGCGGTGTGATAAAAAATGCGGTAAAACGTCTTATTTTTTCATTTTGTTGTTGACGAAAAATAAATTGTATGATATAATAAGTAAGTTAAATGTTTATTACACGGAGGAATTCCACATGACTTTGTATGAAGATCTCAAATGGAGAGGCTTAATTCAGGATATTTCCAGCCCCGAGCTCGTTGAAAAGCTCAACAAGGGTGGAATGACCTTTTATATTGGTACCGACCCCACGGCTGACAGCTTGCACCTGGGTCACTACTCTTCTTTCCTCATCACGCGCCGTCTTGCAGCAGCAGGTCACACTCCCCTGCTCCTCGTTGGCATGGCGACCGCCCTTATCGGCGACCCTCGCGGAACCGTTGAGAGAAAGCTCTCTGACCGCGACGAGGTTATTCACAACTACGAATGCCTCAAAACACAGCTGCAAAAGATTTTCCCCTACGAGGTTGTTAACAACTACGATTGGGTGAAGGATTTGACCATTATTGATTTCTTCCGTGACTACGGCAAGTATATCAACGTTGGCTATATGCTGAGCAAGGACCTCATCCGCCGCCAGATGGAGAGCGGTATCTCCTATGCGGAGTTCTCTTATATGCTCATTCAGGGTCTTGACTTTAAGTATCTGCACGAAACGCGCGGTGTTGATTTGCAGGTAGCAGGCTCCGACCAATGGGGCAACATCACCACGGGTATTGAGCTCATCCGCAAGACCACCGGTGACGAAGTATTCGCTATGACGATGCCTCTTGTAACCGACTCTCACGGCAACAAGTTTGGCAAGAGCGAGGGCAACGCCGTTTGGCTTGACAAGAATAAGACCAGCTCCTATCAGCTCTACCAGTTCCTGCTCAACTCCGAGGATAGCATGGTAATCGAGTATCTCAAGAGATTGACCTTCCTCTCTCGCGAAGAGATCGAGGCAATTGAGGCGGAACACAATGCCGCTCCCGAGCGCCGTTTGGCACAAAAGAAGCTTGCAGAAGAGATCTTGCGCGATCTGCACGGTGAGGGCGCTTATGAGTCCGCCGTTAAAATCAGCGAGCAGCTCTTTGCAGGCAACATCAAGGAGATCCCGATGCAAGACCTTTTGGCGGGTCTTAAGGACGTTCCCCATTTCGAGACCGCAGGCGGCCCCGTTATGGACGTACTCGTTTCTGCCGGTATCTGCTCCTCCAAGCGTGAAGCTCGTGAGTTCATTTCCAACAAGTCCCTCACCCTCAACGGTGAGCCGATTACCGATATGAACCTCGAGATCAATGCCGACGTGGCTCTTGGCGGCAAGTATGTCGTCGTCCGCCGCGGCAAGAAGAAGTATTATTTGGGTGAGTTGAAATAAGTTTATGAAAGAATGCGGGGGAACCTTTTTTAGAAAAAAGGTTCCCCCGCACCCCTTCCAAAAAAATTTCCAACAAGGGGTAAAAATAGGTCGTTAGATTACATATAGACGGGTGGCGCGAGGGTAAAGCTCGCTTTTGCTATCGCGAGCGCGTGGGCACCACCAAGACCCCGCGCGCGCGCTAAGAGAGTTGTTTTGCAAATAGAAATGCCCCGCGCAAGGCGGGGCTGAAAGTTATCCATAATTGAAATATTGCGAAACGGTATAATTCTTTTTATTGAGGATATACATTGCTGTTAACACCATGTACGCAGCAATACCGCAATGACCACAGACCAAGTATCCTCTGTCCTCTGGACGATTGTCCGCAACAAATTCAATAATTCGATTTTCGGTGAATAAAAGCAAAAGCTCATTTAAACGGGATATTTCAATACCGGCTTTTTCGATGAGTGTTTGTTTTGATATTGGAATGTCACAGTTCAAAGCTAAAATCAATTTTTGACCATCTTCGCTACAAAGCGCCTGCATAACTTCTATTGTGCTTTGATCGAATGGAGAGAGCTGTTTGATAAGGGATGATTTAATAATACATGCTACACCCTCGTCATCCCAAATTTTCGTTCCAAAGGAGCCAATAACTCGCGTGTTGCCTTGTTTTTTGCTTCTTTCTTTTCTTTTGGTATTCAATTCTTCTGTAAAGTATATACCTTTCCACATTTTCCAAAGATCTTCGCCAAGCTCGTGATGTGGGTTGTGATCCGGGTTACATTCTTTATTTGCCCAGATATATTCTGTTGCAAGCTGCTCGATTTTGCTTGATACGGTATCAAGATCACCGCTTGATTCGGTTTCAAGCAGAACGTCTGCCGAAATTTTGTAAACGTCACTTATGGCTTTCAAATTGAAACAATCGGGCAAGCAATCTCCCGCCTCCCATTTTGAAATCGCTTGCGGAGATACTCCAACTTTTTCAGCAACCTCTTCCTGTGTCATACCAAGCTTTTTTCTATGATTACGGAGCTTTTCGCCAAATACTTTTTGATCTAACATATTCTATCCTCCAAGATTATTTCGAGATAGCTATCTTGTGAGTATATTATATCATAGATAAAATCAACTTGCAATAGTAAAAATGTTGAGTTTAAGACAGTTTATTCTACCTGTGGTTGATAAATTGCGTTAACGTTCATCTAATTCAATAAAAAACGGGCGATTCGTGAATCGCCCCTACAATGTATTTTTTATATCCGTAGGGGCGAACTTCGTTCGCCCGCTTTTTGTTTGCGGTAACCGCTCGTTTTCGGGACGCCGAGGACGTCGTCCCCTACAAGATACAAATATAGGGATAGCAAGTGCGCTATCCCTTAACTGTTATTCTTTTGTTAGAAAGTTTTTGAAGGGGGTGCAGGGGGGAACTTTTGCCAAAAAGTTCCCCCCTGCAATCTCTTAAAAAATTATTCCAACTCAACCGGTACTCCCAGCTCGGCGGAGCGGAAGGCGGCGAAGATGATCTTAAGGTCGGTACGCATTTGTTCCCAGGTAACGTCTTGCTCGCATCCTGTACGGATGGCATTGACGAAATGACGGTAATAGTCGTGCACGTCGGATGCGGGACGGGCTACGGTATAGGTATCGGTTGTAACCTCGTCGCGCGGTGCCATGGTTTTGGTAAGACCTGCAGCGGTCTTGACGGGAAGAACGTCATTCTCGTGCCAATACTTGCACTTAACGACCTTGGTCTCCTCGCGCCAATCGGTGATAAGGGCTGTTCCCTTTTCGGCTCTCATATAGAAGCGAGGCATTGCAATAAAGTTGTAGGTTCCAACCTCGATGTGTGCCTGCTTACCGTTCTCGAAGAAGAGCTGAAGCTTAAAGCCGTCATCAACCTCTTTATTGGTAATGTTATCGCAAATGCAATATACGCTCTTGACGGGTGCCCAGTGATAGACCATCATAATTTGGTCGATGAGATGAATGCCCCAGTCGTAGATCATTCCACCGCCGTGCTCCTTCTCTCCTCTCCAGTCGGAGGGGATACCGCGGCTGCCGTGGATGCGGGATTCGATGTTGAAAACGTTGCCGATCTCGCCCGAATCGTGAATTTTTTGCATTGCGAGATAGTCAACGTCCCAACGACGGTTTTGGTGAACAGAAAAATGTACCCCATTCGCCTTGGCAGCAGCGATCATACGGTCGAGCGACTCCAAAGAGAGCGCTACGGGCTTTTCACAAATAACGTTTTTGCCTGCGTTAAGAGCGGCAACAACGACCTCCTCGTGGCTATCGTTGGGGATAGCAACAGTGATGAGCTCTACGCTCTTATCGGCGAGGAGCGCCTCATAGGTGGGATATGCGTAAATGCCGCGGCTCTGTGCCAGTGCATTTCTTTCGGGTTTAATATCATAAACGCCTGCAAGTTCGCAAACGTCGCTTTTGAGTAAGTGTTCTGTGTGCCAGCCGCCCATGCCGCCATAGCCGACAACGGCTGCTTTCATTTTTTTCATAGCTAGTTCCTTTCGGTCGATACGCGGACTTCCGCTTATAATAGTACACTTATAGTATATAGTACTTTTCATACTCTGTCAAGATACTTTTTGCTTTTTGTGAGACAAATATTGCTATATGTCGTACAAATATTGCTTTTAGAGAGAAAAATATTGCAAAAAACGAACGACATTTTTGCAAATGCAAGAAGAATAAAAAATCGGGTATTCTTGCACCTTTTTCTTGACATCACGCACACTTTATGGTATAATAATTCAGTTAAGATAAAAGTTCCCGATTTTTTACCGAAAGGATTGGATACAAACGTGCAAAAATCCGAACGTCAAAATCACATTCGCAATTTTTCCATTATTGCGCACATCGACCACGGCAAATCGACCCTTGCCGACCGCATCCTTGAGCACACCCAAACGGTTGCAAAGCGCGATATGGAAGAGCAGATCCTTGACAATATGGATCTGGAACGCGAGCGCGGCATTACCATCAAAGCGCGCGCTGTAAAATTGATATACAATGCAAAAGACGGAGAGGCGTATACCTTTAACCTGATCGACACCCCCGGTCACGTTGACTTTAACTACGAGGTTTCGCGCTCGCTCAACGCTTGCGACGGTGCTCTCCTCGTTGTTGACGCAACGCAAGGCATTGAGGCGCAAACGCTGGCAAACGCTTATCTTGCCGTTGATGCAGACCTTGAGATCATTCCCGTTATCAACAAAATCGATCTGCCCTCGGCAGACGTGGACAAGTGCCGCGCCGAGATCGAGGACGTCATTGGCATTCCCGCAGAGGGTTGCCCTGCCGTTTCGGCAAAGACGGGGCTCAATATTGAGGATGTACTCGAGGCAGTTGTGCGCGACATTCCCTCCCCCGAGGGTGACGAGAATGCACCGCTCAAGGCACTCATTTTTGACTCTTACTACGATAGTTAC
>JBGVQK010000012.1:0-33655 GCA_045127455.1 Eubacteriales bacterium
CTTTTGCTTTAGCTTCTGCTTCAGCCTTTTCTGCTTCTATTTTGCGGAGTTCTTCTTGGGCTTGAAGTTCTTGCTCTCTCTTCTTTTTGCCAAAGAGCTTATCCAAAAATCCCATTCCACTCTTCTCCTTCCTTCTTGGAAATATCATTTACGTCCAGCATCAGGATCTTGGAAATACCGTGCTCGGGCATCGTTACGCCGTAAAGTCTATCGGCAGCTGCCATTGTGCCGCGGCGGTGCGTGATCATAATGAACTGCGTGCCGTGGGAATAGCGCTTGATGTACTGTGCCAAACGCTCGACGTTGACTTCGTCCAGCGCCGCCTCGATCTCGTCCAGAATGCAGAACGGTGTGGGGTTGACCTGAATGGTTGCAAAGAACAGGGCGACACCAACGAATGCCTGCTCACCACCCGAGAGCTGCATCAAGTTCTTGATGATTTTGCCGGGAGGTGCGGCTTTGATCTCGATTCCGCTCTCGAGTACGTTCTCGGGATCGGACAGAGACAACTCGGCGGAGCCACCGCCAAAGAGCTCGGCAAATACCTTGCCAAAGTTCTCGTTGATCTTGTTAAAGGAATCAATGAAGGATGCCTTCATTTCAACCTCAAGCTGGCTGATGATGCCGTTGAGCTCCTTGCGTGCGGCTTCGAGGTCGTTGATCTGCGCACTCATATAGTCGTAGCGCACCTTGACTTCTTCGTACTTGTTGACAGCGTCAAGGTCAACGTGACCGATAACACGCAGCTTGTTGCGGCACTCGGTTTGCAATGCCATCAGCTCTGCGCGATTCTCCTTGGTAACGGGAGGATAACCAAGGGCTACGGCATCGGCGCGCGTCAATTCGTAATCATCCCAAAGCTTTGTAGCAAGCTTATCCTGCGTGTCACGCAGATTGAGAAGCTTTGCCTCGCACTTGGTGTGCTCGCGGAAGACGAGCTCCTTGTGGTTCATGCGGTCGCGCAGCTTTGCATTGAGCTCGTTGAGCTTGCGCTCGAACTCAAAATTATCCTTTTCCACCGTGCTGCGCTTTTCGTTCAAGCCCTCAAGCTCTGCGGTAGCCGCAGCGTGATCGGCACGGTTCTTTTCCATAGCCTCGGTGGTTTGTTTGATCTGCTCTTCTTGGGTATTGATGCGCCCCGAAAGAGTCATCTTTTCTTGGTTGAAGGTCTCGATTCTCTCTTCGGATGCGGTTTTGAGCATGGTTGCCGTATCAATATCCTTTTGGTTTTCGCTGATGCGGATATAGAGCTCGGTCAAGCTCTTGGAAATCTCATCGAGGCGCAGAATGATCTCGCCGCGCTCGGAGTCCTTTTCCGTACGGAAATCGGTCAACTCACCAATGCGGTGACGAAGCGTTTTTGCCTCGGCTGTGAGTGTTTCGATGTCCTCTTCGTATTTGATCTTTGCATTTTCATACTCCTGCATATCGGCGCGGAGCTTGGAAAGCAAGGTATCGTTGGCGTCCTTTTTGGCGCGGAGCTGATCGAGCTGGGTGTTCTCGGTGTTGCGGAGAACGGCAATCAGCTCGCGACGGTCCTCTGCGGCGTACTTTTCGTCCTCGGCATTCTGTACCTCTTCGGTCAGGGCTGCAACCTCTGCCTCGAGCTTTTCAACGGCTGCCTTGCGCTCGGCAAGCTCGGCTTCGAGGCGTTTGATCTCTCCTGCACGGGAGAGGATGCCGCTGCCTGTGCGAACGGAACCGCCCGTAAAGGAACCGCCTGCATTGATCTGCTGACCGTCGAGTGTGACAACGCGCACGCGATAGTGCAGAGCCTTTGCCATAACGCTGGCGTGCTCGATGTTATCAAAGACAACGATTCTGCCAAGCAGAGAGGAAAGGACTTGACTGAATTCCTTTTTGGCATCTACAAGGCTATCGGCAATGCCGATATACCCTTCAAAGCCTGCCGCCTCGGCAATCTCCTTGGTTGACTCGCTCGCCTTCATGGAGGTCAGCGGGAAGAAGGTCGCTCTGCCTGCCTCACCGCGCTTGAGGGTGTGCATTGCCGCCTTTGCGGTGGCTTCATCCTCAACGACGATGTTTTGCAGATTTGCGCCAAGAGCGATCTCGATAGCGGTCAGGTATTTATCGTTTACGGAAATGACCTTGGAAAGAGGTCCATAGATAGTTCCGCAGGGGGCACCGTGTGCGTCGGTGATCTTCCCTTCGGAGTACTGCTTCATAACGTAGCGAACGGCGTTGGAATATCCCTCAAAGTGCTCCTCCATGGATTTGAAGGTGGCAATTCTTTGAGCAACCGAATCGCGACGGAAGGTCTCGTTGTTCAGCTTTGAGGTGCTGGATTTGAGAGATGCGGTAGCATCGGTAAGCGTTTGCTCGTGCTTGGAGATCTCGCTATCAATGCTTGCGATCTCTGCATCATAATTGGCAACCGCGCGTTCCTTGACAGCACATTGCTCGGATAACTCATCCGAAATTTTGCGGTAGCCTTCAAGCTCAGTCAATGCCGAGCTGTTTTTATCGGTATCGGAATTTTTGGCATTCTCCAAAACCGAGATGCGAACCTTAACGTCAACGGCTTCGTTCTCGAGTGCGCGAATATCCTCAAGGGCTTGCGCAACGTTTGCCTCAAGCTCATTTGCCTTGGCAGTCAGGTGCGTTTGCTCAAGGGTGAGCTTGTCCTGCTCCTTGGTGAGCTCTTCACCGCTCGCTTGCAGATCAGCAATGTGTGCGGTGTGCTTGGAGCAAGCCTGCATTTCGTTTTGCAAAGCCTTTTCGGTGCCGCCTACACTTCCCTGCGTGGCGGCAATGAGCTCTTTTGCGTGCGAGATGGTGTTCTCGGCTACGCGATATTCGCTCTCAAGCGTGTGGCAAAGCTCGGTTTGCTCGCGGATCTTGGTCAGGAGCTCCTCCGACTCTTTTTTGCTGCTTTGCGAAGCCTCAAACAGCTTTGCGTTTTGCGCTTCAAGAGACTGGATGGCATCCTCTGCCATTTGCAGATCGAAGGTCGCGTGCTTCATTGCCTCCTCGGCGGCGGCAAGCTCGTCGTGCAGCTTTTCGGTATCGTAGAGCCACAGACTGACGTCGGCACGCTTTTTGTTCCCCATCAGCTCGATCGCCTTTTTGGCTTTTTCGGCTTCCTTTTGCAGAGGCCCTACCTGTGCCGATACCTCAAGGAAGATATCGTTGGCACGGGTCATATTGTCCTCGGTTGCCTTAAGCTTTCTTTCTGCCTCGTTCTTTTTATAGCGGTATTTTGCAATACCCGAGGCATCCTCAAACACGCTGCGGCGCTCCTCGCTCTTACGGGATACCATTTCGGCAATACGCCCCTGACCGATGATGGAGTAACCGTCACGGCCAACACCCGTATTCATAAAGAGCTCATAGATATCCTTGAGGCGAACGCCCTTGCGATTGATAAAATATTCACTGTCGCCCGAGCGATAGTAACGGCGGGTGACCGTAACCTCATCGTAGGGGCAATCCAATTTTGCAAAGTCTCCGCGGTTATCGAAGGTGACCGATACCTCGGCGTATCCCATGGGGCGACGGCTGTCGGCACCGCCAAAGATAACGTCCTCCATTTTGCTACCACGCAGGCTCTTGGACGAGATCTCACCAAGTACCCAACGCATAGCGTCGGCAATATTTGATTTTCCCGAACCGTTAGGGCCTACGATGACCGTAACGCCGTGACTTCCATTTCCGTCCTCATTGATCAGATCAACCTTTGTTTCTTTTTCAAACACAAGCTTGGTCTTATCGGGGAAAGATTTGAAGCCCTGCATTTCCAATGACTTTAAGTACACTGTCATATCCTCCTAAACCGTTTTTTGAGAGCTTGGATGCACGCGGCACTCCACAATGCCCTCACAAGCGACTACGCGATGAACGGTAACTCCCGTTTCGCGTTGTAATTTTTCAATGTTGCGTCGGTGTTGACCGACGGTTGCGGAAAGCTCCCGCGGGGGAACCTCCAAAATAATGCCCTTTTCTGCAAGTCCTGCTTGCAGTACCTTTTTCTTAACTTCCTCATAAAGACATTCGCCAAGGATCATCTCACCAAGGGCGGGGTGATTGGGCCCTGCGTATACCGCTTCGGGCGAGGTCAGACTTTCGGTGGCACATAGCCCCACGCGTATGCACGGGAGCGCGCGCGCGCGAAAGAATTGCAACACGGGTGCGGTACGCTTGACGGCTTCTTCAACCGACAAGGGTACATACTCTCCGTGTTGTGCCATTTGGCAAAGAGGGGTGTTGTAGAACACGACGGTGGGATAGATCCGCACGGCGGATGCACCCAATTCGCAGATTTTTTGAGCAGTTTTGAGTTCGCTCTCGGGGCTGGCGCCCGGGAGACCGATCATCATTTGCCCCACGAGAGAAAATCCTGCCTCGATAACGGCACGACAAGCCGCCTCTGCCTGTGCGGCAGTGTGACCTCGGCGAGAGGCTAACAGCACGGCATCGTCCATGCTTTGCAGTCCGAGCTCGATGGTGCCGACCGAATAGCGCGAAAGGATGGACAAGATCTCCTTGTCGATGTAGTCGGGTCTTGTGGAGAGACGAATGGATCTTACTCTGCCCTCTTTGACGTAGGTCTGTGCCAGATCCAAAAGGCGGCACATCAGCCCTCGGTCAATACCCGTAAACGAGCCGCCGAAAAAGGCGATCTCGGCTTCGTCCTCAGGTCGCAGAGTGGATAAGACCTGCTCGATCTCGTCTCGCACGCCCGCCTCCGAGAAGTCCTTGTGCTCGGAGATCGCGCGTTGATTGCAAAACACACACTGGTTGGGACAGCCCAAGTGCGGAATAAAAACGGGAATATTAACGTGGCGCATATCAAATGAGCCCAAACAGCGAGAGCGCCGCCTTTGCCGCCGCTTGTTCGGCAGCCTTTTTGGAGTGCCCCTTGCCGTTGCCAATGCAGTTTGCGCCCAAATAAAGGGCAACCGTAAAGGTTTTGTTGTGGTCGGGACCGCTCTCCCCTACAAGTC
This sequence comes from Eubacteriales bacterium, assembly GCA_045127455.1. Taxonomy (GTDB): domain Bacteria; phylum Bacillota; class Clostridia; order Oscillospirales; family CAG-272; genus UMGS1865. The sequence goes on from JBGVQK010000012.1 coordinate 4,965, forward strand.
GGTATTCCAGCACCTCTTTTTGCTCGCGATCCTGCTGAATAAACTCCTGCAAGCGCGATTTGCTGTCGATGCGCACGTCTCCCATTTCGGGCAGTGCGTTGATCGCTGTTTTTACGAGCGGCAAAAGGAAGGATGCCACCGACTTCATGCCATCTTTGGCGCCTGCATCGAGATAGATCGCTGCAAGAAGCGCCTCAAAGGCATCCGCCAAAATGGCGGGCTTTTCCGCTCCCCCGTTTTGCGCCTCACCGCGACCGAGCAAAAGGAACTCGCCAAGCCCGATCTTTTCGGCAAAGGAAGCCAAAGCTGCCTCACAGACCACCGCCGAGCGAATGCGCGTGAGCGTTCCCTCGGGGTATTCGGAAAAATGCGTATAGAGATAGTTGCTGACCACCAAGGAGAGCACGGAATCTCCCAAAAACTCCAATCGCTCGTTGCAGAGCAGATGGTGATTGCGCGCGCCGGTCTCGTTGGAATAAGACGAGTGCGTAAGGGCGCGCTCCAGATAGCCGACGTCACCAAAGTGATAGCCGATGCGTTCTTGCAAAACGTCGAGAGAAATAGCCATATTGTACCTCCTTGTTCGAATTTTTGTTTTTGTCAGAGTGCGGCAACCGCCTCGTCGATAATGGCGAGTGCGCGCTCTGCGAGCTTTTCATTTTTTGCGGCCTTGCCACCCTTGACGCGATAGCCAAGCGGATTAACAATGCCAAAGTTTGCGTTCATAGGTGCAAAGTCGCCCACGCCGCCGTGGCTGACGTACCCTGCCATGGCGCCAAGCATTGTCTCCTCGGGGAGTGCGAGCTTGTCCTGACCGAGGGCGCGTTTTGCCGCGTTGATGCCTGCAAGCAGTCCGCTGCCGGCAGATTCGACGTAGCCCTCAACACCCGTCATTTGCCCTGCAAAGAAAACGTCGGGGCGCGCATTCATGGCATAAGTATCATCAAGAAGACCGGGAGAGTTGAGATAGGTGTTGCGGTGCATAACGCCATAACGCAAGAACTCTGCGTTCTCAAGTCCGGGGATCATGCGAAATACCCTTCTCTGTTCGGGGAAGGTCAGGTGCGTTTGGAAGCCGACGAGGTTGAACATTGTTCCCTCGCGGTTCTCCTTGCGAAGCTGGACAACAGCGTAGAATTCTTCTCCCACGCGCGGGTCGATAAGTCCTACAGGCTTGAGAGGTCCGTAGCGCAAGGTGTCATAGCCTCTCTTTGCCATGACCTCAACGGGCATACAGCCCTCAAATACCTTGACGTTCTTTTGGCTCTCTTTGTCAAACTCTTTGAGTTGTGCCTCTTCGGCAGTCGTAAGAACTTGCCAAAAGGCGTCGTACTGTTCTTTGTTCATGGGACAGTTGATATAGTCCGCATCCCCCTTATCGTAGCGGGATGCGAAAAAGGCAACGTCCATATTGATGGTGGCGGCATCGACGATGGGCGCGGCAGCATCAAAGAAATGCAGCTTGCCACAGCCGAGCTCGCCTGTGATAAATTCCGCCATAGCATCCGAGGTCAAGGGACCTGTTGCAATAACGGTGATAACGCCCTCTTCGAGCGAGGATACCTCCGCTTCAACCACCTCGATGTTGGGGTGGTTGCGGATGCGGTCGGTGATATACTGTGAAAATTTGGTGCGGTCGACAGCCAATGCCGAGCCTGCGGGTACGCGCGTGGCATCTGCCGCTTGCATAACAAGCGAATCGAAGCGACGCATTTCCTCCTTGAGCAGTCCCACTGCGTTGGAAACGCAATCGGAGCGCAAGGAGTTGGAGCATACCAATTCGGCAAAGCCGTTTGCGTGATGCGCAGGGGTCATCTTATGGGGCTTCATCTCAAAAAGCTTAACCTTGACACCGCGATTTGCGGCTTGCCAAGCAGCCTCACACCCTGCAAGTCCCGCCCCATAAACGTTGATGCGTTGCGTACTCATTATTCTTCACTCGGCTCCGCTTTGGTCTTGGGGATCTCGCGAGAATATTTGCAAGCCTCATCGTGGCAAACGAGCAGGCTCTTGCCCTTTTTGCGGAAGAGCATCTTGCCGCATTGCGGGCAGTTCTCGTTGGTGGGAACGTCCCAAGAGGAGAAATCGCACTCGGGATAACGCTCACAGCTATAGAAAACGGTGCGGTTGCGACCGTATTTTGTTACGATCTTTGCTTCACACTTGGGGCACTTTGCGCCAACCTCGCGCACACGCGCCTTTGTGAAGCGGGACTCAGGATTGCGAGCGCAAGCATAGAAGCTGCCGAACTTACCCGTGCGAAGAACCATATCGCCACCGCATTTTTCGCACTTGAAATCTGCAATAACGGGAGCTTTTTTGGTTTGCTCTTTTTCTTCTTCCTCGGGGGCTGCCTCAACCTCCTCGGGCTTTTCTGCCTCGGGGGGTGTCAGGGGCTTGGTGTTGCGGCAGGTGGGATAGTTGGGGCAAGCAGCGAACTTGCCAAAACGACCGTTGCGAACGATCATGCGGCTGCCGCACTTTTCGCAAATGATGTCGGTCTCCTCGGGGGGGATCTCAATGCTCTTCTGACCAATGTTCTTTTCTGCCTCTTCGAGCTGTACGGAAAAATCCTTCCAGAACTTTTTGAGGACTGCAAGCATTTCTGCATCGCCCTCTTCGATCTTATCGAGGTCGCGCTCCATCTCTGCAGTAAAGCCGTAGTCAACGATGGTGGGGAAATTTTGCTCCATAAGCTGATTGGTGATGACACCGAGAGGCGTGGGAACAAATGCCTTGCCCTCGCGCTTGACGTAGTTGCGCGTGATGATGGTGCTGATGATGGTGGCGTAGGTGCTGGGACGTCCGATATCGAGGTCCTTGAGCATTTTGATAAGGGATGCATCGTTGTATCTGACGGGGGGCTCGGTAAAGTGTTGGGTGAGCTCCGCATCCTCAGCGTTAAGAGAGTCGCCCATTTCCAATTCGGGCAAACGGATATCCTTGATCGCCTTGGGCTCGTTGTCATTTACAGCAGCCTCTTCGGTAGCCTCGTAAACTGCCATATAGCCTTGGAATGCAACCGAATATCCGCTGGTACGGAAAAGATAACCTGCGGCACTAAAATCAATGCTGATGGTGTTTAGGGTTGCAGACTCCATTTGGCTTGCGATAAAGCACTCCCAAATAAGCTTGTAAAGCTTGAATTGGTCGGGGGTGAGCTGACGGCGGATGAGAGCGGGCTCAAGCTCTACGCGAGAGGGACGGATCGCTTCGTGCGCGTCCTGTGCGCCTGCGCGAGATTTGTAAGCTCTTGCTGTCTCGGGGCAATACTGTGCGCCGTATTTATTTACGATAAACTCGCGTGCGGCATTCTGCGCATCGGCAGAAACACGGACCGAGTCGGTACGCATATAGGTGATAAGACCCTGAGTACCGCCAAACTCGGAGCCGAGGTTAACACCTTCGTAAAGCTCCTGCGCTACCTTCATGGTGCGCTGGGATTGGAAACCGAGCTTGCGGAAGGCTTCCTGCTGCAGGCTGGATGTGGTAAAGGGTGCGGCAGGATTTTTTTGCTTGCTTGCGCGGCGAACCGATGCTACCGTGTAGGGCTTGCCGTTAACTGCCTCTGCCACTGCGCGTGCCTCTGCCTCGTTTGCAAGAGCCATTTTGCCCTCTTCGGTACCGATGAAGTGTACGCAAAAGGTCTTGCCGTCGGGTCCTGTAAGTTGGGTCTCAATGGTCCAATATTCTTCGGGAACGAATTTTTGAATTTCTTCCTCGCGTTCAACAATGATCTTGGTTGCTACCGACTGTACGCGACCTGCGGAGAGACCGCTTTTAACGTTCTTCCAAAGCAGGGGGCTGAGCTTGTATCCCAAAATACGGTCAAGAATGCGGCGCGTTTGTTGGGAGTTAACAAGGTTCATATCAATTTGTCTGGGGTTCTTAATAGCCGCCTTGACTGCGGACTTTGTAACCTCGTTGAAGCAGATGCGCTGCGTTTTTTCTACGGGAATATCGAGTGCCGCGGCGAGATGCCATGCAATCGCTTCTCCTTCGCGGTCAGGGTCGGTTGCGAGAAAGATCTTGTTTGCGGCCTTTGCACTCTTGCGGATCTCCTTGATGAGGTCACCCTTGCCGCGAATGTTGATATAATGTGCTTCAAAGTCGTTTTCAATATCCACGCCCAGCGTGCTCTTGGGAAGATCACGCACATGTCCTATGGATGCGATTACCTTGTAGTTGGTTCCGAGATAGCCCTTAACGGTCAACGCCTTTGAAGGGGACTCCAATATCACCAGATTAGTTGCCATTCTTTGTTCGTTCCTTTCGTGTGGTTCGGTTCTGTATATTTCTTCGTGTACTCGTTGTCAAAATCAAATTATGCCTTTTTGTAAAGAGACCCGGGCAGCTTTTGAACAAGCCCCATGATCTCAAGCATTGTGAGCGCCGCCATAAGGTCGGCTCGCTCCACTTCGAGCGCGTAGATCGCATCGGCGGAAAGCGTTCCGTCATCGGGAATAGCCTCGAGGATTGCCTTTTGTGCCGGTGTGAGCGTGGCAAGCGTTGCCTCGGGAATAGGAGCACTCTTGGTAGGAGCCGCAAATGCAGGCTCTTCCCTTTCCGCTTTTTGCTCACGCTTCGGTGTGGCGGTCTTTTCCTTTTTAGGGGAAGCCGCGCGCGGTTTGCTCGGCTTTTTCTCCCCTGCCGCGGGCGCGGTGGGGGTCAGGCTCATTTTTGCCTCTCCCGAAGCATCTCGTGAAAGCTCAATGACACCTAAGGATGCGAGGTGAGAGAGGTCAATGTTCTCCAACGCCTTGCTTGCCTCGTATTTTTCCAGGGTCAGCGTTTCGGCATAGGTATACTGATAGGGTGCGAGAACGTCCTCCGCGGCGAGTGCCATTCTTGCTCCGTCGCGCAAAAGTCCGTTTGTGCCGTCAGCCCCCTTGCTGCCTACGTTGGCAGGGATGGCGAAAACGTCACGACCTTGCAGGATAGCCTCTTTGGCGGTAATGAGTGAGCCGCTACCGATGCCTGCCTCGACAACTACCGTTGCTTGCGATAGACCGCTGATGATGCGGTTGCGCATAGGAAAGTGATAGCTGTTGGGGCGCGTGCCGGGTGCGTACTCCGAGAGGATAACGCCTGTGCGCGCGATCTCCATGCTTAAATTGCGATGGTGGGTGGGATAGGCAACGTCAACGCCGCAGCCGAGAACGGCAACGGTCGTGCCTCCTGCCTTGAGTGCGGCAGCCGCCGCAACACCGTCGATGCCCTTTGCCATACCGCTGACGACAAATGCGCCCGCGCTGGCAAGCTCATACGACATTTTATACGCCTGACGCAGTCCGTATGCACTCATACTGCGTGTTCCTACAATGCCGACGCAAAGATTGCGGTTGAAGTCGGGCAAGGTTCCACGGTAGTACAAAAGCATTGGCGGCTTTTGTATCTCGCGCAGGGCGCGCGGATAAGCATCCTCGTCGTAGCAAAGCACACCGATGCCCTCTTTTTCGCATTGATCGAGAATTTCGGTAGCCCGCTCAAGGCTCTTATCGCAAAGCGCACGCTTGACACGCTCGGTCAGATCGGGGATCTGCTCAAGCTCTGCCTCCTCGGCACGAAAGATATCGAAAGGCGTATCGTAAAGAGAGATCAGGCGACGAAAAGCAGACGAACCTGCGCCAAGCGCAGCCGAAAGCCATATCCAATACAAAATGTCCTTGCTCTTCATACCCTATCTCCTCTCTTTTAAAAATAGAATTTATTTGCCCTTTGCAAACTCCCACATCAAAATGGAAGCCGCAACGGCTGCGTTAAAGGATTCTGCGCGCTCACTCATGGGAATGATCACGCTATTGCCACACGCGTCGATCACCTCTTGCGAAAGTCCGTGCCCTTCGTTGCCGATGACAACGGCATCGCCTGCAAGAATTTCAAAGTCTCCCAAAGAGAGAGCCCTTTCATCAAGTGCTGCGGCAAAAACACGACGACCGCTCTCGCGCAATTTCCGAACGGTTGCAGCAAGATCTTCTACGCGATCGATGCGCTGATTGAAAAGCGTTCCCATAGAGCCTCGAACGGCACGCGGATGATAAATATCGGCACAATCGGCGCTCAAAATCAGGCGGTCGATGCCGATGGCTGCCGCCGAGCGGATGATCGCTCCCACGTTGGAAGGATCTCGTACCGATTCAAGCAGCACGATGCTCTCGTTTTTCATCTGCAAAAAATGAACGCTATTATATATTGTAGCATTTTTTTGCAATTTGTCAATATATTTTGCAATAGTTATTACGCCTTCGGGCGATTTTTCTTCAGAAATTTTATCAAAAATGTCATCCGATACGAGGAAGCACTTCTCTATTCTGTTCTCGTACGATTCGCCAAAGCGTGCGCGCAATCCGCTAAGCACTCTTTCTTGCGCCGAGGACGACAAAAATACGGCGCAGATCTCTACGTCGTTGCGGATGGCTTCTTCAAGTAATTTGATACCGTCAAAGCGGAAGGTCTTGGTTGCCTCACGCGCCTTTCGATCGGTCAATTTGCAAAGCTCAACGATATTTTTGTTTTGTCTGGAACGGATGATTTCCCCTGTAAAAAGCATATTTTTGTGCCTCCTTTGGGTATGTTTTGCCCTCTTTTTTATGCCAAAACAGTGGGCGAAAAAGCATCTATGTATGACAAAAACCCGATGCTTGCATCGGGTTTTTTATCAAAATTAAAGTGCTGCCTTTGCTTGTGCGCAGAGAGCTGCGAATGCTTCCTTATCGGAAACAGCAAGCTCTGCGAGCATCTTGCGGTTGAGCTCGATGCCAGCAACCTTGAGACCGTGCATAAGGGTGGAATAGTTCATTCCGTTAACCTTTGCCTGTGCGGAAATTCTGGTGATCCAGAGAGAACGGAAATCTCTCTTCTTTTGCTTTCTGCCTGCGAATGCGTAGTTACCGCTCTTCATTACGGCTTGCTTAGCCATCTTAAAGTGCTTGGATTTTGCACCCCAGTAGCCCTTGGCAGCCTTAAGTGTGGACTTTCTTCTCTTGCGCGTCATCATTGCGCCCTTAACTCTTGCCATTTTTTAATTCCTCCCTTTCTTATTACTTCAGAACCAACGTCTTGAGGTTGGTTGCGATCTTGCCGTCAACGATTGCGCTGGAGCGCAGATGTCTGATTCTCTTTGCATCCTTTTTACCGGTGTTATGACGGTGAGAGGTGTGGAACATTTTGACCTTGCCGTTTGCAGTAACGGAAAATCTCTTAGCCGAAGCCTTATGTGTTTTGATTTTTCCCATTTTTCTAACTCCTTTTCTCTTTCGGCGACCGCCGAAGTATAATATACTTGGTAATGCTGTGGTACGGTTTTGATTATTTCGCCTTTACGGGGGAGATAACCATGCTCATAAATCTGCCATCGAGAACCGGCTTTTTATCAACGGTTCCAAGCTCGGAGCAAGCTTCCTCAAATTTTTCAAGGATCTCTTTACCGATGTTCATATGGCTCATTTCTCTGCCCTTGAACTTCATAACAACGCGCACCTTGTTGCCGTCACTCAAAAAGCGGCGTGCGTGGTTTGCCTTTGTTTCAAAATCGTGGGTATCGATGCGGCAGGAGAGCTGAATTTCTTTAAGCTCGATGGTCTGCTGCTTCTTTTTGGCTTCCTTTTCGCGCTTTTCGCGTTCGAAGCGGAACTTGCCGTAGTCCATAATCTTGCATACGGGGGGGACAGCCTGGCCCGACATCAAAACAAGGTCCATACCTTGGTCATACGCGATCTCCAAAGCCTTATCGGAGCTCATAATGCCAAGCGTTTCGCCATCGGCACCGATCAATCGTACTTCCTTTGCGGTAATTTCCTCATTGAGCAGGTTTTCTTTCTCTTTTGCGCTAATAGTTAAACACCTCCAAGCGAAATAAAAAATAACCGTACAAAGACACAGGTCTCCGCACGGCACAAGAACCACTTAAGATAGTGGTATGGCTTTTATTAACCCGACTGCCCTTGCAGGTAGGTGAGAGCGGAGAGCTCTGCTTTGTTTTCTATGGTATTATACACCATTCTCCCCCGTTTGTCAATAGTTTTTTTCGATTTTTTTTGGATTTTTTTATTTTCTTTCCCAAAAATGTGAGAAAAGGAAAAAGTTTCGCAAAAAAACACAAAATATTCTTGCAATTTACAAACAAATGCGATATGATATATTTAAATGAGGGCAAACTTTTAGAAAGGAGTGATGAGATGCTGGGTTACATTCGCACGGATGCGCCGGAATTGCGCTTGCGTGACTCGGAATGCTACCGTGCCATTTATTGCGGTCTTTGCCGCCAAATGGGCAAATGTACAGGTCAGTGCTCGCGTCTCTCGCTCAGTTATGATTTCGCATTTTTGGCAGCCTTTCGTATGTCTTTGACAAATGAGAATTTGAATCTACAAAAAAAGCGTTGCTTGGTTCACCCTCTCAAAAAGCGGACGGTGGCAATCAATTCTTCGGCTCTTGCATACTGTTCGGATGCTTCTGCTATTCTCACCTATCACAAATGCCGCGACGACGTAGATGACGAAAAGGGATTGAAGCGACTGCGTGCCCGTATGGCTTCGGGATTTTTCTCAAAGGCTTACCACCGTGCAAAGCGTCGCTACCCTGCCTTGGACGCGACCGTTTGCTCGCTCTTAAAAGAGCTCCGCACATACGAAAAGGACACGACCGCTCCACCGAGTGCCGATGCTCCCGCCGCTATTTTTAGCAACTTGATGGCTGCCGTATGCGCCGAAGGGCTTACAGGAACCGACGCACGCATTGCGACCTCGTTTGGGCGTGCCATTGGGCATTGGATCTATTTGATTGATGCCGCCGACGACTACCGCGACGATCTTGCAAGCGGCTCCTTTAACCCCTTTGTTCGTCTGTTTGGCGACGGAATGACCGAGGAGAACGCTCAGAGCATTGCCGTCTCGCTCAAACGCTATCTCGCAGATGCAGAGGGTGCATTCCTATTGATTGATCACTTCCCTCTCCCCGAGGTGCGGGAAATTCTTTGTAACATTCTTTATCTTGGTCTGCCAAAGACGGCTGACCGTATTTTAAAGCAAGCTTGGAAAGGTAAAACTGACGAAAATGAAAAATCCGTATGAGGTGTTGGGCGTATCCCCCACCGCCACCGATGAAGAAATTAAAAAAGCATACCGCGATCTGGCGCGCAAATATCACCCCGACAAATACCAGGACAGCGATCTTGCCGATCTTGCAAGTGACAAGATGAAAGAGGTCAACGCAGCGTATGAGGAAATTCAAAAAATGCGCGCGGGCGGCAGCAACGGACAATCGCAAAACCGCAGCGATTACCGCTACAACGGCAACCCCGGTGCAACCTCCTCCTCGGGCAACGAGCAATTTGCCGAGGTGCGCCGACTGATCAACGATAATGAAATTGCAAAGGCGGAACAGATTCTTCGCTCGATGCCCCCCATGATGCAAAATGCCGAGTGGTATTTTCTTTTGGGCTGCACGGTCTACAAGCGCGGATATTTTACCGATGCGCAAAATATGTTTGACCGCGCTTGCGCGATGGATCCTTACAACCAAGAATACCGCGCCGCACGCGATACGCTCCGCGGACAGACCGCGAGCTATGGGTACGGCTACCGTCAACCCTCGCACAGTGATGACACCTGCAACTGCTGCACGCAGCTCATTTGTGCTGACTGCTGCTGCGAAATGATGGGCGGCGACCTGATCCGCTGCTGCTGACGGAGGGCGTTATGTCAAAAAAGACCTCTGTGCAAATTAAGCATTTGACCATTGGCGCGATGCTCTCGGCACTTGGAGTGGTCATTTTGGGCTTGGGTGCTATCATTGAGGTGCTTGACATCTCGGTTGCTGTGATCGCTTCTCTTTTGGTCGTTTATGCCGTTATTGAGATGGGCGGACCTTACCCTTGGCTGATTTGGATCGTGACCTCTATTGTGGCACTTCTGCTTTTGCCTCTCAAAACGCCCGTGCTCTTTTACGCGCTGCTGACGGGCTACTACCCCATTATCAAGCAAAAAATTGAAAGAAAAATGGCACGTCTGCCCGCTTGGGCGCTCAAAATGGGCGTTCTAGTCTTCTCACTCCTTGTCATTTGGGCGGTTATGTGGCTATTTGCCCCTGCTCTTTTGGAAACAACGGGCGGTTGGGTAATGGTTGCCGCAACGGTTGCGTTGGGCATTGCCTGCTTTATTCTTTACGATATTTTGCTATCCCGTCTTATAGCTGTTTATTTTGTCAAATGGCAGAAGCGTTTTCGAATTAAATAACATAAAGCACGGTCCTTTCCGTTTGGGAAGGGCCGTGCTTTTTTGTGCGCTTATCAGTTACTGCGCGAAACAATATTGAGAATGCCGTTTTCGCGGATCATATAAGAACTATCGGTGATGAGAATGTCGTTGAAGTAAATATCATTGCCCGACGTCCAATATTCCCAAGGATAGGGGCCGTAGTAAGCCATCAGCAGATCCTCAACCGTGGTTTCGATGCATCCACCTGCATTATATTTGTATTCGCCGTTTTCGTAAATATCAATTTGCAGCAGATCTACGCCGAGCGAAGTGCCGCAAAGGAGACACTGACGGTTGTCATCCCATTCGGAGTGCGGGCAAGGCATACCGCAAAGCGTGCAGGTGCAGTCGACCCAATTGTGATTGCAGGGATATTGGTCACCCGAGCCGTCTCCGCTCTCTTCGAGATAGATATAGTCACCGTTCTTTAAGAAGGTGGTGTCGTTGGGGTCAACGCGCACACCGTTGAGATGGAAATTGATGCTGTAGGAGGAAAGATCCTCGTGCATTTGCAAGAACAGTCCCAAAACCTGCGTAAAGGTTGCGGGCGTTGTTACCGTAATTTTATCGTGGTAGGCGTGAACGCCACCCGATTGGAATTTGACTTCTACAACGATCGTTTCGCCATTGCCCTCGGGAACCTTTGTTCCCTCCTCGTTGGGTTCGGGTGTGGTGCAGGAATGGTTGTTGTCATACGTGGTTTCGTCGACGTTATCATTGGTGGGATTTTTGTTTTCCGCATTGTTTGCATCGGGCGTTGTAGTTGATGACTGCGTAGTGGGAAGAAAAGACATCAGCTTTTCGAGCTGCTCGCAAGAGCCGAGTGCCAAAACACACACCGTGATGAGCAAAATACATAAAACCTTTTTCATTTTTTGTTCCTCCTGAGATAAATTGAGAATGCTGCATTGGGAGTTTTCTTTATTATAGCATATCTTTTGCTTTTTTGCAAGAGGTTGACAAAAAAACGAAAAGCGCTCTTCTCTCATGCAAAAAGGGCGATTTTGTGAATAATTATAAACTTTATATGAAAAGACTTGACATTTAGAGGGAAATGTGGATAATAGAAGTATTATCCAGACATTTTTCGACATTTCTCCTCTCGGAAAATACATTTTATTTCAAAAAAACGAGGAAAACCTAACGTGAGATTACAAGAATCAATAAAAACGCAGTTTGCTTCTGTAAAGGATTCTGCAGCTATCAAAAGCATCAATCGAGTTATCTGCTCTCCCTGGGGTGTGGGCATTCTCGGCATATTGACCTTTCTCGCCTTTGCCTTCTCTCTTGAGGTCGCATTCTATACCTTCGTTGTACTGTACGCCATATACGTCGGCTTTTTTGCCGACGACCTCGCTCCCATTATGCCGTTGTTCATTTTATGCTACATCACTCCCGCTCCCAGCAACAATCCCGGTATAAACGATCAAGGTCTTTTTTACGGTTCGACAGGGATCTATCTTGTTTGCATTGTAGCTGTGGGCGTGCTGGTGCTTCTTTTTAGGATCGCATTGGATAAGAACTTGGGCCTGCGTCGTCTCTTTACTACCAAAAGAAAGCTGATGGTTGGTATGATTACACTTGGTGTATCTTATTTCCTTTCGGGAATTTTGCACGAGCAATATTTTGAATATGCAAAGGGTAATCTTTTATCCGCCTTTATTCAGTTTGCATCTGTCTTTTTGCTTTACTTCATTTTCTCTGCCTCGGTGAAATGGGAGCAATTCGATCTTGATTACTTTGCTTGGATCGGCTTTGTTATGGGGATTGTGGTTTCTGCTGAGGTCATCTGGCTCTATATTACCAACAACGTCATTGTAGACGGCTCCATCATACGCTACAACATTACCTCCGGTTGGGGCTGTTACAACAATATTGGCGCGGTCATAAGCATGTCTATCCCCTTTGCATTCTACTTTGCCGCTCGTAAAAAACGCAGCTCGATCTTCCTTCTTCTCGGCTGTTTTCTTTTTGGAATGGTAATACTCAGTGGCTCTCGCGGCTCTATGGTCGGCGCGGTGTTTGCATTTATCGCTTCCTTTATTTTCACACTCGTCAAATGCAACAACAAAAAGGAATTTTACACTGCCACGCTTACCTTGGTCGGCTCTGCCCTCATCGTTGCCTTACTGTTCCAAAACAAGCTATCCACAATATTCCAATATATACCCGGCATCGCTCATATAGATAGCAACTCAATTGTTTGGAATGACTCCGGACGCATTGAGATATATCAAAACGGGTGGAAGGTGTTTTTGAACAATCCTATCTTCGGTCAGAGCTTTTACCCCATTGAATATGCACCCGTTACTTTTGCTCAAATAGCAGAATTCAACTCCTTCTTCCCTCCCCGTTGGCATAACACAGTAATACAGATGCTTGCCTCCTGCGGTATTGTCGGAATGCTTGCATACAGTTATCACAGAATTGACACTCTTCGCCTTTATTTTAAAAAGCGTACCTTGACGAATACCTATATCCTGTTTTTTGTTTTGACACTGCTTATTATGAGTCTTTTGGACTGTCACTTCTTTAACGTCGGTCCTGTGCTCTTCTACTCCATTGCTCTTGCAGTTATGGAATTTGGTCGGGACGAGACTGTTAAAAGCCCACAACAATAAATAATACAACAAAAAGCACCCCTGCAAACGACTTTGCAGGGGTGCTTTTATTATAAGTCTTAGCCTTGTTGATCTTCTTTATTTGCCGTTACGGTTTCGTCGGTGATGGTAGCCATTGCTTCTTCCATCGACATACCGTTGGCAACAGCCGCCTTACGGGCAGCGTTGACTGCTTGAACCGTTTTAACCCTTTTTCCATCGAGGGAATACCCCTTCATTGCAAAAAGGGTCAGCGCCCATGCAAGCATGGGAACGAGGCAGAACAAAGCGATGACTACCCAGTTCATACCGTCAACGTAGGGCGTTGCTTTGGTAGGAAGGTCCTTAACTCCAATGAACAGGAGCGCAACAGACACGACCGTTGCAGAAAGAGAGGAGACGAGCTTATCGACAAGGGAAAACAGTGTTCCCATAATACCGGGAATAAATTTGCCCGAGCGGTAGGTCTCGTAATCGGCACAGTCGGCAACCATCGGGATAGGCATATCCGCCGTAGCGTAATAGGCACCGTAGCCAATACCAAAGAAAATAATGAACAGAATTGTGTAAAGATTGATGGTGATCTTAAAATCGGGGCCGAAGAGAGTGCCCTCAAAAATGCTGAGGTTCCATGCGGGGGCGCCAAATTTCCAAAGCAGCAGCATTACCAGCACTCCAATGTAGGATGCAAATGCAACGGCTACGTAGGTCATAAGAGACTTCTTTTGACCGTGCTTTTGCGAGGTGCGAACGGTAAGAAGGAAGAAGGGTGCAGAGAATACGTAACCCATAACCATCATAATGAGATAGAGGTTATCGTAGTGGTTATCGGAAACAACGGTTTCTACAAGCACGTTGGGGTCTGCAACGCTTGGCAGCATCTCAACGTGCGTGCCAAACTGCGTCATGCAGCCGTAAAGCATACAAAGAACAGTAAGATTGGTTGCGATCGAGAGTGCGAGCTTGCAGCCACCGCCCGCAATCATCAGGCGTTGCAGGGGCTTGTTATGTTTAACGATATCAACGTATTCTCTCAGCTTCAGCTGCTCTTGCTGACCGCCAATGCCAAAATACTTGGTTTGGTCTTTTTCCCAAATACCGATGATGGCAAGAATTGTAAGAACGATGGAGATCACAACGCCAATGGGCGTTATGATAGCAAACCATGTTTGGTTGTAGTCCCCTGCAATGTTGTTGCCTGCAATGATCGGGCCAACAAATTGCATAGCGCCCATACCAACCAAGGATGCGATGGTGTTAAATACGGTAAAGAGGGGGCGCTGCTTAGGATCGTTGGTGAGAACGGATTGTGCCGAACGAGTGACCGAGGTTTGGAAGGTATAGCCAATGACCCAAACGGCATAAAGCAATACAAACAGCACATAGCGCAGCCACATCATAGAGGCAGACACAAAAGGTGTTAGAATGTAAAGCGCAATGACCGCTATTGCCATAACGACGTTACCAATGACCATAAAGGGGCGGAATTTGCCGAATTTGCCATCGGTCTTATCCATGATCGCACCGATGATGGGGTCGGTGATCGCATCGAACACACGCATTCCCGTAACCATAAAGGATGCGAATACCATTCCAAGTGCTAAAACCTTGTTGCCAAAGGTTGCTATATAAGAAAGGATCAATACGAAGTAGACGTTTGTAGCACCGTTGTTCATTGGGAACAGCGCTAATTGATAAAATTTGGCACGGTTGATGCCGTTTGTTTCATTCATATCATTTTCTCCTTTTGCCGATTACGTCCAATTGCCGCCACCGGCAATCTTTTTGCCAAGCTTGTAGAGGGGATTTGGCGTTTTTGCGTGACGTACGGTAATTTCGTCGCTATACTCGCCCGAGATCGCTTTGATAGTTACCTCACCCTTGAGTGGAATGCGGAAGCGGAATACCTTATTTCCCGTTTGTGTGGCAAGCTTTTCGCCATTTACGTAAAGCGTGACCTCGGGACAGTTGGAATAGACCTTGACCGTGGTCTTCTTTTCCGCACGATCAACATAGCGTCTGCCTGCGAGGTATACGAAGGGATCCTTGCTCCACCATGCTTTATAGAGGTAGAAGCTATCCTTTTTCGTTTTTCTGTCAAAGGTGACAAGTCCCTTATGGTTCATGCCGGGTTCTCCGCCCTGATTTCTTGCATCGGCGGCAAAATCAAACATATTCCAAAGGTGTGTTGCCCACATAAAGGGGCGCTTATCGAAGAAATTAAGCATATACTCGTTGTATTTGCATTGGTATTCTTCGCTTTGGTCTCCGCGGCGCGGATGAGAGGAATGCAGATTGGGCATACACTCGCAGCCGTATTCGGAATATCCGAGACAACGGTTGGGGTATCTCTTATGGAAATAATCGACCCACAGGTTGTTCAGCCACATAAAGGGGGTGTACCAACCAAGGTAAAGATTCCAGCTGACAACGTCGGAAAGGTGCCCCACAGGATCAAAGGGTGCACACATTGCATAGCATGCAAGCGTTGTGGGACGGCTGGGGTCCATTTCGTGAATGAGGTCGTTGAGGACTTGGTGATTATCCAGCATATCCGCACGCTTTTTGGTGGAGATGGTGATCTCGTTGGAAATGCCCCACACGCAAATGGAAGGGTGGTTATAGCACTGAACGATCAGCTCCTTCATCTGACTGATGGTGTTCTCGCGACCGGCAGGCATATGCTCGGAAATATAGGGGATCTCCGCCCAAACCACCATACCGTACTCGTCGCACAAATCGTAAAAATACTGATCGTGCTGGTAGTGCGCCAGGCGAATGGTATTGGCACCGATCTCGCGGATCATTGCCATATCGGTGTCGTGATGCTCTTTTGTAATGGCGTTGCCGATTCCCTTCCAGTCCTGATGGCGGCAAACACCGCGCAGAGGGTACTCCTTGCCATTGAGGAAAAATCCCTTTTGAGAATCTATACGGAAAGAGCGCACACCAAAGCGGCAAGAAACAAAATCAACCACCTCTCCGTCAACAAGCAAGGTCGCCTCACAGGTGTAAAGATAGGGGTCTTCGATTCCGTGCCACAGGTGCACCTTTTGAATAACGATGGTCTCGTCTGTGTCATCTCCCGTGCCAACCACTTGTCCCTCGGCATCCTTAAGAACGATCGCTACCTTGCCATCCTTGGCGTTGTGCCATGTTCTGACCCAAACGGCAGCATCTTCGCCGCCAACCTCGGGGCAAACGGCAAGTCCGCGTCCGCCAAAGTAATCCATATCAAAGTGGTATTGATTTACAACGACCAACTTAACGTCACGGTAGATACCGCCGTAGAAGGTGAAATCCGCCTTTTGCGGATAAACGCGGTCGTTTTTGGAGTTATCCACCTCAACGACCATATGGTTTTGTGCCATAACGCAGTCGGTAATATCGGCACGGAAGGTAGAATAACCTCCATCGTGCACAGCAACCGTTTTGCCGTTGAGAACGACCTTTGCAGATGCGTTTACGCCTGCAAATTCGATGTGAAGTCTTTCATTCTCGCCAAAGGCGGGAGCAGTAAAGTCTTTTTCGTAAACGCAGGTACCGCGATAGTAGTCGTCGCCGCCATCCTGACCGTCGACATTGTTCCACGTGTGCGGAATATTTACGACCGTTTCGGTTCCGTCATGGTAGCGAAACAGCCAATTTTGGTTGATCAGTTGCTCTTTTCTCATAAAAGCTCCTTTACGCAAGGATCTCCCTGCCCTATTGCGCAAAACACTCACGGACAGGGAGCCTTGTTAAATTCGTTCAAATTATTATTTGATAAACGCTTGATTATTGATAGTAGTAGCGCTGTTGTTGCTTTCTTCTTCTGCTCTTTTTGATAGCGCTCTTGATGATGAAGAATACGATCATAAGAACAACGATAACAACAGTTGCAATTGTGATGGTGTTGATGATGCCGGGAGTTACTGCCTTAACAGTGGTGTTCTCGCCAACACCGTTCATAGCAGCGGAGTTAATGATGGTGTAGAGGTTGTGGTGCATAGCCTCAACCATTGCATTTACAACTACGGGATCCTTCTTTGCATCCTTGAGTGCATTTACTGCGTAAGGAAGCATAGCATCGAAGCAGGTAACGCCACCTGCAAGAACTGCATCTGCACCGTTGCAATAGGTAACAAGAATGTTATCGGTGATGCTCATTGCCTTGTTGCCCCACTCGCCGCGGAGAATGCCGGTCATAAGACCCTGGTGCATACCGGACCAAGTAGTGCCCCAACGGGTGTAAGCAGTCATAACGCCGCCAAGGCCTTCGTTTTCTTCAAGTGCCTTTTGGAATGCCTTGAGGTAGATCTCACGTGCAGCCTGCTCGGTGAGCCATGCAGCCTGACCGAGACGGTCTTGCTCGCAATCATTGAGTGCGAAGTGCTTCATAACAACGTCAATGCCCTTAGAGCGGATACCCTTAACCTCAGCACCACCCATTTCGCCTGCAAGGAAGCCATCCTCGGAGTAGTACTCGAAGTTACGTCCGCCGTAAGGTGTGCGGTGGGTGTTGGCACCGGGGCCATAGAGGCAGGAAACACCTGCGTCTACGCAATCGTTACCGATCATAACGCCAACCTGATACATCAGATCAAGGTTGAAGGTAGCTGCCATAACGTCCTCGGAGGTGAAAGCGGTTGCTTCTGCGCCAAGGCCGGAGCCAAAGAGAGAAACGGTAAGACCCTGCGGACCATTTTCATCGCGCGAGCCGGGAGCGTTTACGGAAGGAACGGGATGTCTCCAGTGGAAGCAGTCGCCAAGTTGGATCAGCTCGTCAAGGGTTACGTTTTGAAGGAGCTTTGCCCATGCAGGATCGTCATAATCCTTGTTAGCCATAACGCCGTCCTTGTCCTCGTCCATATTGAACATATCGTAGAGGGTCAGGCCGTTCTTTGCATCAAGCACGGGCATATTCTTCCATTCTGCGGGAACCTCAAAGTAATCCTCACCCATGGTAGCCCAACGACCTTCGGTCAGTTCTTTTACCATGCTTTCAATGAGGTTGAGCTTTACGCTCTCGGTAGGCCAAGTGCCTGCCCAGTCGTTTCTGGAGAGGAAGGTAACGGTGCCTGCACCGAAATATACGTTAGGATCTGCATCCTGAAGTTGGTTTTCGATCTTTGTGCCGTTGAGAGATACGGAGTAGGTGGTGGAATCAAACTGCATATCCCAGTTGTAAACAAGAGATGCGTTGCCGTTTGCATCCATACCGTCATCGGTAGTGTAGCCTTGTGCTGCCAGAACGTTGTTAACAGCGTTGTGGGAGTCGGTTGCTGCGGTGAGATAGTAGGTACCGCCATCAAGAATATATGTGCCTGTGCCGTAAGCGTCGTAGGCTGCCATATCGCGCTCGTCTACCTGAATGGCGAGCGTTTCGGACTCGCCTGCCTCGAGAACAGCGGTTTTGCCAAAGCCGATGAGTTGAACAGCAGCTTTTTCGATCTTATAGGTTACATCATAAAAGGTGTAGGGAGAAGAGAGATAGATCTGTACGGTCTCTTTGCCTGCAACAGAACCGGTATTGGTAACAGTGAGGGTTACGTTGTAGCAAGCCTCGCCATAGGAGTTGGTTCCCTTTTCTACCTTCAGATCGCTGTAGGTAAATTCGGTGTAGGAAAGGCCGTAGCCGAAGGGGAATGCAACTTCTTTGTTATACTTGGCTGCATAGTCGCCTGCATTGCCCTTGCCCATAACGGCATCAGCATAGCGGGTCTCGTAGTATTTGTAACCAACGTAAATGCCCTCTTGATAAACTATATAGGTGGAAGCATTTTCGGGGATTTGGGGATTGTTGGCGTCAAAGCCTGCGTATGTTTGTGCAATGAAGTTCTGCATTGCGGGAGAAGTGAAATTGTCGTAGCAGTAGGTGTCAACAAGACTGCCGGAGGGGTTGACCTTACCTGCAAGAATATCGGTTACTGCATTGGTACCGGAAATACCGAGACCGCCTACCCACAGGCAAGCGTCAACGTCGTATTCGTTGAGGAAGTCGACCTCAAGTGCGTTGGAGGTATTGATAAGAACAACGATACCTGCAATTTTGCCGGCTTTTTTAAGCTCTTCTGCATACGCAAGAAGCTTTCTTTCGTTTGCATCGAGCTCAAGATAGTTTTGTGCATTTTCCTGACCCTCGTAGCCGGGGAAAGAGCAATCGTAGCCCTCACCGCCAACGCGAGAGAAGGTAATGATAACCGCATCACCGTAAGCGGCGATGGAATCCTTTACGCTTGTGGGATACTTGTCAACGTCGATCTCAATAATGGGAGCCTGACCTGCAAGAACTGCGCTTTCACCCTCGGAAGCGCCTGCTGCCTTGGTCATATCCTTAATGATCTTTTGAGCCTCTTTGCTATTGTACCAATCCCAAAGAGTGCCGTTTACTGCCAAGCCGGATTTTTCAAGTGCTGCCTTGAGGTTATCCGCTTTGGAAGCATCAACGTTACCCGAACCGGTACCGCCGTAGGTGAGGCTGATAGAGCTGGTGGAGAGAGTGCTTACCTTTGCACCGCTCTTGAGAGGAAGAATGCCGTTGTTGAGAAGAAGAGCTGCGCCTTCTGCCTCTACCTGATAGCAAAGTGCGTTACCCGCTGCAAGTCTATCTGCCTCGGTAGCGTAGTCTCCACTGAAATAGGATGCGTTTTTGTCTGCATTCTCGAGTGCCCAGAAGGTGTTGCCGGGAACGAGAAGAGAGAGCGTGTTGTCAAACATTCTGACAACAACGTTTACGGGAATCATAATGACCGTAAGAATGACCAAGATGACACACATAAATCTGACGAATTTCATAGTGTTTCTCCTTTTCTTTGCAGAATTTTCTGCTTATGTTTTTAGCGTCGCGCAAAAACACGCACCCATAGGCTGCGTGTTTTTAACGGTTTTGCTCATCAAATATCATACCACAAGTTGGGCACTTTGTCAACAAGAGTACTATAATATAAAGAAAGTTTGTTCAAAATAACCGAATTCTCTTTCTCGAATTTGTTGAGATTTGCATTGCTACCTTCTCCAAAGCCTCAAACAAAAGCAAAAGTCCCCCTACAAGACTTGCAAAGGGACTTTTTATAGTTTGGCTTGTGCGTTTTGGTTTATACGTTCCAAACGTTTTTCGCGTAATCGAGAATAGAGCGGTCGGAGGAGAATTTTCCGCCGTTTGCCGTGTTGCGAACACACTTGGCAAGGAACTCCTCGCTGCCGTAATCACGGTTGAGCTCGCTCTTAACGCGTACGTAATCGCGGAAATCCTTGAGCACGAGGTAATGGTCAGCACTCCATCCGCCAAAGAGAGACTCCTTAACAGAGCGGAACATACCGCTGCCCTGATCGTCAAACGTGCCGTCGTCAAGCGTATCAACGATTCTCTTGAGCTCGGGATCGTTGTTGTAGATCTCCCAAGGATTGTAGTACTTTTTGATCTCCTTGACTTCTTCAACGGTTGCACCGAAGATGTATTCGTTTTCTCTGCCGGCTTCTTCGCAAATTTCAACGTTTGCGCCATCCATTGTGCCAAGCGTTACCGTACCGTTGAGCATAAACTTCATGTTACCCGTGCCGCTGGCTTCCATACCTGCCATAGAGATCTGCTCGGAGATATCTGCTGCAGGCATGATCTTTTCGGCATAGGATACGTTGTAGTCGGTAACGAAAACAACACGAAGCTTATCGTTGACCTCGGGGTCGTTGTTCACCTTATCGGCAATGGCATTGATGAACTTGATAATGCCCTTTGCGTTCCAATAAGCGGGAGCCGCCTTTGCGCCAAAAATGAATGCGGTGGGCTTGAAATCGGGCTCCTTGCCTTCCTTAATACGGAAGTAGTAATACAGAATGGAGAAAGCGTTCATCAGCTGACGCTTATACTCGTGGAGACGCTTTGCCTGCACGTCAAAGATGAAGTGAGGGGGCAGCTCAACGCCCTCTTTTTTAAGGATGTACTCCGAAAGCTGTACCTTCTTTTGATGCTTGATCTCGGCAAATGCGCGACGAACCTCGGGATCGTCAGCATATTTTTCAAACTCCTTAAGGCGTTCGAGGTCTGCCTGCCAGCCGTCGCCGATCTTTTCGGTGATGAGTGCGGAAAGCTCGGGGTTGCAGAGTGCGAGCCAACGACGGGGGGTTACACCGTTGGTAACGTTGAGGAAACGCTCGGGATATGCTTCGTACCAATCGCGGAAGGTGCTTTCTTTCAGGATCTCGGTGTGCAGAGCTGCAACACCGTTGACCTTGTTGCCGGCGTAAATTGCAACGTTTGCCATGTGAACGGTGTTATCTCTGATGAGGAAGAGCTTGCCGTCCGGGAATTCCTTTTCGATGCGAGCTTGCATCTTAGTGAGAATTCTTGCAATTTCGGGGAGCAGCTTGCGTACGCGGTTCATATCCAAGCGTTCCAGCGCCTCACCGAGAATAGTGTGGTTGGTAAAGTTGAATACCGAGCGAGCAAGCTGGAATGCTTTTTCAAACTTCATTCCCTCCTTCATAACGAGGCGAATGAACTCGGGAATTGCGAATACGGGGTGTGTATCGTTGAGCTGAAGTGCGATGTGCTCGTTGATCTTTTCGATGGGGAGCCCCTTTTGCTTATGCTTGCGGATAAGGTCCTGCACCGATGCCGATGCAAAGAAGTATTCCTGACGCAAACGAAGAAGTCTGCCCTTCTCTGTTGAATCGTTGGGATAGAGGGCATAGCTGATGCTTTCGCAACGAACGTTATCCTTTGCGATCTTGTCGATCTGCATACTGTCAAACGCTGCAAAATCAAAGCTGCCGGGCTGCTCACTCTGCCACAGACGCAGGGTGTTAATGGTCTTTCCGCCGTAGCCGATGATAGGCATATCGTAAGGAACTGCCTTGGTTGTAAAGTCGGAGAACTTTACAAGAACGCTCTCATCTTCTCTGCGGTAGCTCCACGGGTCACCGTGCTTTTGCCAGTCGTCTGCGTTTTCTTTTTGAAAGCCGTCCTCAAAGCTTTGACGGAACAAGCCGTAGCGGTAGCGAATGCCGTAACCGTCAAGTGGAATACCAACGGTTGCACCCGACTCAAGATAGCAAGCTGCAAGACGGCCAAGACCGCCATTGCCGAGAGCTGCATCCTCGATATCCTCAAATGCGGTAATATCTACGCCACGCTCTGCAAGAATCGCTTTGACTTCGTCGAGCTTGCCAAGATTATAAAGGTTAGCAAAAATTGCACGGCCTACCAAAAACTCGGCAGAAAGATAGCCGACTCTCTTTTGGGGAGTTTCCTTGCACTTTTGCCACGTGTCTGCAATTTCTGCCATTGTTGCACGGCTGACTGCACGGTAAAGCTCGGAGGTGGATGCGTGTTGCATATCAACACCGTTATTTGCTGCGAGCAGTTGTTCTACTGTTTTGATCCAATTATCCATGATTTTTAGAAAGTTCCTTTACAATGATTTATCTGTTCCCTTTTTTAACGTTTTTGGAAATTTTTTGTGCCAATTTGTCGCTGAACATATCAGACGTGCAGCGCCAACTCCAGTTGCGGTCGCTAAGTGTACCGGGCGTGTTCATGCGAGAGTCAGCACCCGTTCCCAAAAGATCCTGCAGTGGCAGGATGACGTAGCGTGCGCGGCTGCGATAAGCCGTTTTGATGGTTGCACGTCTTGCACGTTGCATCGTTGCAGCGTCGTTTAAGTGCTTGGGCTCGTATGTAAACTGCACGCCCAGCTTTTTGCACTCGGAGGAAAGATCCTTATAGAAGATGTCACGGGTCTCTTCGTCCAAAAGCTGCAAATGCTCAATAAAGGTGGCGTTGTCGTGCGTTCCCGTGTAAACAACGCAGTTATCGCTCTCATAATTCGAGGGCTTGAACTCCTGCTTGGGGTCACCGTCAAAGGCAAATTCCAAAACCTTCATACGGGGGTAGCCAACGTTGTTCATCAAGCGGTAAACGCCGTCGTCGAGAATGCCAAGGTCCTCGGCAATGATCTTCCAATCCTTTTTGCCCTCAAAAAGAGCTTCCTTGGGGCCGTCGCACCAACGCCCGATCTTGGCATTTTTGCTGCCTGCGGGAATTGCATAGTAGCGATCGAAGCCGCGGAAGTGGTCGATGCGTACGATATCGTACATTGAGAGTGCCTTTTGCAATCTTGCCGTCCACCAAGCGTAGCCGTCATTCTTCATTTTTTCCCAATCGTAAAGGGGGTTGCCCCACAGCTGACCGTCCTCGCTGAAATAATCCGGAGGAACGCCTGCCACCTCGGTGGGAGCACCGTCACCGTTGAGCTGGAACAGCTCGGGATGTGCCCAAACCTCGGCACTATCCTCGGAGACGTAAAGCGGCATATCGCCCATAATTTCAACACCGCGCTCGTTTGCGTAGGTCTTGAGTTCTTTCCATTGACGGAAAAATTCATACTGCGTGAATTGCCAGAAGAGTACGGTCTCCTCATTTTCGGTAAGGAAGGCGCCAAGAGCCTCTTCGTCGCGCGTGCGATACTTCTCTTCCCAAGTGGAAAGTGCTTGCCAATTGTGTGCTTCCTTAACGGTCATAAAAGCGGCAAAGTCCGCATACTCGCCCTCTGCCAAGAAAGCCTGAAACGCGGGCGTTTGGCGATCGAAGCGAGAGAAAGCAAGCTTGAGCAGCGGAATGCGGCGATAGAAGAGCGCCTCATAGTTGACGCGCCCGATTTTGCCGTCAGGCGAGGCACACGAATATTCCTCGGCTTCCTCTTTTGTAAGCAATTTTTGCTCGATCAAGTTATCTATATCGATCAAATAAGGGCTGCCCGCAATGGCACACGAGGATGCATACGGCGAGTCACCGTAGCCCGTGGGTACCAGCGGCAATACCTGCCAAACCTTTTGCTCGGCTTTGGCAAGAAAGTCCACAAATTTTTTTGCTTGTGCCCCCAGCGTTCCTACTCCAAACGGAGACGGCAATGCTGTGATCGGCAACAAAATTCCTGCGTAACGTTCTTTCATTCGCAAATACTCCTTTGCTGATATTTCTGTTTCAATGGTTTGCGCATATCCATAATATTTTATCACATTTTTATTCTTATGTCAAGTAAATTAGTATATGTATATGCAATAAAATGCGAAGAAAAACGAAAAATGTCTGCCAAAAAGTAAAAAAGCACCCCCGCAAAATTTGCGGAGGTGCGATTTTTATACTTTGCAAATGTGTGACTTGTATTACTTTTGCTTAATAGCGGCCTGAGCTGCAGCGAGGCGAGCGATCGGTACGCGGAAGGGAGAGCAAGATACATAGTCAAGGCCAATGCTGTGGCAGAATTCTACGGACGTGGGGTCACCACCGTGCTCACCGCAGATACCAACGTGCAGGTTGGGATTTACGGGACGGCCAAGGGTTACTGCCATGTTCATCAGCTTGCCAACACCGGTTTGGTCGAGCTTTGCGAAGGGATCGTTTTCGAAGATCTTTGCATCGTAGTATGCAGAGAGGAACTTGCCTGCGTCATCACGGGAGAAGCCGTAGGTCATCTGGGTCAGGTCGTTTGTACCGAAGCAGAAGAAGTCTGCGTTAGCAGCGATTTCGTCAGCGGTAAGGCATGCACGAGGAATCTCGATCATGGTACCAACCTCATACTCAAGGCTTGCGCCTGCAGCTGCGATCTCAGCGTTAGCAGTTTCAACAACAACCGACTTAACGTACTTCAGCTCCTTAACGTCGCCTACCAGAGGAATCATGATCTCGGGCTTAACGTTCCAATCGGGATGTGCCTTTTGAACGTTGATAGCGGCGCGGATAACTGCAGCGGTTTGCATCTTTGCGATTTCGGGATAGGTGACTGCCAAACGGCATCCACGGTGACCCATCATGGGGTTGAATTCGTGCAGAGAGGAAATGATAGCCTTGATAGCTTCAACGCTCTTGCCCTGTGCTTTTGCCAGAGCTGCGATATCTTCCTCGGTGGTGGGAACGAACTCATGGAGCGGAGGATCCAAGAAACGGATGCAAACAGGGTTGCCTTCGAGTGCTTCGTAAAGCTTTTCGAAGTCGCCTTGTTGGTAAGGCAGAATCTTTGCGAGAGCTACTTCTCTCTCTTCTGCGGTGTCGGAGCAGATCATCTCACGGAAAGCAGCGATTCTGTCTGCCTCGAAGAACATATGCTCGGTACGGCACAGACCGATACCCTCAGCGCCCAGCTCGCGAGCCTTCTTAGCGTCTGCGGGAGTATCAGCATTGGTGCGAACCTTCAGAGTACGGAACTCGTCAGCCCAGCCCATGATGGTGCCGAAGTTGCCGGAAATCTCAGCGTCAACGGTAGGAATGAGACCGTCGTAGATGTTACCGGTGGAGCCGTCGATGGAGATGCAATCACCCTCGTGGAAGGTCTTGCCTGCCAGAGTGAATTGTTTGTTCTCTTCGTCCATAGCGATTTCGCCACAGCCGGAAACGCAGCACTTACCCATACCACGAGCAACAACTGCTGCGTGAGAGGTCATACCGCCGCGAACAGTCAGGATACCCTGAGCTGCCTTCATACCGGTGATATCTTCGGGAGAGGTCTCAAGACGAACGAGAACAACCTTCTCGCCGCGTGCATTCCAAGCTTCTGCGTCTTCAGCAGTAAATACGACCTTACCGCAAGCAGCACCGGGAGATGCGCCAAGACCTTTACCTGCAGGAGTTGCAGCTTTAAGAGCTTTTGCATCGAACTGGGGATGGAGAAGAGTGTCAAGGTTTCTGGGGTCGATCATAAGAACGGCCTCTTCCTTGGTCTTGTGTCCCTCTGCTACGAGGTCAACAGCGATCTGGAGAGCTGCGGGAGCAGTACGCTTTCCGTTTCTGGTCTGGAGCATGTAGAGCTTCTCGTTCTCGATAGTGAACTCCATGTCCTGCATATCGTGGTAGTGGTTCTCAAGGATCTCGCAAACCTTAACGAACTGCTCGAAGGCTGCGGGGAACTTGTTAGCCATTTCCTGAATAGGCATAGGTGTACGAACACCTGCAACGACGTCCTCACCCTGAGCGTTGGTAAGGAACTCACCCATGAGCTTCTTCTCACCGGTAGCGGGGTCACGAGTGAACGCAACACCGGTTCCGCAGTTCTCACCCATGTTACCGAATGCCATTGCCTGAACGTTTACAGCGGTACCCCAGCTGTAGGGAATATCGTTGTCGCGGCGGTAAACGTTAGCTCTGGGGTTATCCCAGCTGCGGAATACTGCCTTAACTGCACCGATGAGCTGCTCCTTAGGATCGGAGGGGAAGTCAGCGCCGATCTTAGCCTTGTACTCAGCCTTGAACTGGTTAGCAAGCTCCTTAAGATCGTCAGCAGTAAGCTCAACGTCGAGCTTAACGCCCTTTTCTTCCTTCATCTTATCGATGAGCTCCTCAAAGTACTTCTTACCGACCTCCATAACGACGTCGGAGTACATCTGGATAAATCTACGGTAGCAGTCGTATGCCCAACGAGCGTTGCCGGACTTCTTAGCCATAACTTCAACAACCTCTTCGTTAAGACCGAGGTTGAGGATGGTGTCCATCATACCGGGCATGGATGCACGTGCGCCCGAACGAACCGAAACGAGAAGAGGATTCTCGAGGTCGCCGAACTTCTTGCCTGTAACGGCGTCCATCTTTACGATGTCCTCCATGTTCTCAGCCATGATCTCGTCGTTAATCTGTCTGCCGTCCTCATAATACTGAGTGCAAGCCTCTGTGGAAATGGTGAAGCCCTGGGGAACGGGGAGACCGATATTGGTCATTTCAGCGAGGTTCGCGCCCTTACCGCCGAGGATCTCACGCATGTTTGCATTACCTTCTGTAAAGAGGTAACAATACTTCTTTGCCATTGGTGTATTCCTCCATAATAAAAAATTTTTACAAAATAAGTGCCCCAAAATAAACATAAAGATAGATGTGCGGAGAAAATCCGTACATCAACGCGTTATTTTGAGCGACATATATTATATCACATTTTTTGACATAATGGAAGAGCTTGTCCTAAAAAAGAAAAGATAACAAATGTAAATTTTTTTTGAACGAAGGTTAAAGTGCATAAAAAGGTTTGACAAAGTGACTCTTATGTAGTATAATTTATTGAAAGTAGCTAAAAGCCGGTTTTGCATAACACCCCCGTGTTCTGTAAAAGCGGCGATTTCGGTGTTTTGCAGTTTGCGAAAAAAGGAGCTAAAAATGGCAAATATATTCGACATATTCAAGAAGATAGAAAAGGAAAACGAGACACGCACCCTCGCCCCCATAACACACATCGTCGTGGGACTCGGAAACCCCGGGGATAAGTATTTTTACACCCGACACAACGCGGGATTTTTGGCAATGGACTACGTTTCGCAGAAATGCGGCGCGCAGGTCAACCGTTCAAAATTTCACGCATTGACGGGAGAGGGAATCATCGCAGGAAAGCGAGTACTGCTCATGAAGCCGCAGACCTTTATGAATCTCTCGGGTGATGCTGTCAGCGAGGCGGCAGCGTTCTATAAAATCCCGATCGAGAATATCATCGTAATGTCGGATGACGTAAACCTCGACGTCGGACGTATCAGAGTTCGCAAATCGGGCTCTGACGGCGGACAGAAGGGACTTCGCTCGATCATCGAGAGGATGGGCAAGGATACCTTCCCGCGCATCCGCTTCGGTGTCGGCAAAAAGCCGCACCCCGATTACGATATGGCGGATTGGGTGCTCGGCACTTTCTCCGAGGAGGACAAAAAAGCACTATTTGATTGCTTTGCCGTAGCGTATAACGGACTTGAAAAGCTCGTTCTCGGAGACGTTGACGGAGCAATGCAGATCTGCAATTCGAAAAAATAATCTATCGAAATCAATTATAGCAGGAAACCTATGTCAAACATTCTAACCGATCTTGTAAAGCTCGACAGAGAGTACACTCAGCTCCTTGAGACCGTAAAAAACAACTTCAAGGGCAAAAAGAGCCTGCCCGCAGTCGCCTCAGGACTTTCGGGCGGAGCGCAGGATGCCTTGTGCGTCTCTCTTTGCCGAGACACCGAAGGAGAAAGAGAAATAGGCAAAAGGCGCAAAACGGTACTTGCCGTCTGCGCAGAGGAAAAGGAGTGCCGCGAGAAGAGCGAGGAATATGCTCGCCTCGGACTCCGCACCGCCTTCTATATCTCGCGTGATCTTACGTTTTATAATATAACCGCCTCCCATGAGTTTGAGCATGAGAGGCTTATGGTCTTGTCGGGCATACTTTCGGGCGAATACGATATCGTCTTTACAACACCGCATACCGCGCTCGGATATACAGTTCCGCCCGAAAAGCTGCTATCGAGAATGATAAAGATCGATATGCTCACGAAAATGGAGCCCGGGGACCTCGCGGATAAGCTAGTCAGCGCAGGGTACGCAAGAGTGGATATGGTCGAGGTCGCAGGGCAGTTTGCACAGCGCGGAGGAATAGTGGATATCTTCTCGCCAAACGCGGAGATAAAGGACACGGACGGACAGATAAGACAGGGCTCGTTCCCCGTGAGGATCGAATTTTTCGACGATGAAATAGACAGAATGGGCATTTTCGATGCCGAATCGCAAAGAATGCTCTATAACATCGCCTCGGTCTCCTTCACCCCCGCACGCGAGGTGCTTGTCGGTGAGGAGGAGAGAGCGAGAGTAGAAAAGGCGATACGCGCAAGATATAAAGAAACGCACGATGAGACCGCGAGCGAAACGCTCACGCGCGAGCTGACCGCGATCGGCGGAAACATTGCTGACGTAGGATTTTTCGATAAATACATCTCGCTCATCTACCCCGAGAAAACATGCCTTCTCGACTATTTTGACACCAAAACGCTGGTGCTTGTGCGCTCAACGAGCGCGGTAAACGACAGATTAAAGGCAGATAAATGGCACGAGGACGAAAATATCAAGGAGCTC
>JBGVQK010000013.1:0-14722 GCA_045127455.1 Eubacteriales bacterium
AAAGCATTTTGTAGCCGTAATACGCCACGAATGGCAAGTATATCACGCTATATATTGACATTACTATCAGCCAAACCTGCAAACCCATACCGGGTTTTATATCATCAAAGCCAATTATAAGTACGCCGAAAAGCATCACCACGGCTATAACAGCCCAAATTCCAAGTAGCCAACAGAAAGAGGTTTTTCTCCACCCGTATTCAACGCTGTTTTTAATATCTTCTTTTGTAAAATTGTTTTTCATAGTTAATCCTTTTTTTCTATTAGTGTTGTGCTTGCGTTTTTCCAAAGAGCTGCCAACGAATAATTTAGTGCCTTAATCTCGGCAAGGCTGATTTTATATCGGTCATCGTATTCCTTCTTGTATCGGAAAGCCGACCACTGAAACGCCTTTTCGGTGTAGCCCATAACTTTTAGTCTATTGACAGCATTTCCAAAATCTCTTTCGCCTTCGGTAATATAACGCATATCCACAAGCTCGTCATCCACGAGCTTTGCGACAAACCACGTATTTGCCATTTTCGTTTCGGGACTATATAAAATTCCTAACACATAGTAGCAATCGGTATTTTCGTCATACTCGATAGCCGATAGGCGAAAACGCTCTCTATCAGAAAACAACTGACACACGAGAGAAAAATCGTCGGTTTTGTATTTTGCCAAAAGAGTTTTTGATGTATTTGTGTGACTTTCAATGCTATAAAAATACTTTCCGTCTGGTGAGAATAGCATATTTTCATCCTGACCGCCGTCAATCTTGGAAAAACGGAACTTTTTAATGAGCTTTAACGGCTCAAAAGAATAGATTGCCATTCTTCCATCGGTGGTTTTGACTACAAAAATATCACCGAGTGGAGAGATAACCGCATTATATGCGTATGTAAGATCCTTGAAGGCAGCCAGCTCTGTGCCGTTTTTGTCATAAACGTACACAGTGCTGCCTGTAAGACCTATATCGTATTTATCGTTGCCGATAAAAGTCCAAAATTTCTTTGCCATAATTAGTCCTCAAAATAGAAAAGCAATTCAACAAAAAGGCACAGTACACCTATGTTAAATGGCTCAATGATTTTTTATAAAAGTGCGTTCGGAAGGGGGCGAGCCGAACAATACGCCCTGTGGTCTATCATAAACACGAAGTCTTACTTTAGACATACTGTTACCCATTTCGATAATTTTCCAATTATAGTATAGCATATTTTTTCAACTTTTTCAATACTTTTTCGGCTCAATATACATATTTATGTATATATTTTTACGACATTTATAGTCGAATTTCCGCTAAAAAAGTCAAAAGGCATCGGCAATATACACCGATGCCTATATCCTACACGCTCAATACTTTTTTGTACTGTGGCTGAAACTATGGATCGACCTGACTTTTATCATTGGCAAGCCAATGTTGCGGAACCACCATAGTTGCTCACGAAATTGTTTGTTTTTAGCGTGTTGATATCAATAGTCAGAACTCCTTTTCGGTGACGTTGAAAATATGCTTTTTCTTGCGCTTTGCGTGCTGATACGTTTTATAAGCTCCGCCCCAATCGTGATTTATACCGCAGATAACGTAATCGGCTTGCTCGACCATCCACCTATTACGGTAGGTAATGGCAAACCTCGGCGGCTTATCCTCGATTTCCGGGTATATGATCTCGTCGTATCGTGTCTTTTGATACTCCAAATGATTTTGCTGATATTCCACCGTCATATACGGGGTAATGAATATGAGCGAAACGCCGGGGTGAGTGGCTTTATAATTCTTGCAGCAATCATAGGCAAAGCTGTCAAAAGAGCCGTAACCTCCCAAGTAAAAATCCGCAGGATTATCACCGACCTTTTCTTCCAAAAAGGCAAGGATTTTTTGCTCGTATTCTTCCGTTCTTATGAACTGTGAATGACCGCAAAAGGTAATAATCATAGAAAATACCTCTTTATGTAGGTGTACCTACATAGTATATCACACTTTTGTGAAAAAATCAATAGTATGTAGGTACACCTTCTTATAATTTTTCCTATTTATTGATAAAATATATATGTAGGCAAAACTACGGAGATAAATCTACTTATAGGAGGTGTTTGCGTGACTGTAAATGACGCTGTTGCGAGAAGAATTACAAAGCTCTTGCAGGAAAAAGATATGACACAATATCGTTTAGAACTTGACTCCGGCATACAACACGGAAGTATGCAGTGCATAATGAACGGACGAAACAAAACTGTTACGTTAAGCACCGTGATTATGCTTGCTCGCGGCTTCAATATACCGCTTACTGAATTTTTAGACGATGATCTGTTCCGTTCGGAAGATTTAGAGGTCGAATAAAGGCTATCTGCTTATGTAGGTAGCTTTTATTTTTTTGTCTTTGGTGTTGGTTGGTAATCTCTTTTACAATCAATTTTCTTTTGGGAAAATATCAGAAAAAGCCGTCGCTGTCAAGGGAAAAAATTATCGCTGAAAACAACAAGAGCCGATTTTACGGACTTAAAAAGTTCGTGAGGTCGGCTCTTTTTTTCGTTACAATAATGCAATATTTTTTTCTCTTTCCTTGACCGCTCGTGTCTTTTCCTGATAGGTGGGAAGTGAGGATTTTGGATATAGGGAAAGTTGTTCTTGGGTTGGGATAAAGTTTAGGCAAATCGGTGTTTATTTTGCTTTTACTTTTGAATTGCTTGGGGATAAGTTTCTTACATTCAAAGTCAAATTTCCGTATTATGAAAACGGAAGTTAGCAAACGATATGGATTTTATTCCATTTTCGGCATCTGACTTACTATTTCAAAAAGGAGGTACGGAAATGTTAAGAAGTATCAAGAAGGCTTACGAGATTATCAAGGCGCAGGATAACGAAACTTCTATCACTATCCACACTATCCGCGTATGGTGCAAGGAAGGAAAAGTGAAGTGCCTGAACGCCGGCACGAAAATCCTCGTGGATATGGACAGCCTTTTAGATTATATCTCGATGAAAGACAAATAAGGAGGTTGCTAAATGGCACACATCAACATCACACGAAGCAAGAAAGGAATGTTGCAGGCGAAAATTCAAGCCTACGGCAAAGACCCCGTAACCTGCAAACCAAAGCTCTTTACTCGCAGAGTTTATAACGAGGACGGGCTGACAGAAGCGAAATTCAAAAAGTACGTTGAAAAGGTCGCTATCGAATTTGAAGAAACGGTCAAGACCGAATTTCAAGAAGGTGTTACGGCTGCTCGAAACAGAGTTTTGACCTTTTCAGAGCTTATGAAGGAATGGCAAAAGACGGTGTTAAACACGCAGTCTATCAGCTATTACCGAAGAATCTGCGAGGTTGACAGGCGTTTTACGGCGTATCTGACCGAACAGCAGCTTGCAAACAGACCAATATCGGAAATTACCGTCCGTGACGTGCAACTGTTCTTGAACGGATT
This sequence comes from Eubacteriales bacterium, assembly GCA_045127455.1. GTDB lineage: Bacteria > Bacillota > Clostridia > Oscillospirales > CAG-272 > UMGS1865. The sequence continues at coordinate 3,409 of JBGVQK010000013.1, forward strand.
TACACAGAAACGGACGGAAAAGACCGATAAAGCAGAGTTAATCAAGCCTTTGCCGAAGCAGGTGAGCTTTCGCGAGCTTGCCAGAGAAGGCATACTGACAAGGGTATCCTCTTACAGTATGAACAACTGCGGCGCAAAGATTTTACTTGAAAAGGCAAAGGCAATCTGCGAGTTTTACGGGCTTGAATTTGACGAATATTTCAGGCAGGAGGAAATCGAAAAGACCTACGCCCTTGAAACCATAAAGGGATATAGACGAGTTTTGAGGGCTTTATTTAACGAAGCGGTACGCTACGAATGGATAACGAAAAATCCCGTTTGCGGCACGAAAATCGTTACGGGTAATAACAATTCGAGCTTAACGCCCGTAAGCGAAAAAGAGGTGTATTCCTTTAAGGAATGCCGCGAGTTTATCAAGGCTCTTGACGACCTTCCGCCCGAATACATATACAGACGGGTAACAACGAAATTTATGCTGCTTACCGGCGTCAGAACGTGCGAGCTTCACGGACTCAAATGGTCGAAGTTCGACTTTGAAAAGAAGATTGTACGCATAGACAAGAACAGAATGTATGCGCCCGAATTTGGCACATACGAGAAAGGAACAAAGTCAACGACGTCGGAGCGAGATATCCCCCTGACCGATGATCTGATTGCAGAACTCCGGGCATATATGGAATGGTTTAGGCTCGCTGATGCAGACTTTGATAACAAGCTCGACGATTACTACTTCGCCGTAAACATTTACAGAGAGCCCGAAGGAACGGGCAGCATCGGTCAATGGCTGAAACGCTTTGAGCAGAAAAACGGCTTCAAAAAGGTAACTTGCCACGGCTTACGTCATACCTATTGTAGCATAATGCTCGCGCGGAACGTCCCTGTAAACACGGTTAGCAAGTATATGGGACACGCCGACCCGACCATAACGTTAAAGGTATATGCTCATTTCATACCCGACACGGTAGATACGGCACTACTGATATTAAGCGAACTGACAGCAGATGGCTGAGAGTAAGATCTCGGCCATCTTTTTTACTATGGAGAACAATATGTATATACCACGATTAAGACGGATAAGCGACGTTGTAAATGAAATGAAGAAAGCAGACCCCGACAGTATCATCACTTATTACACGGTCATAAAGTTGATAGAGGTAGGCAAGCTGACGGCTTTGAAATACGGTAATGCTTGGCTGATAAACCTTGACGAGCTTTACTGCGTTTTGGGAGGAAAACCCTATGAAGAAAATAACGTCGGGTAAGCTCCAAGCCCTATTTGCAGAAAGGGATACCGATACAATCCTTCGCTATACTAACGTGCGGCGCTTTGCGATTGAAAACGGTATCCCTCATATTTTGGAGCGAAACATAATCTTGATAGACTCGGCTGAATTTATGCGAAAGGTGAATCCGAACGGCTGGGAAGGGCGTTACGAAATGCCGCGCCTGCGTACCTTGAAAGAGTGCGTGCGTCTTTGGAACGAACGGTTTAGGCGTTGGCAGATAGATAAACACGATATTGAACGGCTGATACGAGAAGGAAAAATCACGAGCTTTAAGCACGGAAATCGTTGGATACTGAACTATGACGAGGTTGTAGAAGCTCTGCGTGAGTATGTCAAAACCTATTCAGGACACCCGATAGCAAGGCAAAATAAAAGAAAAAAGCCCACTAAATAGTGGGCTGGCGCGCCTAAGACGATTCGAACGTCCGACACCCAACTTAGGAGGTTGGTGCTCTATCCTGCTGAGCTATAGGCGCATATTGAAAGTTATTTAACGAAATGAAAGTTGCAAAAATAATACCAAAAACTATACCAATTTTGATTTTATTGCGAGAAAAACGCAAAATATGGTGCAAAATCGGTCAAAAAACACTATATTTAGTGGTTTTAGGCGGATATGCCTACACCTTAGGAGGTTGGTGCTCTATCCTACTGAGCTACAGGCGCATAAAAGATGCATTTATTATATCATCTTTTTTGCAAAAAATCAAGTGTTTTTTGCGTTAAGGACAGCAAAATCAATGGATCTTGCTGCCCTTTTTTATTTTAAATTGGCGGAGAATTACTTTAAGTCAAAATTTGTGTTGTCTAAAACGGTAAGAACACCGCTAACGGTGGTGATCTTATAATTTGCGGTGATGTCCTGACCAAGCTTGTTTGTGATAACGACACGCACGATCTTGTTCTCTCCTCTACCCACATGATCGATCGAGCCATCCAGGGTTACCTTCATCGTGTGTCCCTCGCAGAGGTCGCCTTTGGTGATGTAGGTCACGTCACTTGTTAAAGGTGTTCCGTCAAAGAGTTTGGATGCCGACGAAGCGGTAACGGTAATTGCCCTTTGATCGATCGTGAGGATCGGTTCCATCATAGCCGTAGACCAAACGGCAGAAGAAAGCTGCGTAAAGGTTACAACGATTTTTTTACCGTAGTCGTCAAGATCACGCGAGATGGTAACGTATTTATGCGCGTTTTCGTTTAACTCGGATAACGTTAAACAGCCCACGTCGGTCAGCGAAATATTAAGGCTCAAGCTTACACCTGCAGGATCTGTAATGCTGCAGTCGGATGGCCCGAAAGTAAGCGGCGTGCCGTCGTATTGCTTATGCAGACGGGCAAGCCCTATTTTGATAACGTACGTATTCGAATCAAAGACCTCAAGCGTTCCGTTTTCAAAAATGATATTGAATTGATCCGTAACGTCGTTTCCAATCGGATCATATAGCGTGAAGCGGGTCGGAGTGCTCTTTCCTCGACCAACCATATCAAGGCTACCTGAAACTTTGAGAGACCAGAAATATCCCTTTGAGGCAAGTTCGGAAAGCACGGGATCGTATTCGATCAACGAAGACGCCGTCAGCGGTGTGCCGTCAAAGACCTTACTGCGGTAGACGGGCTTGACCGTGATGCAGGGCTTCGGTTCCTTGCCGCCGGAGCCGTTCAAACCAAACTCGGGGCTGCCTGTAGCCTCAATTTCTATCCAACCGGCACCGTCGATATAAACCTCGACCCAAGCGTGTATTTGGTTTCTTTTCACATTTACCCATTCATTTTTTGCGGTAGAGGTGGCATATCCTACCACGTATCTTGCGGGAATTCCCATGGCGCGATACAAAAGCGTGAGCGCGGTTGCAAAGTGTTGAGAGATTCCTTCTTGATATTTTTGAAGGAAGGATACTGCTACGTTGCTCGTTTCATCAAGCGTCACATCATAGTTTGGGTTGTATTTAGCAGAATTTTGAATGTATTTTGCAACGCTTAAAATCCCCTCAATGTCCGTTTCAAAGAAGTCTTCTTTCTCTATGATCTTTTCCATATACGCGCGTGTCTCATCATCTAAAATAAGATATTGTGAGTAAACAAAAGCGCGATAGGCTTGCTCATATTCGGCATATTCTTCGGGTAGTACAAGGGGCGAGATGTAGTCATAGTCCTTATAAGACACGGTATATATAGAGTTTCCGCCGGAGGCAGACGTCACATTATAAAAGACGTCACTTGTTTGTGGCAATTCTCCCGTAGTACCCTGCGTGGAAGAATATACAGAAGCGTAATACGGCATAAAGGAAAGTGGATTTTTGACGTTCACACTCAAGGTATGTGCATCGGCTCCAAAAGTCAAGGAAGAAAGATAATTGGCTGAATATTTTCCAAGCAACAATTCGGGATATTCGGTTGCCTCATACCACCCCGATCCTGCATAGCCGCCAAAGCTCTTTAGGCGCAAATAGATATAGCCGGCTCTGTCATCTTTAATGCTTATTGATGAGGCTTCGTCAGTGCTTGTGTCCGTCAGATCGTCTCTAAACGATCCAATCTGACCGCTTTGAGAAAAAGCATTTGCAGCGGCGTTGCCGTAAATCTCTAAAATACCGTAAGAATACTTTATGCGGTAATTTTTGGTAACGTCGTTACCGTTTGCATCATGAATGCTCGTTTTATCAAGGCGACAAATATTTTGTGCTTTTCCAACGCAAGAAAGCGAGCCTATGTTTTCAACGGTTACAGTATGACCGGCTACAAGCGTATCAGAAGAGCTACCGATAGCAAAGTCTTGACTTGTTAGTGCTGTTCCGTCATATTCTTTGGTGGCGCTGCCGGTTTGAATCAGAATTTCTCTCGGTGTTACGCTAAGAAGTCCAACCGATAGCTTTACGTCATAATTGTGCGTAACGTCCATGCCGGTTGCACTTTGAATGGAGACAGACGCAGGAATAATATAGTTCGTTATAGCACCCACGTCGGTCAAGGTTCCGCTCGTTTGAACGTTGGATAAAGTGTGTCCTGTGATCAGGTTATTTTCGCTCTTTGGTGAAACCTGAACGTTTGTCGAGGTAAGCGTCTCTGCATCGTAGACTTTGCTTGCATCAACAGGCTTTATTGTGATGGGTCTCTTTTTTACTTCAAGACGCCCATGCGTGAAGACGATATCATAATTGGCGGTTACGTCAACCCCTTCCCCTTCGTTGCCGGAAGTATTGGAACTATTATCTTCAGAAGGTGGTTGATCTTTTTCTTCTTTTACGATCTTTACGGTAAGGATGTTTGGATAGGTTCCAACCTCGGTAACAGCGGTGCTTTCGGTAACAATGATCTTATCGTTAAGTCCCAAAGATGTGGAAGCGAAATTTTCGTTTTGATGAGAACGGCCGTCATACACCCACTCGCCGGAAGCCGTCTCAATTCTTACGGTGCGCTTTTTGATCTCTATCGTTCCGCGAATGTAGGTGATATCATAATTGTGGGTCACGTCTTTTCCACTTTTGACCTCGGCTATTATGACCTCTGTGTCATTGATGTATGTTCCAACGTCAGAAGCGGTGCCTGATCTGCCGGCGAGAATGCTGTGTCCGTTAAGTATAGTTCCCTCTTCGATTTTAAAACCAAAAAAGCTAAACCTTTGCTCCGCGCCCTGATAGGTCGTCACTCCGCTGTTGGTTGAGACCGTTAATGGCAAAGGGCGTATTGTTAACGTTCCTGCTTCAAAAAAGATCGAATAGTTTTCCGTTACGTCAACGCCATCCTCTGTGGAAACGTTTACGATTGCGGGAAGGTTTTTATATTCCCCCGCATCGGTCAGCATTCCCCAAAAAACGGTAAGATGCTGCTCTGCAACCAGAGACGTATCCCGACTTATTTCGTATTGATCAAGCATATGCGGCAAGCCGTCATAACCAAATTCACCGCTTTGTGTTTTTAAAATGAGCGGTCTTTTTTCAACCGTAAGAAGCCCCGCCACAATTGTAAGGTTGTAACACGGTGTGACGTCGTGCCCTTTGGGGTTTAAAAGGATGATCTCGGGGGTGTTTTCAACACTACCGCTATTGGTGATACTTTTGGTAAAATAAGCAAAAAGTGAGTCTCCGTTGGCAAGTGTTCCCTCACTCAATTCATATCCGTCAAAGGTGAGCGCAGTTCCGTCGTAAACCTTTGAAGCGTCCCGCACGGTGACGGTTATCTCTCTGGGGATAACGCGGAGCTCTTCTTGTATGACCTCAATTTCGTATGCAAAGGTAACGTCGTTCCCGTAGACGTCTTTGATCACAATGGCATCCTCTTGAGGTATTGAGTAAATACGCAAGCCTTCGCCATCTTTTAGAAATACGTCGCTGCTTTCGAATTTTTCGCAATACAGAAAATCATTATATGCCAAATCGGCGGTGAGAACCGGGTTTTCACCGTAAAGGACAGTTCCATCCAAAGACGTTATGCTGATGGCTCTTTTATCAATTGTGAATGGAATACCCTTGCTCGCTTTTGTACCAAAGAAGCCTTTTCCAACCACGCGAAGCTGATATTGCCCCGGTAAGGTAGGAGCTTTGGTAGACCATTCGCCAAAGTCGTCCTGATACTCCAAGTACGTTTGGCTGAAAAGTGCAAGTGCATTGTATTGGATATCTTCTCCATAAGAAGCACTTGGATCACAATTTACGTAAAGAACAGTTCCTTTAAAAAAGAGAAAGGCAGAAATCGCTACCAAAGCAGAGATCAGAGCTAAAAGTAGTAGCTTCCATTTGAGAAGGATAACGCGCAATACGCCGGCTATCTTTTCTATTCTTTTTTGATAGTTTTCGTATCGCATACGCTTCCCTCTCCTTTCTTGCAAGTTTAACTTTGGGGTAATACCTGCAAGGTGCCCGGCTCAAGCTTGATGATATAGTTTTTGGTGGCAACGTCGCCATAAAAATTAGTTATGATAACGTTGGTTATGATGTTATCGGAATATCCGATCTCATATTGAGAGCCTTCTATCTTGCAGCTGTAAATTGAATCTCCATCTGCGAGTGAACCTTCGGTAATGGAGTATTCGTATGACGAAAGTTTGCGACCGTCGTATACTTTTACGGCGCTTGCAGCCCTGAGTGTGATCTCTCGCGGCGTAATCGTCATGCTGCCGCATTTTTTGGTGATCTTATAAATGCTATTTGCAAAATATTGATTTTCATCTAAAACGTAAACTTGGAAATCAGCTATTCCCGAATGAACACTGACCACGGATGATAAGTAGCCATTGCTAAATTCGATTGTGTCTCCCTCTCGAAGCTCTCCGCTGACCATTTTGCAGGTTGAAAGGTCAGTGTTAAGTGCCGTTCCATCGTAAACCTTTGAAATACTTTCACTTGTAAAAACGAGCTCCGAGTAATAAACGTGAACAGTGCCCTCGTTAAACTGAATACCAAATTTTTTCGTTACGTCATTTCCGTTGCGATCATAAACGGTAAAGGCTTCTATAACGCTTTTGCTCATTCCAAGCTCTGTGCGCGATCCGTTTACCGCTGCGGCGTAGGTAAACCCCATGGCCTCATACGCTTCAAAACCGGTTACGCGGTTTTCGGCATATAACGGTGTGCCATCATATTGCTTGTCGGTTAGTACGGGTGTGACCTCGGCAGTGTATTCGATCTCGTCGATCTGCCCGGGGCCTTGATAACCGTTTGTAACCTCGATCATTATCCAACCCATACCATCAATATAGACTTCAACCCAGGCGTGTGCGGACTTTCCCCGTACGTCGACCCAGGTGTCGGCTTGCGTATCGGTCACAAATCCAACAGTGTATCTTGCGGGAATGCCGATCGCTCTGAACAAAAGTGTAGCGGCAGAGGCATAGTGCTGGCAGATTCCCTCTTTGTATTCATCAAGAAAGGCTACGGCAATGTTTTCTTCCGCATCTAAATTTCTATCGTAATTTGAGGAATATTTAGCGCTGTTTTTGATGTATTCGGCTACTCTGAGAACGGTGGCGAGGCGATTGTCGCTTTGCAGATTATTACCTTTGGCGATCTTCTCCATATAAGCGCGGGTCTCTTCATCAATTTCCAGATACTGCGATTCAACAAAAAGACGATAATCCTTTTCGTAAAAGTGAGTTAAGGATGGCAAGGGCGCTACTTTTTGATAATCAAAAATCCCGTATGCGACTGTGTAAGCGTTCTCGGTGTTGCCGGAGTACTGCACATCACTCTTTTGTATCGGATGATCCCCAAAGTCAGTGTATGACATATAATACGGCAGGAAGAATTGATCGCTAAAGGACTTTATCTCAATAACAGAATCCTTGCGATTTAATGCCAGAGATGTAAGATAGCTTGCGGAGAAAACGCTACTCCAATATTTGGTGTATTCCACAGCCTCTTGCCATGAGTTTCCTGTATACGCCCCAAAGCTTTTGACTTTGAGATAAACGGTATCGTCAATTTGATTTTTTACGCGAAGGCAAAGCTCGTTGTTGTTTTCTCCTCCATCAAGCGAGGATATGCGTCCATCAAGATCGATCGTTGAGCCGCCGCCCACACTGTTGGCAAAGCCTGACCCGATTCCCGTGCCGGGGTTGTTGTTGACGGATTGACGCGTTACGTTGAGTTTGCCGAAAACAAGCTCAATTTCATACTGATCGGTAACGTCTTTTCCGGTGAGGTCGACAATTTTGAGTGTGAAGATGTTATCGGAAGAACCGATCTCCGTTTGTGAGGCGGAAAAGCTTGCAAGTATTGAATGCCCGCTATAGAGTTCCCCTAAAAGGATTTCATAAGAATGCGAGACCAAAGGCGTCCCATCGTATTCTTTCTGCACGCTGGTGCTTGCAACAATAAGCTTTATGCTCTCTTTGTGAGGCAAAAAGATTGCTGCTAATACAGCAGAAAGAATAAGAAGCGACGCTAACAGTAAGGAGCATATGATATTGATCAATTGATTTCTTTTCATAGTCCCCTCCCACGGGTTTTACGCATTTCTTTCCATTTTTTGAATTCGCTCCTTGCACAAAGGCATCATATCCTTGCCAAAAAGCGCGTCTAAATAGTTTTTGAGCCCCTGTGCAGAGCTTTTCAGGTAGATCGGGTTTTGTGTCTCAAGCTTTCGAATGACCTTTTTTGAGAGGATGTCATCAAGAGCCGAAAGCTCATCTCCACCGCAGCTGATGTAAACAGGAATATAGATCTGGATCTGCTTCATAATGCGGTTACCGAACGTAACGTGAAAATGCTCTTTGAGGTATTCGTCAAGGGCTAAAAGTCTGTTGAGGTTTCTTTGACTGATAGAATTCTCTCGAATCGCATTTTCGGTCAGTTCCTCGAATTTTTCGGCACTTATACGGAGCTTTTCGATCTTGGGAGCAAAGAATCTCTCACTACGCTTGTCAAGGTCAAGTACCATTGCTCTGTCATATACCTTGTCCGAAATGGAAAAGGTGGAGTCATCGTTGTTTGCGGTTCCGATAAACCACATATTCTTGGGGAGCTTGATCTTTCCGTCAATAAGTCCCTTGGGGTCACTTTCCCATTTATCCGAAACTACGTCGAGAAATCTTTCCTCGGGGTTTGGAAGCTCAAGCACCGATAGGAATTCTGCAAAGTAGTACTCTACTCTTGCAATATTCATTTCATCAAGAACAGTTACGTAAATGTTTTTGCTGTAGTTTGCTTCATACATTTTGCGCAGAAGCATGGTTTCATTAAATCTTTTGGTAAATTCATTATAGTAGCCGATAAGGTCGGTTCTTTCCTTCCACATAGGCTGCACGGGAATGACAGTTGAAGGATTGTTCAAATAGTCCCCCCAAGCATGTGCAAGCGAGGTTTTTCCCGTACCCGACATACCTTGCAGGATGAGTAGTTTAGATACAGAGAGTCCGGCAACAAATTTACGGATATCTTCAATTTCGTAATACAGCTTGAGTTCTTTTGCCGCATAATTTCTAAAATCGTGGCAGATCTGCTCCAATGTGATTTCATCGGCATACTTGATTGGAGATGCTTCTTTAATACCCTCGTCTATTTCGCTCAGCATGCAAAATCTGCCATCGCCATTGGAAGATGCTTCGCGTGGCGTGAAATTGTCTACATAGACGGTCTCTTCTTCTTTTTGCGTAAAAAGGACCACAAACAGCAACGCGCCAAGCAAAAGGAGCACAACAACAAGGAAGATCGCGAGCAAAACGACTAAATCGTGATTGATCTGCAGCGTATCAAAGGCTCCCATAATTGCGGCACCTATTAGGAGCGCGCCGAGGAGTGCGGCAATAATGATGACGGCTGTCCAAATGATTCTTTTATTCATCCTTGCCACCCTTTTGACCCTTCAAAGCTTCAATGTTCAAAAGCTTTCTCTCAATCTCTCGCTTTGCAAGCTTCCATTGACGTTTGTATAGGCGAGTAAATGCTTTGTATTCCTTTTCAAGCTGATCAAATTTTTCTTTCTCGGTGTAATCCTGCATAGGGGTTCCGTTTTGAGAAAGAGCCGCCTTGAGTCGTGCATTAGCGGCAAGATTGCCATCAAAGGCTTTGGCATACGCCTTTTTATAAGCTTCTTTTTCCTTCAGGGCTTGCTCTAATTGCAAACGAATCTGATCGAGCTCTCTATCAAAAGACGCTCGTGCAGCGTTTAATGACGTGAGGTGTGCTTCCTGTGCAAGCGAAACCTTTTGTGAATAGTCAGCTTCAGCGTCACTCAACTCTTGCATATACTTTTCTCTAACTGCTTCAATTTCTTCACCGTGGCGATTGGTTTTCATTTCAAGAACTTCGTCAAGCTCTTTGTTTTGAATATCCAACATCGCATTTTGACTGCGCAACGCAGCAATTTCGCTCTCAGCAAAAGAAAGCTTTTCGGCAATGACCTCTGCATCCAAATACGCTTTTTGGAGCGCATCGAACTTTTCTTCCAGGGCAAGAATATATGCCTCTACCTCAAGTTCTCCGTTTTGAACCTTCTCTTTTATTTGGTTGATCTGATTGCTATAACGCTTTATTTCCTCAACTTTTTTATGCTCAACTTGCTTTTTATGCCTTTGCGTAAGCTCAGCTCTCAGGTCAAGAGCGTTTTGGTAGGTGAGGAATGAGAGAGTTGCACAGACACCTGCGATATCCTCCGAAAGATCATTATCAAAGGGAGAGATAAGCTGCCTTTCTTCTTTGATGGTATATCCTTGCTTATCGTAAGCCATTATGAAATCGTATAGTTCAACAGCTCCCTTGAAGTGCTTATCCATCTTTAAAATGTTTGTTTTGGTGATGGGCGGCTTGATCATGGGGACTTTTGCAGCATCCTCCATAAGAGGCGTTGCCAGAAGCGAAAGCACAGTTTTGAAAGCCAAAGAAATTCTATCAATGATCTCCTTGTTTTCATTATGCTCTTTTAAATAAGAATCGTTCAAGCGCTTTTCTTTGAGGTCTATGCTATAAGAAATATGTCTGTCATTAAGGTTTACAGACTTATTGAGCGTTAGCGCTCCTTCATATTTGTGAGAAAACGCAACGATTTTGTCTTGTCTTACGGAAATAAAATCGCGCAGATAAGAAAGGAGCATATACAAGAAGCGATTTTCGTAAACCGTATAGTCATTAAGGCGTTCGACGGCATACAAGGAATCAGGAACGATCTCGCCGTTAACGGGCGGACGGCTGATCAAATTGCTATGCTTGGCAAGATGCTTTACCGATTCGACAGAAACGGTTTTTACCTTTTCGATGGGCAAAACTTCTCCCTTTGAAAGGATAAATTGGCGGTTCTCGTTAATTGCATTTTGAATGTGAATAAGTCCGCCTTCAATTGCAGCTACCCAATCTTCTTCCACAGCGCAAACGGTTTTGAGCAATTCGATACCCTCGGACGCAGCGTCTGCATCGGAGAAAGCATGCAAAAAAGAGTCGCACTCCACATTGGAGCCCGCAATTTTTTTGTATTCCAATAACGCTTTGTAATAGGTATCGAGTTGCTTCATATCTTTTTTCCTTGTTAATCTACTGTTTATTTACGCATTTCTTTCCATTTTTTGAATTCGCTCCTTGCACAAAGGCATCATATCCTTG
>JBGVQK010000014.1:0-12253 GCA_045127455.1 Eubacteriales bacterium
CTTCGAAAACATTATGCTAACAAAACGGCGGGAGCAAGCCCCCGCCCTACAATGTAAGGGAAAATCTGTTTTATTGAATCCAACCTCGGGTTGATTTTTCTTGCCGAAAAATATCGCTTTGATATGTTGGAATAGCAAATAAGATGTGCTATAATAATGACAGTGGCCACGAAAATATTTTTCAGGAGATACTTTTATGAACATTGGAACAAACATATACACGCTCCGCAAGGAGAAAAAGATTACACAAGCACAGCTTGCCGAAAAGCTTGGCGTGTCGGAACAAGCGGTGTCAAAATGGGAAAATGATCAATGCGCTCCCGACGTAAGTCTTTTTCCTATTATTGCAGATTACTTCGGCGTTTCCATCGACCGCTTATTCGGCTATCACATGAATAGCTATGCCGAAGAGGTAAAAGCGATTATAAAAGCAGCCGATGACAGTATGGACACTTATAAAGAAATCGAGATCATCAGCGAAGGACTGAAAAAATATCCCAACAGCCCCGATTTGAAAATCTATCTCGCGTTCTCTTTGTCTATGGTCAATCGTATGTCAAAGGACGAAACCGAAAAAAAGGAAGCCGTCCAAAAAGCCATCAAGGTTTGCACCGAGGTCGTTGACACTTGCGGTGATAATACGAAAGTAGATCAAGCCCTTAATATGCTTTCGCGCATATATGGTGAGATTGGCGAGCATCAAAAGGCATTGGATTCCGTTGAAAAAATGAGTGCGGAAGGATACTTTTTTAGAGTGACCGGTATTGCTCGTACATTGGGATATGCTCACAACGATAAAGAAATGGTAAGCTTTATCGAGAAAAACTTGCTTGATTGCTGGTTGGCAATGGATCTCAACCTTCAGGTATTAACATCACGCTTGAGCGAGCTTGGAAAGCATCAAGAAGTCATTTCATTCTGCAAAGCGCATCAAAAGCTTTTGTCGGTCTTTGATGACGGATGCTCCGATTTTTATGCAACCCATAAATTCTTTGCAACGCATCTCTTGGCACACTCATATAGAAAGATTGAAGATCGCGAATTGTGCTTGAAAGCTTTATACGATCTCGCTGCTACTATTTCTCAAATGAAAAGTGTTGAAAAAAGCGATAGCTTTGATGTTTCTGCACGAAATCCGATGTATTTTTCTCTTGTTGATGATCCGGAAAAATTAGAAGAATATATGTCTGGGTTTAGATGGGGAACGATGTTATCTGCTTTTGATAAATTCTATGGCGACGATGAAGCATATATCCAATTCAAAAACTCTGTAACTCAATAATTCTCGCCCCGCCTCGCGCGGGGCTTTTTCTGCTTTGTATAGACAAATTCAAAAAAATATGGTATAATATTTTCAAAAAACGCCAACCTTTTTGAATTTCTTTCCACTGTATAGGCAAACGGTACCGAGGTGATAAAATGAACAAACAGCAAGCAGATGAATTGATCGTCCAATATCTGCCAAAAATTTACGGCTTTGCAATGAAAAAAGCCTTCTCTTATCAAGAGGCAGAAGAATTAAGCTCCGACATCGTTGCCGAAGTTTATTTATCTATGCTTTCTGCAAAAGAGATTGTAAACATTGATGGGTATGTCTGGAGAATTTCCGAGCACGTTTACTCGAAATTTGTATCTTCCAAAAAGAAAAGGGAAGGTGTCTCGATTGATGGCATGGATATTCCGGATGATACCTCTGTTTGGGATGACGATGTTGACACAGAACTTGATCTCCTTCGCCGTGAGATTGCTTTTTTAACGCAAACACGCCGCAAAATCGTTTATTCATTTTATTACGAAAACAAAACCATTTCCACTATCACCGAGGAGATGGGAATACCCGAGGGTACAGTAAAATGGCATCTTAACAAAGCAAGAAATGATCTAAAGGAAGGTTTTATTATGGAAAGAAAAATTGGAAAGCTTGGTATAAAGCCGATCGAAGCAACAGGTTTCGGCCACGGTGGCAATCCCGGTAGTAACGGCGGACCCGAATACTACTTGGGCAACAAATTAAATCTCAACATTGTTTACAGCGTTTATTACACGCCCAAAACACTTGCCGAAATCGCAGAGGAGCTGGGCGTTACCCCGGTCTACATTGAGGATGCGGTTGCAGAGCTTGTAGCGAACGGCTTTTTGGTGGAACAAGCAGGCAAACGCTACACTACCTATGTCTGCTTCAATCCCGAAACATATTCTCTTGAGTTGCAGGACAAATGTCTGCAAAAAAAGATGGAGATTGCTAAGTTGTTGGTGAACGAATATGTACCGCAGATACGTGCGGCAATCGCAGATGTGAAGGACATTTATATTCCAAGCGGAAACAGGGAGCTGTTTGAAGCAGCCATGATATTCTACGCAGTAAGCAACAAATGCTGTCTCGAGTCTAAAACAAATCTTTCGCAATATTCCATCAAGACTTTGGCAGGCGGCAATTTTATTGCTTATGTTGACATCCCCGCAACACAAAGCGACCCTGATTATGTTTCACCTCAAACGTTTCCACCTTATTGGTCCTGCGGTGATATGACACGCTGGTCCGAAAAATATCCGTCGGTATATGCTTGGTCTGTTGATTCGCGCTATTCTTCCCGCACGGGAGGTTGGAAAAACAATCGAACATCGGACTATGAATATCTGTATGAATTTTTGACAGGAGCAATCGAAAACACCCCTGCCAACAAGGAGAAATTTGACCGTTTGAAGAAGCGCGGATTTTTGACAGAGGATAACAAGATCAATATCATGGTTATGCAGGGGGAAGCAAAAGCATTTTTTGCAAAGCTTCCGGAACTTGACGAAGCGACCAAGAAAACTTTTGCAGACTATGCATTGGAGCACGCAATGTTAGTTGCAAAAAATTACCCGCCTCAAATGCGCGATCTTGTGGTATTCAGATATGTAAGCGCTTTTGTGGATCCAACAGTAGCGCTTATGGTTATGGATATTCTTTACGAAAACGGTACCTTCCGTCCTCTTACCGAGAGGGAAAAGGTAACCTCAAATCTTTTGATGTTCTGTGATCAATTACCCCAATAAATAAACCACCGCCGAAAGTTGACCGCATGGTCGCTTTCGGCGGCTTTCCTTTTTTTAATCTTAACATATTATTCATAATAAAAAAGGGAAGTATCGTTGACTTTTTATCCTTTTTATGATATAATTTCATTAAACTGGGGTAGGATGGTAATTTTTTGAAAAATGATCTCGATCCTATCAAAAATAAGTGAATTGGAGGTTCGTCTTTATGGAGAAAGGCACAACCGTTGGCTGTGCAAAAATCGCTGCTCTTTTTGATCCCGGCACGTTTGTCGAGACCGGTGCATATATGAAGAGAGGCGACGAGCTGACCGGTGTTGTTTGCGGCTACGGAGCGGTAAACGGCAAGCTGGTTTATGCGTTTGCACAAGATAGTGATAGAAAGAAGGGCGCGATCGACGCACTTCAAGCAGAAAAGATCGCCAAGCTTTATGGCATGGCACAAAAGAACGGCGCTCCCGTTGTGGGTGTGTTCGATAGCATTGGTGCTACCGTTGCCGACGGTGCATCGGTACTGTCTGCATACGGCAAGCTGCTCAAGGTAGTCAGCGATGCATCTGGCGTTATTCCGCAAATCGCCATCGTGAGCGGTGTTTGCGCAGGTATGGCGGCAACCGTTGCGGCAATGTTCGATGTGATCATCACCGTTAAGGATCAATCCGAGCTTTACGTAAACGCTCCGTTCCTTGCAGGCAAAGAGATCGGCACCACCGATTACACCGCCGAGAACGGTCTTGCATCCATCAATGCCGAAAACGAAGAGGATGCACTTGCAAGAGCGGTTCAGCTCGTTTCTATGCTTCCCGCCAACTGCGAAGAGGGCGTTGCTGTTGAGGATATCATCGACGACGTCAACCGCACCGTTACCGTTGACGGCCTTGATGGAAAAGAACTGATTAAAACGCTTGTAGATGCCGACAACTTCGTTGAACTTGGCGGATCCTATGCCGAGGAAATGATCACGGGCATTGCAGCCTTTGGTGGTGTCACCTGCGGCATCGTTGCAAACGATTCCGGCAAAAATGGCGGCGTGATCACCTGCGAGGGAGCAAAGAAAGCCGCAAAGCTGATCAGCTTCTGCGATAGCTTCTCCATTCCCGTTGTTACACTTGTCAATAGTGTAGGCGTTGCAACCGATGCCGAGTCCGAGGGCGCACCTCTTGCTTCTCAGCTTGGCAAGCTCGCAATGGCGTATGCAACTGCCGATACCGCAAAGATCACCGTTGTATGCGGCAAGGCTTACGGCGCGGCATTCACCCTTATGGGCTCCAAGGCGCTGGGCGCAGATATGGTCTATGCACTCCCCGAGAGCGAGATCAGCGTAATGGCTCCCGCAAGCGCCGTTGCATTCCTTTGGAACGATCAGATCACCGAGGAAGTCACTCGTCAAGATCTTATCGAAAAATGGACAAACGAATGTGCATCCCCCGAGGCTGCAGCCGCTGACGGTAGCATCGACGACGTTATAGCGGCAAATGAACTTCGTCAACGCATTTGCGCAGCAGTTTATATGCTGATGATGAAAAACAGTGGCACGCCCCTGCGCAAGCATTGCAATCTTCCTCTTTGATAGGGAGGTACTTAAATGGTAATTAACACGTATGCTCTGGCGGCACAGAGCGGTGATACAAACGTCTTTTCTCAAGCAGGCATCGTATCCCTGATGGGTATGGTAACCATTTTTGTGGTCTTGGCTTTGCTTTGGGTGGCGGTTGAGATCATGCACCGCGTGCTCCACAGAGATGAAAATGAAAAAAAGTCGCCCGGCGCAAGCGGTTCGGCACTCCCGAACCCCGACGATGCCGCTATTGCCGCAGCCATTGCCGCGGCACTTGCTGCAGCCGAGGACGACGGAGCCGTTGTTGCGGCTATTACGGCAGCGATCACCGCTGCAAGAGCGGAAGCAGGCGAAACAACGCCTTTCCGCGTGGTATCCTTCAAGCGCGCAGAGCGCAAGCGCGGATACCGCAGATAAATCTTCCCATCAAATTGTAAATAACTACAAACAAACTTAATTTTTGAAAGGTTAAAGGTAAAATATTATGAAGAACTATCGTGTAACTGTTAATGGTGTTGTATATGACGTAGTAGTAGAAGAAGTCAATGGCGTACAGGTTCCTTACGTAGCAGCTCCTGCTCCCGTAGCAGCTCCCGCTCCCGTAGCAGCTCCCGCACCTGCAGCAGCTCCTGCACCTGCAGCAGCTCCCGCACCTGCAGCAGCTCCCGCAGGCAAGGCAGGCGCAACCGCTATCAAGGCTCCTATGCCCGGCACTCTCATCAAGGTAAACGTAAAGCCCGGCGACGCTGTTAAGAAGGGCGACGTTCTCTGCGTTCTCGAGGCTATGAAGATGGAAAACGACATCATGGCTCCCGCTGACGGTGTTGTAGCATCTGTTGAGGCAACCCAAGGTTCTTCCGTTGCAACCGACGCAGTTCTTGTTACCATGAACTAATCTCTTTTTACAAACCGCAAATTGATTTTGTAGAAAGGAAATTGCTTTATGGACGAATTACTGAATGCTTTGCAAAACTTTTGGCAAAGCACCGGTGTATTCCGCACGGTCAACAGCATGGATGCTCTTTGGTGGCAAACGCTGGTGATGATCGGCATCGTGGTCGTATTGGTCTATCTTGCCATCGTCAAGGGCTTTGAGCCTCTCCTCTTGCTTCCAATCGCTGTTGGAATGCTTCTCACCAACCTTCCCGGCGGTGGAATGTTCCACTCGGAATATTGGTTCTGTGACATCACAGAGCTGAACGAGCTGATCGCAGCAGGGAAGAGCCTTGCCGTTGAAGGCCCCGTTATTGGCGGACACGTCGTTCCATGGAATGAGCTTTACAGCTTTACATGGGAAAACGGTGAGATCGTTTCGGCATACACCAATTTCAATTATATTTTCCAGCACGGCGGTCTTTTAGACCTGCTTTACATCGGCGTTAAAACCGGCATTTATCCTTGCCTGATCTTTATCGGCATTGGTGCAATGACCGATTTTACACCCCTGATCTCCAACCCCAAGAGCCTGCTCATCGGTGCGGGCGCACAACTTGGCGTTTTCGTAGCATTTGCAGGCGCGCTGATCTCCGGTGTGTTCACCGGCAATGAGGCGGCATCTATCGGTATCATCGGCGGAGCCGACGGCCCCACTGCAATTACGGTTACCAAAAGCCTCGCACCCGGTCTGCTCGGTGCCATTGCGATCGCCGCGTATTCCTATATGGCACTTATCCCAATGATCCAGCCGCCTATTATGAAGCTTCTCACAACCGAGAAGGAAAGAAAGATCAAAATGACGGCACTCCGTCCTGTTAGCAAAGCGGAAAAGATCATTTTCCCGATCCTTGTTATGATCATCGTTGGCCTCATCGTTCCCGATGCACTTGTTTTGATCGGTTGCTTGATGTTTGGTAACCTGATGAACGTGTGCGGCGTGACCGACCGTCTCTCCAAAACTGCGCAAAACGGTCTGATGAACACTGTCACTATTTGTCTTGGCATTTCTGTTGGTGCAACTGCAACTGCGGCTTCCTTCCTTGACACAAAGACTCTTCTGATCATTGTTCTCGGCCTTACTGCGTTCCTGATTTCTACAACAGGCGGCCTCTTGACGGCAAAGCTTATGAACGTTCTCAGCGGCGGCAAGATCAACCCGCTCATCGGTTCGGCAGGCGTATCCGCTGTTCCTATGGCGGCGCGCGTATCTCAAATTGAGGGACAAAAAGCCGATCCCTCTAACTTCCTTTTGATGCACGCAATGGGACCCAACGTAGCAGGCGTTATCGGCTCTGCCGTAGCTGCAGGCGTACTGATGTCCTTCTTCGGCTAATTTCAAACTGATAGGAGTAAAACAATGGCTAAAGTAAAAATTACAGAAACAGTGCTTCGCGACTCCCATCAGTCGCTGATCGCAACCCGTATGACCACTGCCGAGATGCTTCCCATTCTCGAGCAGATGGATAAAGTTGGCTACCATTCCCTTGAGGCGTGGGGCGGTGCAACCTTTGATGCTTGCATGCGTTTTCTCAATGAAGATCCTTGGGAAAGACTGCGCGCAATTCGCGACAAGGTAAAGAACACCAAGCTGCAAATGCTTTTCCGCGGTCAAAACATCCTCGGCTACCGTCACTATTCCGATGACGTAGTAGAGTATTTCGTACAAAAATCTCTTGCAAACGGCATTGATATCATCCGTATTTTCGATGCTCTCAACGACCCCCGCAACCTCAAAACTGCTATCAACGCAACCAAAAAAGAGGGCGGACACGTGCAGGCGGCATTCTCTTATACCACGGGTCCCGTTTACACAATGGAGTACTACTCCAAGTATGCAAAGCAGCTTGAGGAAATGGGCGCTGACTCCATTTGCATCAAGGATATGGCAGGCCTTCTCAAGCCCTACGATGCTTACGATCTCGTAAAGACCATCAAAGAGTCTGTTAAGGTTCCCGTTCAGCTGCATACCCACTACACCGCAGGTCTTGCTTCCATGACGCTGATGAAGGCAGTAGAAGCAGGCGTTGACGTTATCGACACCGCTATCTCGCCTATGGCTATGGGTACTTCTCAGCCCCCCACAGAGGCATTGGTTGCCGCTCTTGAGGGCACACCCTACGATACCGGCATCAACTTGACCGACCTTGATAAGATCACCAAGCACTTTACCCCTCTGCGTGAAAAGTATTTGGCAAGCGGACTTCTCAATCCCAAGGCACTCAAGGTTGACGTTAACGCGCTCGTATATCAGGTTCCCGGCGGTATGCTTTCCAACCTGATGAGCCAGCTCGCACAAGCAGGCAAGTCCGATAAGCTGACCGAGGTTCTTGAGGAAGTTCCGCGCGTGCGCGCAGACGTAGGCTATCCTCCTCTGGTAACGCCTTCCTCCCAAATCGTTGGTACGCAGGCAGTATTCAACGTTATTATGGGCGAAAGATATAAGACCGTTACCAAGGAATTCAAGGGTATCGTTCGCGGTGACTACGGCAAAACTCCCGTAGCAATTGATCCTGCATTTGTAAAAAAGATCATCGGCGACGAGAAGCCCATCGACTACCGTCCCGCAGATGCGCTTAAGCCCGAGCTTGAGCAGCTCCGCTCGGAGATCGCACAGTATCTCGAGCAGGATGAGGACGTCCTCTCCTACGCACTCTTCCCGGAGGTATCCAAAAAGTTCTTTGAATACCGCAAGGCGAAGAAGTACGGCATTGATACCGAGCACGCCGACAAAGCAAACGGTATTCATTCCATTTAATTAAAACAGATTCCCAAATGGGCACGTCCGTCAGCAATTTTATGAGCGATAGCGTGCCCATTTTGCGCACATATTGAGTGCGTTAGAAAAGAGTGCACACTTTTTTGAAAGCTATGGTGCTATTAACCTAAGGCTCCCTTGTGTAAAGGGAGCTGTCAAATGCCGTAAGCGCATTTGACTGAGGGATTGTTCTATGCAAAATTAACTTCTACAATCCCTCCATCACGGCTTTCGAGCCGTGCCACCTCCCTTTACACAAGGGAGGCTATCATGTTAATTCCCTTGGCGTTTTCATTCCATTTTCCTAAAAGAGAAGAGGAGAAAGATTATGAATCAAAATACAAAATTCCGCCCTACGGCAATACCGCTTGTGGCGAATGACCCTTATTTTAGTATTTGGAGCTTTACCGATCGCCTCACCGATGACCATACGCGCCATTGGACGGGTGTGCTGCAATCTATGTTCGGCTTTATCACCATTGATGGCAAAAAGTACCGCTTTATGGGCAAAACTGCCGTTACCGACCGCTATTTTCCCGAGGGCAGTGCGCTTGAGCAGACCGACGTCACCGTCAATCCCACATCCACCGTTTATACCTTTTCGCACCCCGCGTGCGAGCTGCGTGTCACCTTTTTGACACCCTTACTTCTTGAGAGACCCGAGGTGTTCTCACGCCCCGTTTCTTATATTTTCTACGAAATCACCCCCCGAGAGGAAGGTCACACCTTTAGCGTTTATTTCGATGCCGCATCCTACCTTTGCGGTGACGGATACTACGTAAAGCAAATGGATTGCTTCCAAGAGGAAGGCCATGTTTGGATGGGCAATCACGAGCAAAATCCGCTCAATCGCTCGGGAGATGACGCACGCATTGATTGGGGATACTTGCACCTCGTTCACCCCAACGCAAGCCTCGGCGTGCTGAATAATCGCATTTCCGAGTTTACCGTGCGCCCTTGGCGTAGCGATGCAGATCTTTCGCAGCCCGTCAAGTTCTATACCGTTCCGCTTTTGCGCGCAACGTCCGATAAGCTCTCCGACGTTTTCGTGCTCGCCTACGATGATATCAAATCCATTCAGTATTTCCACCGCGACGTTGATGCTTACTACAAGACCGTTTACGGCGATTTTGACACGATGCTCAAAGCAGCTGTTGCCGATGCTTGGAAGCTGCGCGAGGAATGCGCAAAATTTGATGTGGATCTCATCGCAAAAATGGAGAAGATCTCGCCCGAATACGCCAAGCTCGGCGCTTTGGCTTACCGCCAGACTGTTGCGGCACATAAGCTTTGCGAGATCGACGGCAAAATGATGTTCTTCTCCAAGGAGAACTTTTCCAACGGATGTATGGCAACGCTTGACGTTACCTATCCGTCCATTCCGCTTTACCTCATCTACAATCCCGAGCTTGTGCGCGGTATGATGCTCCCCATCTTCCACTATGCCAAGAGTGAGGCGTGGCCCTATCCCTTCGCCCCCCACGATTGCGGACAGTATCCGCTTTGCAACGGTCAGGTTTACGGCAACAACGAGCTCAAATATCAAATGCCCGTTGAGGAATGCGGAAACGCGATCCTTACCGTAGCCGCCGCAACGCGTGCCGACGGTGACCGTGCTTTGGCAGAGGAGAACCGCGACATTTTACAAGCGTGGGCAGATTACCTCGTTGAATACGGCTACAACCCCGAAAATCAGCTCTGCACCGACGACTTTGCAGGTCACCTCGCCGAGAACTGCAACTTGAGTATCAAAGCAATTGTTGCACTCGGCGCATTCGGTCAGCTGTTTGGGGAAGAGAAGTACACCGCCATTGCCAAGGAGATGGCAAACAAGTGGAAGCTTGAAGCCAAAAAGCAAAACGGCAAGGGCTGGCGCCTGACCTTTGACAGAGACGACACCTGGAGCCTCAAATACAATATGGTTTGGGATCGTTTGCTCGGTCTTGACCTCTTTGGCGAGGACGTTGCTCGCGAGGAGATCGCAGTTTATGCCGAAAAGATGAACGAATACGGCGTTCCGCTCGACTCTCGCGCAAGCTACACCAAGCTCGACTGGATGGCATGGACCACCGTTATGGCAGACGTGCCTGAATACACCAAAGCAGTTTACAAATCAATGACCAATATGACGCGCGACTCTCTTGACCGCGTGCCCCTGACCGACTGGTACGACACCGTCAGTGCTCGTCAGGTTGGCTTCCAAGCGCGCTCGGTCTTGGGCGGATTCTTTATCAATCTGCTCTTGGAGCACCCCAATTTTAACGCATAATTTTCAAAAATAAAAAGCCCTACGAAAGTGTTAAAATTTCGTAGGGATTTTTTATACAATCTATTGACAGGATAGAAAAATTATGGTATAATGGAAGTACAACTTACAAAAGGAGGCGTTTTTCATGAAATTTATGATGATTTTGAAAAAAATTCGCCAATATTTTTCCAAAACCATTCGTCTTTTGGGAATGTTTGGAGGGCTTTCTCTGGTACCATTTCTCTGGGTTTATTTTATGGGAGGGGAGCAGTTTTATTTTAACGCCTACACTCTGATCTGTTTGGTGTTCCTCGTGTTGTATTACCATTCCTTCATTCGTCTTAAGGCGACCTACAACGATGATATCTATGCTCGCTTTCTTGAGGAGTTGCATGAGGAATCGACCAAGAGGGAATATCTTGCTTTTCTTTTCAAGCAAAAAAACTTTTGGCTTCAATTCGTCGTTACGGCTGTTATGTTCTGTATATTGCCTATGTGGTTAACTGTGCCGGTCCTTGCACAGATTTTTGGAGCATATGGAAATTTTGGCAGACATCTTATCGCCCTTTGCGTTTTCATCCCGTTTTTATTGGTTACTTATGTGGTGGCACACATTTCGGCAATCGACTATTGGCAACGCGAGCGCGGAATGAAGCGTGACGTCAGCAAAAAAACAAAACGCAACACCTATCTTTCAATTATGGCTGCGTATGCCTTTGTGCCGTTTGCAACCTTAATGCTGTGGAGCTTTTTTACGCAATACATGCCCCTTATGTTTGAATTGTGGAAGAGATACCCCAGCCCCTTGCTGCTTGTTCTTGTTGTTTTTGTCATTCTATTTGCAGTATTTTTCAACTTTTTCCGTGTGCTGCTTGCACGCAAAAAGTGCCTCAAGGCAATCAAGCGGGCGTGCGCACAAAAGAATTTTCAAACAACCGAGGTCAAGCACCCCTATCTTTCGGCATTCCGCGTCTGCAAGGGCGAGAGCTTTCAAATAACAACCAACAAAAGGACCTATTCCTGCAAGCTTGTTGGCGCGCCCAAAAGAGGCGTGCCGCTGGCGATTCATCCCATGGGTGGCTTGCACTTTATGCACTCCTTCCGTCTGTTCAAAACACCGATCTTCAGCCATACAACCGTCAGGGAATTCGGATACGACTCCGAGCTTCCCAAAATCCTCATCATCAATCCCGTTCCCAAACAGCTTTTCTGCCATTTTGGAAACAAAATTGAAGAGATCGACAACGGAGCACTTGTTGGAGACTACAAAATTTATACCGCCACCGCCTTTATCCGCGCGATCGAAACCGACACAGTGGAGCGACTGTGATAAAAAAGAAGGATATAGGGGGAAATAAAATGATAAGAAAGGTTTATTCGTCTAAAATTGAGGCAGTGTTTTCAATCTTTGCTGTCGTACTGTTTACGATTTCTGAAATTATCTATATCCGTAGCTTGCTCGATGCTCTTGCCCAAAACGAAGATATACTGATATATCTGATAGGAACTATTATTTTTGCGCTATTAATTCCGTTATGCATTCTCTGGGGCAATCGAACGGCATATACCGTTACATACAACCACAAAGAGAAGATGTTATATCGAAAAGGCTTCTTCTTTGGTTACAAATATCAACTCAAGGTTGAAGACATCGAGGATGTTCTCATAGGAACATTTCCCAAAGAGGGAACCTACTATATTTTGGTTGACCCTTACA